>PKWH01000012.1 GCA_003131985.1 Acidobacteriota bacterium | reverse complement strand
CCGCTGATGGGCGAAGCCGCCGGAGCCCTAAGCGATCTGGTGATTCTTACCGACGACAATCCCCGCAAAGAAGACCCTTTGCTGATCATGAACGATGTGGTGGTGGGATTGCAGAAGGTAAATGCGAAGTACCGGATTGAGCCGGATCGCGAAGTGGCGCTCGAGATGGCCATTGATGAGGCCCAGCCGGGAGACATCGTGCTGCTGGCCGGAAAAGGTCACGAAAACTCTCAGATTTTGCGCGACCGGACGTTCGAGTTCGACGATCGCGAAAAGGCCCGAGCGATATTGCGGCGCAAGGGTTATTCCAAGCAGTCGGCCAAAACATAAGGGATTTCGGCAGGAAAATCGGCGGTTTCCGAGATCTAGGTTTTGAGAGCGACTATCAACCCATTGGAGACGCAATGCGGTGGACAGCAGTTCAAGTGGCCGAAACTCTGGGTGTCTCAGTGCCCGCGGGGCTCGATCCCATGGCCCGGATGGCCGGCGTCTCGATTGATTCTCGCGCCGTTCAACCAGGAGAACTGTTCCTCGCCATACGCGGTCCGCGTCACGACGGACACAGCTTTGTTGCCGGAGCGATTTCTCGGGGAGCTACGGCCGGGGTGGTGGCGCTCGAAAGGTTCCAAGAATATCCCGAAGAAATCCGCCGCAAACTTTTTGCCGTGGATGACACGCTCGTCGGGCTGCATCGCTTGGCCTCGCGTGCCAGTGAGATTTGGCGCAAGGCGAAGCCGGGTAGGCGAATCGGCGCTGTGGCCGGGTCGATTGGCAAAACTACCACGAAAGAAATCCTTGCGGCGCTTGTGGCCGCGCGGTTCCGCGTACTGAAGACGCAAGGGAATTTGAACAACGAGTACGGTCTGCCGCTTACGTTGCTGCAGCTCGATGATGAGCATGACGCGGCCGTAGTGGAGATGGGCATGTCGCATCGTGGAGAGCTCGCGCGATTGGCGCAGATTGCGCCTCCCGATGTGGGAGTGATTACACGCATTGCCGTCGAGCATCTGGAGTTTTTTTCTTCGATTGAAGAGATAGCGCTAGCAGAGCGCGAGTTGATCGAAAACCTGGTGTGGCCCGGCGCAACGGCGGTGCTGAACGCCGACGACGAGCGTGTACCTCGGTTTGCCGATGTAGCGCGCGGAAATGTGATCTGGTTCGGAACGGGCGCGCGTGCGCAATTTCGCGCGGAAGCTATCGAAGGACGCGGCGTGCAAGGGTCGGCATTTGATTTCGTTTCGCCGAACGGACGCGCGCGGTTGGAATTGCCGCTGATTGGCCGCCACAACGTGATGAATGCGTTGGCGGCTTTGGCGGCGGCTAGCGTTTGGGGCATCGGCGCGGCAGAAGCGCAGACCGTGTTCCCGACGCTGGTGCCGGCCGACAAGCGCGGCGAAGTAGTTCGATTTGAAAACGGACTCACGGTGATTAATGACAGCTACAACTCGAGTCCCACAGCATTGAACGCGCTAGCTGAACTTCTCGCGGCCACGCCGGGATATCGCCGGAGAATTCTCGCGGCGGGCGAAATGCTGGAACTTGGGACTTCGTCCGCGGAGCTGCATCGCGAATGCGGAAAGCTCGCCGGATCGCTCGCGGGAATTGACTGGATCGTGGGTGTGCGGGGCGATGCAGCGGAACTGATCCGCGCAGCCATTGACGCCGGACATGCGCCGGAGCGCGCGAAGTTCTTCGAAAATTCGGATGACGCGGCGAAGTTCCTGGCTGAATTTGTCGCAGCTGGAGATCTTCTTCTACTGAAAGGTTCCCGCGGCGTCAAGATGGAAAAAGTTCTGGACGCAATCGACGCGCGTCACAAACGAGCCGGATCGACGCGCGCCGTCGTCGAAACAATCGAAGCTGGGCGAAAAGGCTCGCGCTGATGCTTTACTACCTTTTCTTTTACGCGCTGAGGCCCTANNGAGGAAGGCCCCAAGGCGCATCAAAAGAAAGCGGGGACTCCCACCATGGGCGGCGTGTTGATCGTGGCTGCCATTGTGATTCCTACGCTGCTGTGGGCGGATTTGCGCAGCCCCTACGTGCTGCTTGCGATTGGAGCGACGGTGGCGTTCGGTGCCATAGGATTTGTCGACGATTACAATAAAGTGGTCCGGCGGCGGAATCTCGGACTGTCCCCAAGCAAGAAGTTCTTTTTTCAAGTGTTGACCTGCGTAGCGGTCGGCGTGGCGTTGCTCGTGTTGCAATCGCACGGAGCGTACTCCACCCAGTTGAGCGTGCCGTTCTTAAAGAGGCTGCATCCGAATCTGGTGATCGATTCGCTGTTAGTCCGGAATTACGTATGGCCGCTGGCATTCGTCCCCTTCGTTCTGTTTCTTGTGTTTGTGATCGTGGGCAGCTCGAACGCCGTGAATTTGACCGACGGCCTGGACGGCCTCGCGATCGGATGCGTGCTCGTTTCTTCCACCGCGCTGACGGTGCTCACTTACGTTTCCAGCAACGCGCGCATGGCTGAATACCTTGAGATTCAAAAAATACCAGCGGCGGGCGAACTGGTAATTTTTTGCGGGTCGTTGGTCGGCGCTTCGCTGGGGTTCCTCTGGTACAACGCACATCCGGCCGAGATGTTCATGGGCGACGTGGGATCGCTCGCGCTCGGAGGCGCAATCGGCGTGGTGGCCGTAATCATCAAGCAGGAAATTCTGCTCCTTTTTATTGGCGGCGTTTTCGTCCTCGAAGCGCTTTCGGTAATCATTCAGGTTGGCTCGTTCAAGCT
>PKWH01000036.1:200-4576 GCA_003131985.1 Acidobacteriota bacterium | reverse complement strand
CCATCGTCGATCAGCACGTTCGTTCCACCACCGAGAAACCGGTGAGGGATTTTTTCGTCAGCCAGCAAACGCATCACCTCGGGAATGGTGTCGAAGCGGCGAAGCACGAGTTCATCGGTCGAGCCTCCAATTCCAAGCGAAGTCTTTTCGCTCAACGAAACCCCTGCGTGCAATTCCACCCCAAGCTCTTTCAGCCGCGCCGCAAGCGGCTTCTCGCTAATCCGCATAAGAACTCGGCACCTTGGAAGCAAGCAGCATGGCGAGCTGGTCGAGAACGCGGCCAACGCTGCCGGCGCCGATGGTAAGGATTGCGTCACCAGGACGCGCTTCCCTGTAAAGAAATTCCATACCCGCCTGCATGGTGCTGGTGAAAACCACATTTTTGTGGCCGGCGGTACTGATGGCTTCGGACAAAATTTCGCCGTTGACGCCTTCGATCGGCGCTTCACCTGCCGCATAAATTTCCGTCATTACCAAAATATCGGCTTGATTGAACGAGCTGCGAAAATCTTCCCAGAGAAACTGGGTGCGCGAGTAACGGTGCGGCTGGAAGAGGACGAGCAGGCGTTTGTAACCGCAACCGCGCGCGGCTTCGAGCGTGGCGCGAATTTCGGCGGGATGATGGCCGTAATCGTCGATCAAGGTTACTCCGCCAAACTCGCCTTTAATCTCGAAGCGCCGGCCGACGCCGGAGAATTTTGCGAGGCCCGCACGAATCAAGTCTGCCGGGACGTTGAGCGAAAGGCCGACCGCGGCAGCCGCGGCGGCGTTGCGCACGTTGTGGATTCCAGGCGGCGACGGCAGGCGGAAGATTCCGAGATCGTCGTCATGGTATTTCAGGCGGAACTCGCTCGCGAGCCCGATTAGCTTCACCTCGCTGATGACCAGGTCGGCCTGGCTCGACGTGCCGTAGGTGATCACCGGACGCTTTACCTGCGGCAGAATCGCTTGCACGTTTGGCTCGTCGATACAAAGGATCACCGTGCCGTAAAACGGGACGCGGTTCGCAAATTGCAGAAAAACTTCCTGAATTTCCTCGAGCGAATGGTAATGATCCAAATGCTCGCGGTCGATCGTGGTGATTACGGCCAGCACCGGGGCGAGCAGCAAAAACGAGCGGTCGCTTTCATCCGCTTCGACTACCATGTACTCGCTCTGGCCCACGCGAGCGTTTGACCCGGCATGATTCACGCGTCCGCCCACAACGAATGTAGGATCGAGACCGGCCTCAGCCAGCACGGACGCGACCATGGAGGTGGTCGTTGTCTTCCCGTGCGCACCGGCGACTGCGATTCCGTATTTCAACCGCATCAGCTCGGCGAGCATTTCGGCACGTGGAATGACGGGAATTTTCAGCTTATGAGCTTCCACCACTTCGACGTTGTTCGCACGGACCGCGGAAGAAATAACCACTACATGCGCGCCTCGAACGTTTTCGGCCAGATGGCCTTCAAAAATAGTGGCTCCCAATTTTCGCAACCGCTCCGTCACGGGAGTAGCTTTCAAATCGGAACCTGACACCGCGTAATTGCTGGAAAGCAAAACTTCGGCGATGCCGCTCATGCCGCTGCCGCCGATGCCGACCAAATGAATGCGCTGGAAATTGCGGAAGGTCACGCTCATACGCGCACCATCCCTTTCAGCGGACTTTCGAGTTGAGCTTCGAGCAAGTCCACAATGTCCTCAACGGCGCGGGGGCGTGCCAATGCGTGCGCGCGTTCTTCCATTTCCGCAATTTTCCCGGGCTGGTCGAGCAGGGAGAAAATTTCCGACGTCAGGCGTTCGGGTGTTAGCTGAGTCTGCGGCAACATCCGCGCGGCGCCCGCGTCCTGCATGGCTTCTGCGTTGCGGGTTTGATGCGCATCGGTGGCAGCACCGAAGGGGATGAAGATAGCGGCGCGTCCGGCGGCAGATACCTCCGCGACTGTGATCGCGCCCGACCGGCAGACGATTAAGTCCGCCTGGGCAAACCGCTCCGCCATATTCTCGATGAAGGGCACAACCTCCGCTCGGAAATCGCGACGCGCATAAGCTACTCGCACCGCATTATAGTCGCGTTCGCCGGTCTGATGCACGATGAAAAGCTGATTTTTTCGCGGAGCCAGAAGATCGAGCGAGTCAATGACCGCGCGGTTTATCGGCAGCGCGCCTCGGCTACCGCCAGTAATCAGAATCGTGAACGGATCGCGGTGCTTTTTACTCGGAACGGCAAAAAATTCCTGGCGCACCGGGCAGCCCGTTACCTCGGCTTTTCCTCCCAGGCGCTGCGCAGTGGCTGAGTTGGCCACGGCCACTCGTGTAACGATGGTCGCAAGAACGCGGTTGGTGAACCCCGGCTCGACGTTTGGCTCGAAAATCACCGTGGGAATCGAATGCATTCTGGCCAAGAGCATCATCGGGCCGGACGCGTAGCCACCCACNNCGGTTCCTACGATCACGACGCTTCGTTCTCCTTCGGACTTGCGCCCGAGCCATTCACGCGCAACGGCAATCGCGGGGAAAACGTGCCCGCCGGTGCCGCCACCTGCAATCAACAAACTGTTTGCATCCTGCTTCACATCTCATCCGCGTGCTGACTGATGTTCAAGAGCACGCCGGTGGCCAACAACATTAAGATCAAACTCGATCCGCCGTAGCTGATGAACGGCAGCGGAATTCCTTTTGTAGGCAGCAGCCCCAGCACAACGCTCAGATTGATGAGCGCCTGTCCCACTACCATCGCCGTGATGCCCAACGCGAGGAGGCGTCCAAATTCATCGGGAGCTTTCATGGCGGCCACAAATCCGCGCCAGCCGTAAACGAAAAAGAGCGCCAGCACGATCGCGGCGCCGATAAATCCGAGCTCTTCGCAAATCACGGAGAAAATAAAATCGGTATGCGCCTCGGGAAGGAAAAAAAGCTTCTGGCGGCCNNTCCATCAAGCCCACGCCGGTGAAGCCCCCTGAACCAATGGCGATCAGCGATTGCAACAATTGGAAACCGTGGCCCTGCGGGTCCGTGCTCGGCGACAAGAAAGCTTTGAAACGCTCCAGCCGATACGGTGTCCGGTCAATTAGCAGGTAAACAGCGGGAATCGCGGCGAGTCCGGCGCCGACGATGTATCGCATCGAAAGGCCCGACACGAACAGCATAGTCGCTGCGATGAGGAGAATCATGCACGCCGTGCCCATATCCGGCTCCGCAAGAACCAGGCCGACCATCAGCAGGATCGTTCCGACCGCGGGCAATAGCGTATGAACGGGATCGTTCACTCCAAAACTTTTCGGAGCGCGCCGAATTTCGAGAAACCACGCGAGGTAGAAAATCAGGACCAGCTTCGCGATCTCCGAGGGCTGCAGGCTCAGCGGACCCAGACGGAACCAGCGATGCGTGGCGTGCGAACGATCCAGGAAGAATACCGAAATCAACATAACCAGCGTGATGGAAACCGCGGTGAAAATCACGCGTGGCTGGCGGAACTTGCGGTAGTCCGTGTGCATCAGCCAGAACATTCCTGCCAGACCGAGCGCGATCCAGACAAGCTGGCGCAGCAGAAATGTATAGCCGTTGCCGCCTTGCTCTCTGGCGGTGATCGCCGAGGCGCTGAACACCATCACCGCACCAATGAGGCAAAGCGCCAGCGTGACGCCAAATAATTTTCGATCGGGTTGCAGGCTACGCGGCATTCGTCATCCTTTTTGCGCGGAAACTCCCGCTGCCGATTTGTTGTGATCTTCCAAACGCGCGACCAGCTCTTTGAAACTGCGGCCGCGATGTTCGTAATTCTCAAATTGGTCGAAGCTGGCGCAGGCCGGAGCAAGTANNCCGATCAAGATGGCCATGCGCGCGCTCTCATGGAGCAAATCGCGCAGCGGAGTGTAGGGACTCCCTTTGTCTTTTCCACCGAGAATAACGATCAACGGACCGGGAAATGCTTCGATTGCTTTCACAGCCGCGTCCACATTTGTGGCCTTTGAATCGTTGTAAAACTGCACGCCGGATATTTCAGCCACGAATTCCAAGCGATGCTCCACACCTTTGAACGATTTCACGCCGCTCGCGATGGCCGCCGGATCAGCGCCCGCCAGGAACGCCGCGGAACACGCGGCCAAAACGTTTTCGACGTTGTGTTCGCCACGTAGCGGAATTTCGTCGCGCCGCGCAAGCGCAACCTCCGAGCCTTCGTTGCGAAAAACAATCTGCCCGTCGAGCAGAAACGCGCCAGCGGCCACGCGTTTCTGCCGGCTGAACCAGAAAATGTGCGGTTTGGCGGGCATGCGGCGCGTGATTTCGGGATCGTCGGCGTTGAGGATGGCCATGTCGCGCTCGATTTGGTTTTCGAACATGCGCATCTTCGCGTTGGCATACTCGTCGAATGAAATGTGGCGATCGAGATG
>PKWH01000036.1:0-169 GCA_003131985.1 Acidobacteriota bacterium | reverse complement strand
CCGCGCAGAAAGCGCCATGCAAGTTCAATCTCGCTCCACACTGGAATTGCGCGCGCGCGCGCGAGTTCCAGCGCTGGAAGTTTTGCCGGCACGCCGGGACTCACCACAATTAAATCCTGGGCTAGAACACTTTTCGAAATGGGCGCGCCGAGCTCGATTTTCACTCCCG
>PKWH01000135.1 GCA_003131985.1 Acidobacteriota bacterium | reverse complement strand
TTTCTCCGGTACTGATGGGGCTCGTCATGTTGTTTGGGCCGATTATGCGCTCGCTCAACATTCAAAGCAGTGTCCTGAATCAGGCAGTTCCGTATCTGCACGCTCTGAATTGGTCCACGCTTCCGCTGCTGCTTTATTTTGTCTTCCGGCGTTACCTGCAAGGGATGGATCAGGCCAAGCCGGTGATGTTCGCGCTGGTCTCGGCGAACCTGATAAATCTGGCGGGAAACTGGGCGTTGATTTACGGCCATCTGGGACTGCGGGCAATGGGCACGGTGGGTTCCGGATGGTCCACGTGCATCGCGCGGATTTATATGATGGGCGTGCTGCTCGTTTATTGCCTCTATTACGATCGCCGCTACAAAACCGGTTTGCGCGACACTCGCCGATCTCCGGATTTTTTCCGCATCTGGCGGCTGGTTCAGCTGGGTCTGCCCGCCGCCACGCAATTCGGGATGGAAGTGGGTGTTTTTGCGGTGGCTACAGCGATGATCGCCAAACTGGGCGCGGTACCACTCGCGAGCCATCAGGTTGCTCTGAACACGGTGAGCTTTACGTATATGGTTCCGCTCGGACTCAGCGCTGCCGCCGCGGTTCGAGTGGGTCAGGCGCTAGGGCGCGGCGATCCGAACGGCGCGAGTCGCGCGGGATGGACCGCGATGCTGCTCGGCACCGGCTTCATGGGAATCATGACCATCCTTTTTCTAGTGGTGCCGCAGTATATCGTCCGGATTTATACACCGGATCCCGCGGTCCTTGGCGCAGCCAGCACTTTACTTTTCGTGGGCGGTTTTTTTCAACTCTTTGACGGAATGCAGACGGTAGCAACGGGCGCGCTGCGCGGCGCAGGTGACACGCGAACTCCGATGATCTGCCATTTGATTCTGTACTGGCTGGTAGGATTGCCTCTCGGCGCCTACCTTTGTTTCCACTTGGGATGGGGCGCGCCAGGCTTGTGGACAGGTTTGTGCGTAGCGCTGATTTTGATCGGCTGCGCGCTGCTATATTTCTGGCGCCGCAAAGAGCTTTCCTTCACAACGCAGAAAATTCCGTTGGCGGCCGCAATACTGCATACTGATTGACCCAGATGCCCCAAAAGACCTTCATGCAACGTGCCATCGCCCTTGCGCTCGAAAATGTGCGTTCCGGCGGCGGCCCTTTCGGAGCGCTCATCGTAAAAGACGGTAAAATTCTTTCCGAGGCCGCGAATCGCGTAACCGNNGGAGAACGATCCCACGGCGCACGCCGAAATCGTAGCCATTCGCGAAGCCTGCGGGAAGCTGGGGAATTTTCATCTCGCGGATTGTGAGCTTTACTCCAGTTGCGAACCCTGTCCCATGTGCCTGGGAGCCATTTACTGGGCNNCGGCTCGCTCGCGTCTATTTTGCGAGCACCGACGCGGACGCCGCGAAAGCGGGCTTTGACGATACGTTCATCTACCGGGAACTTCAGCGCCCGCACTTGCACCGGAAGATCCCCATGATCCAATTGATGCGCGAAGAATCGCTGGCGGCATTTCGCGCCTGGGAACAAAAGGCGGACAAAACCAGCTACTAAGGTGAAGCTGCTAGCTAGCGGGAGAAACCATGCGAATCCTGAACATCCTGTGCGGAATTTCGGTGCTATTCACGACCTTGGCTTACGCGCATCTGCTACACCACCATTTGATTAACGCATCTCCTGACTTCCATCCGGGCGCTGCTTTTTGGGCAGCCTACATTCCGGCCGTGGCAGCGGGGATCCTCGCTTTCATCGGCGGATGCCTGCTCTTGAAGCGCGTTCGCTGATTGCGAACTGGCGAACCCTTCTCGTCCCGAAAACCCGTCTTCCGTCGATTGTCACGTTACCAGTCAGTATGCTAGGCTTTGGGCATTCAGTTGTGTGAGGTGGGTCATGAAACTCCGCGCCTTGCTTATGTTGGTTGCATCCGCGCTTTTTGCCTGCACTCTCACGGCTCAAGAGTCGTCTGAGCCATCCCGCGGACCTGATGGCGGCACTCGTTTTCACGTCGCCGGAATCGAAGTTCTTCCTGCTACCGGCAAGCCGTTCTCCGGCCGGGACACTATCGAATGGACTCACAACCTAGAAGACGGAAGCGTGGTCACAACGCATCTCTCCGCGGTCGTAGCCCGCGATAGCCAGGGCCGAATCTACCGCGAACGCCGCACATTCGTTCCGGGCAATTCAAATCAGGAATCCAAGCTCATGGATATCATCCTTTACGACCCCACCGCTCACACGCGAACAACGTGCACCGTTGCGGTTCGTCATTGCAATATCACCGGCTATTACGCGCCGGCTTCGTTTGCGCCGGCACCGGTCGGCTCGCGCGACAACGGTACGCGCTTCCTTACTCGCGAGAGCCTGGGCACCAGCGTTCTCAACGATCTTAACGTCGTCGGCACACGCGAAACGCTTTCCATCAACGCCGGCGTAGTTGGGAACAGCCGGCCGCTGGTTACCACGCGAGAGTTCTGGTATTCTCCTGACCTCGAAATAAATCTGTCGGTCACTCGCAAGGATCCCAGGGAAGGCACGCAGGTTATTCAACTGGTCGATCTCTCTCGCTCTGAACCTGATTCGGCACTGTTCCAGGTTCCCGCCGATTTTGCGGTGCAAGACCACCGCGCCCCTGCCGAAGCCGGAAACTGATTCCGTCTTCTGCACACGCTGTCCCGTCCACAGCATCCGGCTCCTTGAATTTCGCCTAGCGGCGTGCTAGCGTTTTCCGTGATCAAAATAGAACCACTCCGAGCCTTCCACCAAGACTCAGCGAAGAGATCAACGCTCCTTCCCGTAGTTCCTGCATCCTCTGCAACCTCGCTTAAGGGTGCTGCGCAACCAGAAATATCGTCTGAAATAAAAAGCGGCAATGCGGTCGGCCATCACAACTGGCCTGTACATCGTGGGAGCTGAGCATGATCGTAAGGCTCGGCGAAAACAGTTACGGCAAGTCGAGCGTGCGCCTGCTGCGCGTTTTGCGGCAGGAAGGGCGCCACGACATCAAGGAACTGACGGTGACGATTCGCTTCGAAGGCGATTTCGAAGTGGCGCACACGAAAGGCGAGAACAAGAAAATCTTGCCGTCGGACACCATCAAAAACACGGTGTACGCGCTCGCGCGCCAGTATCCCGTCGAAGCGGTGGAGGATTTTGCGCTGCACCTGATCGAACACTTTCTAACCTATAACGAACAGGTTTCCCGGGTACGGATTGAAGCGCTGGAAAATCCCTGGTCGCGCATTCCGCACGGAACGAAGCCGCATGCTTTCGCGTTCATGCGCGCTTCGGGGCCGGAAAAGCGCACGGCAATGTTGAGCGGTACGCGGGAAGGAATTGCGATCCGCGCCGGGATTCAGGACCTTGAGGTTATGAAGACAACGAAATCGGCGTTCGAAGGATTTCTGCGCGACCCGTACACCACTTTGAAAGAGGATGGCGATCGAATCCTGGCGACGACTATTCGAGCGGAATGGCTTTACGAAGGCGACGAAATCGAATTCAACCCTCTGTGGCACAGCGTGCGGCAAACGCTGCTTGAAACCTTTGCTGCGCACGACAGCAGATCGCTTCANNGATAAACATTTCAATCTTGTTGATCTTTCGCCCTTCGGAATGGACAATTCCGCGGAAGTTTTTCTGCCCACGGAGGAACCTCGAGGTTTGATCGAAGCGACACTTCGCAAGGAATGAGCGTCATACTTAAAGGCCCATGCCCGAAAAAATTCTGATTGTTGACGACGAATCCGCTCCGCGCGCGGCTTTGGAAATGCTTTTGCGCCGCGAGGGTTACGAAGTGCGTGACGCGAGCAACGGAGAGGCTGCCCTGGCGGAATGCGCCGCGTTTCGTCCCGACCTGATTCTTCTCGACATACTCATGCCGGGTATCGACGGATTTGAAGTTTGCAGACGGATTAAAGCCACGCCGGAAACCCGCCTCACACCAGTCGTGCTAATCACGGGGCTTTTTGAAACCGAGGACCGGATCAAAGGAATCAACGCCGGCGCAGACGATTTTCTGAGCAAGCCAATCGACTTGAACGAACTGCTCGCCCGCACGCGTTCGTTGCTTCGGTTGAAGCAATACACCGACGAACTGGAGAACGCCGAAGGTGTGCTGTTCAGCCTTGCTCGCAGTATTGAGGCGCGCGATCCTTACACGCGCGGGCATTGCGCACGGCTGGCAGAAATGTCGGCTCAGTTGGGAGGACGGCTGGGCGTTTCCGGGGAAGACATCAAGGCGCTGCGCAGGGCGGGGATCGTGCACGATATCGGCAAGGTGGCTGTGCCTGATTCGATTTTGCTGAAACCCGGCCCGCTGACGTACGAAGAAATCATTCAGATGCGGAAGCATGCCGCGGTGGGTGAAAGTATCTGCTCGCCGCTGAAGACGTTCGGCATCGTGCTTCCGATCATTCGCCACCATCACGAGAAGTATGATGGGTCGGGCTATCCCGACAATTTGCAGGGGAAAGACATTCCGCTCACTGCGCGGATCTTACAGCTTGCCGACGTTTTTGACGCGCTGACCACCGACCGTCCATATAAAACTGCGATTCCATGTGAGACCGCGCTCCTAATGATGGATGCGGAAGCGGAACGCGGATGGTGGGACCGCGAGCTGTACGCCGCATTCCGGGAAATGATTCAAGAGGCGCGGAATCACCCGGAAGAAGAACCTTCACGGAAAAGCGCCAACAACACAGGGATTTGATTTCTTCAGGTGTCGCGGCCTGTTTTATTTGCTGATGCGCTCATCGCCCGAATAAATCACGAATCGTCTTCCACGCAAAAATCCAATCAGGGTGAGACGCAACTCTCGCGCGAGTTGCACCGCGAGGCTGGAAGGCGCGGATACCGAAGCAACTATCGGGATGCCGGCTACGATCGCCTTTTGCACAATTTCAAATCCTCCGCGGCCGCTCACCAGCAGAACCGAATTTGCCAGCGGAACGCGGCCACTCATCAGGGCCCAGCCGATCACTTTGTCCACGGCATTGTGGCGGCCGATGTCTTCGCGCAAAACAAGCAACGTGCCGGCTGGATCGAAAAGCGCGGCGGCGTGCAATCCCCCTGTGCGGCGAAAGACATCTTGTGAGGAACGCAGCACGTCGGGGAGGGCGACGAGGATTTCCGGATCGAATCGAAAATCCGCGTTCGGCGCGTTAAGCAGGCGCGAGCGGACCGCGTCGATGGAAGCTTTGCCGCAAATGCCGCAACTCGAAGAGGCGAAAAAATGGCGGCGCATTTTTGCGAAATCGGGAGCCGCTTCGCTGGTTAGCATCGCCTGCACTACGTTGCCGGAATCGGCTTCATCGCTCGCGGCTATTGGCTGAAGTGAGATGATTTGTTCGGCGGACTGCACTAACCCCTCCGTGAACAGAAAGCCGGCGGCAAGTTCGAGGTCGTGACCCGGGGTGCGCATGGTGACGCTGAGAGGTTCGTCACCGACGCGAATTTCGAGCGGCTCTTCCGCGGCCAGGTAGTCGTCTTTGCGGCGAAGGCGTCCGTCATCCCATTCGGAAACTTGGGTGAGATTAAGTTTGTGAAGTTTAGGCGGCAAGCAGGCTTCTCCCAGGCAGTCCGCCCCTACTTGAAGGCGGATTCCAAGCATACATCCGGGAGGCGGCGGGTTCGATGCGCAAAAATGAAACTGGCTCGGACCGACGGGGGGCGGCCGAGCCAGGGAGGTATGTGGTGAAGGACCGCGGGACACTTTGCAGTGTGTCGTTCCCGCAGTGGCAGGGGCATCCTGCATGTACCTTGTTACGGCTGAATGAAAGTCCGGTAAAAACCTGGTGCGCTGGAAAAAGTAAAACGACGGGTGTAGCATTGGGCCTCGATCCTGCCATGCGACAGATTGGACTCCTGTGACAGTTACGATTAGCTTGCCTACGACAATTCCAGTTAAGCGAGTGGGGCTGGAAGTCTGGATGAATCGCGTCCTGGAGTTGGCGGACAAGGTTCAAGATGATTGGAACGCGGATGACGTCCACGATCTTCGCGTAGCTATCCGGCGCTGCCGAACGATGGCGGACGCTTTGAGTGAGGTGAATCCGGGCCCGAGCTGGAAGAAACTCAAGAAAGTTACCCGCGATTTATTCCAGGCTCTGGGTGAACTTAGAGACACGCAGGTCACGAAGCAATGGGTGAGAAAGTTCGGTACGGCGAAAGATCCCGTTCGCGCGCGCATGCTAAGAGTGTTGGGCGAGCAGGAGCAAGAACAGCGAAAAGGGGCGGAGAAAGCCCTGGACCAGTTTGATAGGAAGAGTTGGAAGAAATGGTCACGCAAATTTCCGGCTAAAGCTGAATTTTTCCCCGTGGAGAGCGTGGTTTTTCAACGTTTGGCACTAGCGGAGCTGAATGAAGCGGTCAACCTGTATCACCGGGCGCGAAAACTTCGCAGCGGAGCGGCGTGGCACCGGCTACGAATCGGACTGAAGGAATTCCGTTACATTTTGGAGAATTTTTTGCCCCAGCGCTACGCGCAATGGAGCAAGGAACTGAAAGGCATGCAGGATATGCTGGGCGAAGTTCACGACCTGGATGTGCTGCGGCTTCGAATCAGAAAACAAGCCGGACTGAATCCTGAGATAGTCGCGAAGTGGATGGAAGAAATTGAAAAGGCACGCAAAGCCCGGCTGGAGGAATTTCGCGCCAAGACCGCTAACAAGGACTCGTCCTGGGTAGTCTGGCACAAAGGGCTGGAATGGGGCCACAACCTCAAAACTGTTTCACCGATGGAACTGCAGCGCGTTTACTCCGCCAGTTGACGCAACATCTTTGGCGTTAAAATCCAACGAAGCAGCCATCTGCCGTGCGCGGCGGTATGGTCAAATCCAGCGACACCCGCCTTTTTCAGTTCGGTGACGGCACCTCGAGCGCCGAGCAAGTGGGAAATCGTCAGGTCCAACTGAGGAGCGTGGCCGAAGCACATTACTTCCTTGGCGCGCAGGCCGATGACTTCCTTCACAATCTCAGCAGGATTGCCGGCGGGTTTCAGCGCTTCGTGGACGCGGATTTTTGCCGGAGGAAATCCGAGTGTTTCGGCAAATATCTCAGCCGTTTGAGCCGCGCGGACATAGGGACTGGTGATCATCACGTCAGGCTTGATGCCCAAGACGCTAAGTCCTAGGGCGGCGGCGCGCGTCTTTTGCACACCCTTTGCCGTCAGCGGGCGTTCGGGCTCTGGGGGTGACTTGGGATCATTTGGATCAACAGCGATGCCGTGGCGTACAAGATAGAGAATCATAGTTTAGGCCACCTCTTTTTCTTTTTTCTGAGCGCGGCGAAACTCCGCGTTAAGATGGAATTCCTTCTCAAATAAATCCGCTTTTCGTTCGAGCCCAGCCAAGTCCAAACGGCTTCCGTCAACCGCGCGGACCACAAAAATCGCTTTGCGCCCGGCGATCTGCACGTCCACGCCTGTCACGCGCTGCTCATGTTCGGACTCGAGTTTTTCAGCGATGCGCAGCAGCGAGGTCAGCAGCCGAGCTTGCCGGCGGCGCTGGCCGTCAAGAGCCGCATAGGAAGCATGCTCGATCTCAGGCTCGGATTTCGAATTATGGTAGCGCACAAGGGCGGCCACCATCTCGCATCGCCATCCGCGCAAGCCGGGGATATCTCCATTGCGGATCAGATATTCGCCGTGGCGATGGTGAGCCTTGCGGTTGACGAAATGCCCTACGTCATGCAACAGCGCGCCAATTTCAAGAAGGTGCCGCAGATCGGCTCCCATTTCATGAATCGGCCGCAGCTGGTCAAACAGCGAAAGAGCAAGCCGCGCTACTTGTTCCGCGTGATTTTGATTGTAGTTCAGGCGGTTCGCGAACCATAAGGCACCCTCACGCATTTCGGCGGCCCGTCCTCTTTCTTCCTCGGATGCGGATCCGGCGGAGTATTGCTCCGCGACAAGATCAATCAGAATCCCTTCCCGAACGCCGACGCCCGGGACAAGCATGGTGCGCAAATCGAGCCATTTCGCGAGCGTGGTGATAATGATGGCGGCGATTCCCATGACTTCAGCGCGGTCTTCACGCACGCGGAAAACCCGCATCCGGCGGGGCACATCGAGCGCTATCATTCGCCAAGTCTGGTCCTTCAGCAGCCGCACATTCATCGACGGAATGCGTTCAATCATGGGCCCAGGAGCGATTCGAACCAGGGCTTCGGCATTTCCTCCGCAGGCAACGGAAATCGACCTGGTGAGCCTCGGAGGCGACGGCATCGCACTGCGAAGAATCGCGAGCACATGGTGACGAAGGCGGCTGGCATCGTCTTCGTCAATGGCACCGTTGATGGAATACGTTTCCATCAGACGGATGGTGCCGAGTGGAAGCCCGATGCGATGTTCGAGCACGCCGCGCTGAAAGAAATTCAACTCCAGGCTGCCTCCACCGAGGTCAAAAATCAATCGCGGCTGGAGACGGTCGTTCAGCGCCCATTTCACGGCGGAGCAGACCAGGCGAGCCTCTTCTTCGCTGCTGATTACTTCCAGTTCAATTCCGGCTTTTCGCCGGATGCGGTCCATCAGTTTGCGATAGTTGCGCGACTCGCGAGCGGCGGCGGTAGCCACAGCTCGATAGGCGCTGACTTGATGGGCGCCCATACGGTCGCGGAATTGGCGGAAGACTCGAGCCGCGCGCGCAATGGTATCGTCATCGAGCAAACGGCGAGTGAACGCATTGTGGCCCAAGCGGACAGCGGCGCGTTCATTGTCCAGGATTTGAATATGATGGGGAGAAGTGGCGCGTGCAATAACGAGCCGAATAGCGTTGGAGCCGGCATCGATCGCGGCTAATTGAACGGGGGCAGCCACTCTTAGCGCCAGAGATGCGACAGAGCGTGCGAAGGCTTGTATTGCGTGCTCCGTATTCCAAGGTGCGAGGCAATGCGCTTGCGGAGCACCTGGTTTACCTTGGAGACGCTGCTCTCGCCGTCTAATTCGAGAAAGCCGTGCCGTTTCGAAAGGTATTCAAATTCACGCTTGATCATGGACTGATAGCGAATGAAGGACTGAAACAAATCATTGGACAGGGACATGTCGCGTCCCGATTCCCAATAGCTGATGGTTTGCGATTTCTTGAATTCGCGGTCGAAGGCAACTTCCGGGCGTACATTCAGCCAAAAAGTGAGATCGGGCCGAAGCGCGATTTCATAAATCCCGTGAAGGTAATCGCGGCCTATGCCGCGCACAGCAGCGCGCGCGATCAACGTGAAGATGTAGCGGTCCGCAAGAACGACCAAGCCCGAGCGCAAGGCAGGGAGAATGCGGCGTTCCAGTTGGTCGAAAAAATCAGTGCTGTACATCAGGGCCAGGGTCATAGGGGTGACTGCATTCTCGGCAAGAAGCGCGTCAATGTCTTCACCCACTAGATACGACCTGCGCAGGCCCATGGTTTGTACGGCGAATCCTTGCGATTCCAACCATTCGGTAAGGAGATAGATCTGTGTGGAGCGGCCGGAGCCGTCGGTGCCTTCAATGACAACCAGAGTTCCGCTCAGCTCCTCGGGTTTCACGCCGGGTAGGGGCGTGCCGTAGAAGCGCGAGGGAGGAGTTCCATTTGCAGCGGCCTTCTTCGACTTGTTGTTCGCAGGGCGGCCGTTCGCCGGGACCGCCGCCAGCACTTTTTTATTGGAACGTTTCATTTTTTCTTGGGCGCAAATTGCTGGAGAGAGATTTTCTCGCCGACGATCTGCCGCATCAGTTTCTGGAGTTTGTTCACTCGCACGGTGCCGTCCATCAAAACGAAATGGTCGGTTTCAACCATCTGATCGTAATTATTCAGTATGCGCTCTTGGAAAATCCGGAAACTCTCAGAGCGATCGAGGGAGATTCCGAGATCCATGCCGGCTTCATAATATTTAAGCTTGGGGCGTCCGGCGAGGATGCGATTTACGGCCACGTCGAGCGGCGCGCGAAAATAAAACGTAATGTCAGGAGCGGGAGCGAAACTGTAAAGATTCCGCAGCCAGTGGGGTGAACATCCGCGAGCGCCGTCTCTTGCGAACGCGGTGTAAATGTAACGGTCGGCGAGCACCAGGTAGCCGCCGTGCAACAACGGCATGATTTGGCGCTCGCAGCGGTCGGCAAAATCGGCTGCATGCAAAAGGGAGAATGTTGTCGGCGTCAGCAGACGACGCTGTTTCCCACGACGTGTGGCGGATTTCACCAGCGGGGAAGAGTTCCATTCGGTGAAGTGAGTGCGGTAGCCGCCGATTTCGAGCCAACGTTTTAGGAGGTAGAGTTGGGTGCTCTTCCCGGAACCGTCAATGCCTTCCACGACGACCAAAGCGCCGGGATATGCACGCTTGATGGTGGGTGGTTTGGCCGGGGCAGGATCAGCGGCTGGCGAGATGTCAGGCGTAGTCGTAACCATATGAATTATTTACACGGAATCGCATATCATATCTCGGAACGATGAATACAGAGTGAAGAAAGTGTTACCGGGAAGAAACACGATGCGTCGAGAAAGGGATTAGGCTCCGGCAGTTTTATGCGAGGAGATTCGACCGATGAAAACGAAATTCAGCAAGGAGCTTGGAATCAAACCGGGGCATAAAGTGAAGCTGTCAAAATGGGATCCTGACGACACGCTTGGCTGGGACAAGAATCATGAGATGAAAGAAAGCCTGGCGAGCGCTATTAAAAGACTGGATAGCTTTCAATACCGGCTGTACGCCGAAAAAAAAAGGGCGATCCTCCTAATTTTTCAGGGGCTCGATGCGGCGGGCAAGGACGGAACGATCCGCCACGTCATGGCAGGCGTAGATCCGCAGGGATGCGCGGTCAGGTCATTCAAAGTGCCTACCCCGGAAGAAGCGGCTCACGATTTTCTTTGGCGCGTGCACAAAGCCGTACCTGAACGGGGTGAAATCGGGATTTTCAATCGTTCTCACTATGAGGACGTGTTGGTAGTGCGCGTCCACAATCTTGTGCCCAAAGATGTTTGGTCACGGCGGTATGCTCAAATCGACGATTTCGAAAGAATGCTAGCTGAGAACAGAGTGAAGATTCTGAAGTTCTTTTTGCATATTAGCAAAGACGAGCAGAAAAAACGCTTCCTGGAGCGCATCGACGATCCGGATAAACGCTGGAAAATTTCCGACGCCGATTTCAAAGAGCGGAAATATTGGGACGACTATACCGCAGCGTACGAGGATGCGCTGGAGCGTTGTAACACGGCAGATGCGCCGTGGTTCATTATTCCGGCGAACAAGAAGTGGTTTCGCAATCTTGCGGTGTCGCACATTATTGACGAGACGCTGAAACAGATGGACTTTAAATTTCCAGCGCCAACGATCGACGTGAAGAAGCTAAAGTGGAAATGAGCGTCCCATGGTGCGCGCGTGATTTCCTGCTAGAATCGCTCGGTTCTGAACGATGACAAGCGCGTTTCTCTTCGAATCGTCCGGCGCGAATTTCGCCGATCCGGCGGCCCATGATGGATGAAGCCGTTTTCCCGCGGAGTTTTCTGAAAGCGTATCCCCGCGCAGTGCGCGCTGAGGGATGTTTTGTATACACGGCGGACGGCCAGCGGTACCTGGACGCATCAGGGGGCGCCGCCGTGGTGACGATCGGGCACGGCGTCGAAGAGGTCGCCCGTGCGATGGCGGAACAGGCGTCACGGCTGGCATACGTTCACTCCTCACAATTCCACACTGCAAGCGCTGAAAAACTTGCCGAGCGAATTCTCACGCTTGCGCCCGAGGGGATGCGGCAAGGCGGCCGCGTTTATTTTACTTCCGGCGGGTCGGAGGCCACGGAGACGGCGCTGAAGTTGGCGCGCCAATACTGGATCGAACGCGGGCAGAAAAAACGATTCCGCGTAATTTCCCGCTTGCAGAGTTATCACGGCAGCACGCTCGGGGCACTTTCAGTTTCCGGAAACGTGCGGCGGCGCGAGCCGTTTGCGCCCATGCTGTCCGAGTGGGGGCACATTCCGCCTTGCTATTGTTATCGCTGTCCCTACGGGCTTCGTTACCCGGAGTGCAATGTGGAATGCGCGGACGAACTCGGCCGGATGCTGGAGCGCGATGGATCGGAAAATGTGGCGGCATTTATTTTCGAGCCCATCGTCGGAGCGACCTTGGGCGCGGTTGCGCCTCCGGAAGGTTATGTTCAACGGATTTCGGAGATTTGCCGCGAACATGGAATTCTTATGATCGCCGACGAGGTGATGACGGGAATGGGACGAACGGGCAAGCCTTTTGCCGTCGAACACTGGGGCACGACGCCGGATATGATTCTGGTGGGCAAGGGAATCGCGAGTGGGTACGCGCCGCTGGGCGCGGTGATCGTTGCCGGACATGTTGCCGAAGCAATTTCCAGCGGATCGGGCGCTTTTCTTCATGGCTTTACGTATGGTGCGCATCCGGTGGCTACGGCTGCGGGAAATGCCGTGTTGGATTACATCGAGCATGAGAATTTATTTGCGCGAGTTGACGTCGCAGGATCTGAGATGCGCGCGGCGCTTGAGCCGCTGAAAAGATTCTCGGTGGTGGGGGACGTGCGCGGCATCGGGCTCCTCTGGGGAATCGAATTTGTGCTAGACGCAAAGACCCGCGAGGCGTTTCCTGCCGATGCTCGAATCGCGTCGCGAATCCAAGACGATGCGCTGGAAGCGGGGGTCATGACATATCCGATTCAGGGATGCGTTGATGGCACGCGCGGCGATCACATTCTGCTTGCTCCGCCTTTCACGATCACAACGGCCATGATACAAATGCTCGCCGCCGGCCTGGAAAAAGCAATTGCCGAGCTTGAAAAGACACATCTCGCCGGAATGGGAGGCTGGTCTGCACAGGTCTGATCGCCGACGGTATCGCGGGCTGCTCGCCGCTCTGATATTGGTTACGCCGCTGGGTATTTCGGCGTTCGCGAATCCCGGCGATACGAATTCGATGGTCGGATTTTCAGCGCGTGGCGCGGCTGAGGAAGTTTCTGTTGAGCAGCAGCTTCGTTCTCTTACTTCAACGGATCAGATTTCGAAGTTTCATCGTTATCTCACCTCCGAACCTCACCCTGCCGGCTCAGCTCGCAATAATGAATTGGCGCAATGGGTAGCGGAGCAATGGCGGCAGCAGGGACTTGAAGACGTCACGATCCATCAATACGATGTGTTGAATTCTTCGCCGCGTGAACTTTCGCTTGAGATGGTGCATCCGGGTCACTACCGCGCGAGCCTTCGCGAAGACCCTTACGATGTGGATCCTGACACGAAGAATCCGAAAGCGGATGGAGCATACCTTGGATATTCGGCGTCGGGGGAAGTAACGGCGCCCGTGGTGTACGCGCACAGCGGGAATCCGGAGGACTACGACTATCTTCGCGCACACGGAATCGACGTGCGCGGGAAAATTGTGCTGGTGCGCTATTCGAATCCGTACAGCTACCGCGGATTTAAGGCGCTGACGGCGGAGCGGCTCGGTGCTGCGGCAATCCTTATTTATTCCGATCCGCAAGAGGACGGCTACAAGCAGGGAAAAGTTTTCCCGGAGGGCCCGTGGGGACCAGAAAGCCATATTCAACGCGGCGCTATTACTTATGACTTCCTCGAACCCGGCGATCCGCTGACGCCGGGCTGGGCTTCGGTTCCCGGCGCAAAGCGCATACCGATCGNNGCGCCGGAATCCTGGCAAGGCGGTTTGCCGCTGAAATATCGTCTCGGCGGGAAGCGGGTACAGGTTCATTTAAAAGTGGACATGGACACGCGCATCCAGCCGTATTACGTGACGGAAGCGCGCATTCGCGGCAGCGAAGCGCCGGACGAGTGGGTGATCCTGGGAAATCACCGCGACGCATGGGTGTATGGCGCTGTGGATCCATCAAGTGGAACGGCTTCGATGCTGGAGCTCACGCGCAATTTGGGCGAATTGCTGCGCCAGGGAATTCGGCCCAAGCGAACGCTGGTGATATGCAGTTGGGACGGCGAGGAATACGCGTTGACCGGTTCGACCGAGTGGGGCGAAGAATTTGCCGACGAGCTGAAACAAAAGGCAGTCGCGTATTTGAATGTGGACGAGGCCACTTCGGGGAATAACTTTCAAGGTGATGCAGTGGGTTCGCTTGCGCCACTGCTGGTGGAAGTAAGCCACGCGTTGCCTGCGCCGTCGGGCAAGAGCCTCTACGACGAGTGGAAGGTGTCGCGCCAAGCAGAGATGAATGATAAGCAGGCCTTGACGGACTTCGAATTGGCAAACACTCGCATTGGGAGCGGCTCAGACCACACTGTATTCCTGAATTTTCTGGGAATTCCCGTGGTCGGACTAACTTTTGTCGGTCCGTACGGCGTGTATCACTCCTTGTACGACGATTTCTACTGGATGAATCATTTTGGCGACCCGGGGTACCGATACCACTCGTTGATGACGCAACTTTGGGGCACTGTAGCGCTGCGATTGGCTAACGCCGAAATTCTGCCGTTGGATTTCGAGTCGTACGGCAGGCATATCCACAAGTTCGTTAGCGAGCTTGACGACTCGAGCCACATCGCCGCTCATATCGATCTCGCTTCATTGGAAAGGCATATAGCTGAATTTCAGCAAGCGGGGCGCGAAGTGAATCAAAGTGAGGCCCGGGCAATTGAAAGCGGGAACTTGAATGGTACAAATGCTCTCCGGGTGAATCAGGAGCTTATGCAAGTGGAGCGCAATTGGTGCAATCCGCAGGGAATACCCGGACGGCCATGGTTTAAGCATTCACTTTATGCGGCCCGCTACACGTACGCGCACCTCGAACTACCCGGGCTCACGGAAGCCGCGGAGGCAGGCGATTGGAAGCAAGCTGTCACGCAAGCCAAAATCCTTGAAGACGAACTCACGAAAAACACGGCGCTGTTGCGACATGTAAAAAGGGAGTTAGACTCTCTCGCGGGAACGGGGACGCAATGAGCGAGAAAACGACCTCGCGGGCGGACGGGCATACCGCGGAGGTCCTGCCGCACGAGAGTCCATATAAAATTTTAAGGAAATATAACCCCCTGCCGGAAGTAAAATAGCGCGGTGCGCGTCTAAAATGCTGCAGATGGGAGAAATCGAATGAGGAATTTTCTTACTGGAATTTTTCTGACGCTGTTGGTTATCGGCATCGTGGTTTTCCTGATGGTCAAAAAGGGCTACATGGACTTCAATACGGACCAGGAACCATCGCTTCTTGAGAGCAAATTAGCGATGGAGGCCGTGGACTCCTCGACGGACCGCCACGCTCCTGACCTGAAGAATCCTATTGCGGCGAATGATGAAAACCTGGCTGCGGGTGCCAAGCTGTACATTGCCCACTGCGCAGGCTGTCACGGCGTTCCTTCAAACCCGGATGGTCAGTTTGGCCGTTCGTTCTATCCGACCGTTCCTGCTTTCTTTAAAGATTCTCCTGACATGCCCGACAACCAGAATTTCTACATCATTCAGCACGGGATTCGCTGGACCGGAATGCCGGGTTGGAACAGGACGCTTAGCGAAACGCAGACGTGGCAGCTGGTCACATTTCTAGCCAACATTGAAAAGCTTCCACCCGCTGCAAAGAAGGAGTTCGATCAGCTCGGATTGTCAGCGCCTGCGGGAACGCCCGGCGCGGCTCCGATGCCGATAAGTCATTAGGAGCGCGGTACGTAAAGCTCGTTCAATCCTGCGCTGCTCAAAAGCAGCGCGAGAAAAACACCGAGCCAGGAACGCGCAGTCCTGCTAAAATTTGGCTGTTCGCGCAGGCTTAGGCTGCGTGGAAGAGTGTGGGCGCATTTGATCGCTGGTTGGTCTTGTGGCTTATTGAGACGAGACACATAACATCTACCGTATTTTGGGGGTAAGCCTGATGTCCGATGTAGTTGCAGAAAAAGTGATCACCACGCTCGCGTCTGTGAAACGGATTCCGGCCGATAGCATCAAGTTGGAAACAAACCTGCAGGATTTGGGCATCGATTCCCTGGATGTGTTTACCTTACTATTCGAGCTTGAGAACGCTTTCAAAATTTCCATCCCCGATGACGACGTTCGATCCATCCGCACCGTCAATGATGTTGTGACCGGCATCAAGAAGATTCTCGCTGCTGCGCCGCCTGACTCGCCTGTGGGCTCGCCTACGCCCGCGGACTAAGAATGGCCCCTCGCCGAGTTGCTATCACGGGATTGGGAATCATCTGTCCCCTGGGACTGAATCTTGCGGATTCGTGGAATTCGCTGAGCCAAGGTCGATGCGCGATTGGACCTTTGAAGAACGTTGACCGGTCGCGGATACCCCTCAAGATGGAGAATGGCGCCGAGGTGCAGGGCTTCGATCCGACGCAACACTTCGAAGGTGGGAAAGAAGCCTACCTTGACCGCTTTGCCCAGTTCTCCGTGGTGGCGGCGCGGCAGGCGATCCGNNGATCTTTACGTCTCAGACCGCGGACGCGTTCACCCGCTCACGATTCCCAAAACGATGGCCAATGCCGGTGCGAGCCATATTTCTATGGAACTCGGAATTACAGGGCCGACGTACACCGTATCGACTGCCTGCTCGTCCGCGAATCACGCCATTGGCCAGGCGTTTCGTCTGGTGCGCGATGGCGAAGTGGAGCTAGCGGTGACCGGCGGCAGCGAGGCGCCGTTCGCGATCGGACATCTGAAAGCCTGGGAAGCGATGCGTGTAATCGCGCCGGATACCTGCCGGCCGTTCAGCAAGGACCGGCGGGGGATGATCTTGGGCGAGGGTGGCGCGATGATGATACTCGAGCCGTGGGAATCGGCCAAAGCGCGCGGTGCAAGAATCTACGCGGAGCTTTGCGGCTTCGGCATGTCCTCCGACGCTCACCACTTGACGCAGCCGACGGTCGAAGGGCCTGCGCGCGCGATGCGAGA
>PKWH01000068.1 GCA_003131985.1 Acidobacteriota bacterium | reverse complement strand
CCAGCAAAATATAGCCGCTCAAATGGGAAAAGAAATCCGCGACCTGATCGCCGAAGCAAACGGCCTCGGCGAACAAACTTCCATTCAAATTATCGGGCACACCGACAGCACTGGCGTCGATAACACGAATTTGCTGCTCAGCCAGCAGCGCGCTGAACGAGTCCGCGAAATCCTGTTGCGCGGCGGCATCCAGCCTGCAACTTTGACTTCGCGCGGCGTCGGAACCACGCAGCCTTTGCGACCTGAAGAGACCGAAGAAGGCCGCCGCGAAAACCGCGGCGTCAACTTTAAAATCACTTTTACTCCAACGTCTCCCGTAAACTGAACGAGCCTCGAATGCTCCAAAAGAAAATCTGCATGCTCGGCTCGTTCTCCGTTGGCAAGACCAGCCTGGTCCGCCGCTTCGTCGAAAGCATTTTTTCGGATGTTTATCAAACCTCCATAGGAGTGAAAGTCGATAAGAAAGTGGTCCGCGCCGGCGAGGAGGAAGTCAATCTCGTTTTATGGGATATTCACGGCGAAGATGTGTACCAGAAAATTCGCTTGGCTTATCTCCGCGGCATGTCCGGGTATCTGCTCGTCGTGGATGGCACGCGCCGCCGAACGCTCGACGACGCTCTCGCGTTGAACGAACGCGTAATTCAGGAAGCCGGAAAAGTTCCCGCCGTCCTCGTGTTCAACAAAAGCGACCTACACGAAAAATGGGAAATCGACGCCGCGCGTGAGTCTGAACTAACCGCCGCAGGATGGAATATAATTCGCACCAGCGCCAAGACCGGCGATTCGGTTGAAGAGGTTTTTTCGAAACTGACCGCGGCCATGTTGGCGGAATAATGGCTTCCAATTCACTTTTCGAGTCATTCCTTGCCGATCAGGGCTATGCCTTGTTCGAATCGCTCGGCGATGGTGATTTCTCAGCGGTAGGAAATTGCCCGGCTTGGTGCCGCGAAGCTTTTGATATTCAATCCGAAACCGGGAAGCCAAATCGTCTCGCCGAAAACTCGCCGTTCCTCGAAAACTTTTTGGTGGACGCCGAGGAATTCTGGAACACCAAATCGGAAGGCTCTGCGAGTTCCGGTAATTGGACGGAGCGCAGTAAAAATGGGCGCGACATCCCGCTCGAAGCTTTCGCCCTCTCTCTTGATGGCAAGAAAATGCTGATCCTGCGAAATCTTTCCGCCAACTTCGCGGAACAGCAGCAATGGTTCCAGACTGCTCGCGATTCCCTTCTCATCCACGAACAGCTTCTCAGCGAAATTCAGAAGAAAGAAATTCTGCTGCATTGCATCGTCCACGATCTTTCCCAGCCTCTTAGCGCCATGAGCGGCTGCTTTAACCTTCTGAGCCTTGAACATCTGCCGGCTGGGCTTCGCAAACTCGTTGAAACGGGCCAGAGTGAATCGCAACGCCAGGAATTGATGATCCGGGGCATTCTCTCGGCATTCTCCGGAGACTTGCTGGTGCAGCAATCAACGTCTGACAAGGGCGCGGCGGCTCCAAACCTGGCAACTTGCGCGCAAAGGGCGATCGAGGAATTTAGCTCCGCGTTCACAGATAAGAACATACATCTTCGATTTGCTACGCCGGAAACCGCTTCATCAGATTGGCGTGTCGTAGGCGATGCGCCGAGGCTCGATCGAATTTTCGGTAACCTGCTCGAAAATACGCTTCGCTACAGCCCGCCGAAATCCACTGTAACCGTTGGCGTTGAAGATCAGGGCGCGTACGTGCTTGCCTTTGTGGACGACCAAGGCCCCGGCCTTCCGGCGGACTTGCCCCTGAATCAACTATTCGCGCTTTTTTCCAAGGGAAAGAGCCATTCCGGCAAAGCAGGCCTGGGACTTTATTTTTGCAAGATTACCGTCGAGCGCTGGGGCGGAACAATCGGCGCCGAGAACCGGGCCCAGGGCGGCTCGCGTTTCTGGTTTCGGCTCCCGCGCGCGAGAGTGAGCCCTCACGATCAGTCTACGCCAAATGCCGATGCCAATCGCTCGGCCGCTGTGGCGACATCGCCCCAAAGTCTTGGCGTCAAAGCCTCTGAACAAGCCGCGTCCCCAAACAAGCCTCTGAAACGACTGCGGGTTCTCGTCACCGAAGATACGGAAATAAATCGCGAGCTTGTTCTCGAACTCCTAAAAAAGCGCGGCCACTCTGTTTCCAGCGCGGCTGATGGGCTGGAAGCGCTTGCGGCGCTGGAGCGCGCTCAGTTCGATGCGGTGCTGATGGATGAAGAAATGCCACGCATGAATGGCCTGGAAGCCACGCGCGCGATTCGCAAGGCGGAAGCTGCAACCGGCAGGCATGTTCGCATCATCGGGCTTACAGGAAACGCGAGCTTTGAAGACGAGCGCCGATGCCTGGATGCCGGGATGGATGCATTCATCACGAAGCCGGTTCGCATGGACAAACTGTATGACGCGGTCGAATCTGTGGGCGAAGCGGCACAGCAAATTGCCGACCCGCAACCTGCGCCCGAATCTTCGGTCTCGCCGGATGCCGCGCAGCCCGGCACCGACCACGAAACCGCCGCCGCGCATCTCGGTCGCGTGACAGGTGGAAGCGAAAAACTTCAGCGTTCCCTCATTAAGACTTTTCTGCAAGACGCCCCAAAAACGATTCTGCTAATCAAGAGCGCCATTGCTAAAAAAGATGCGCAGAAACTTGCTCTTTCCGCGCACGCCCTGAAAGGCTCCGTCTCCATCTTCGGAGCGGCGAACGCAGTTGCAATCGCGCGCAGCCTCGAAGCCATGGGCCGCTCCGGCGATTTAGTCGGCGCCGATTCGCAATTTCTCGCGCTCGAATCGGAATTCGCGCGCTTAAAGCCGGAGTTGCTGGCCATCCAATCCGCGCCGAATGCAAACCCCAACACGAAGCGAAAGATCAAATCGAAACCCAGCCGCGCTCGGTAGCTTCGCAAACCGTCGAACCGCGCCTGCTGACTAACGCGGCATGTTCTCCACGCGCGAACTTGCCCGCTGCGCCGCTGAGCGCCATACTTCAAGAGATGAAGCTTGCCGCACCACTCCGAACCTGCATGGTCCACGGATCGTTTGTCACGCTGGCTGCGTTTTTCGCGGTCGTTTCTGCGGCCCGCGCGGATGAGCTAAAGCTGAAAGACGGCAGTACGGTCGTTGGCACAATCGTTGGGTTCGAAGAACATTCGTTCAAGGTGCGGACAAGCTACGGTTTCGCGGAAGTGCAGAAGGACCAAGTAGTATCGATCGTGATTTCCGCCGTCCCGAAAAAGAAGGATCCGGAGAAAAAAATCGATCCCGAAACGGATGCGGTAGCCGCCTCGGATCCCGCTCCTGCGAAAGCTCCGAAACCGTCGACGGCTAAACCTGTAAGCGCGGCCGCAGATAATTCGGTTCCCTCGTCGAGTGTTGCTACATCGCCTCCCAGCTCAGATTCGCCGAAACCTTCGCCACACGCCGCGAACAAGTCCACGACAAACTCCGCGGCTCCAGGTCCTCCGGCTGTAAATTCTCCGGCTGTAATCGCGCCCGCTCCTGTACAGCCGCCCGCGCCCGAGCCCATGCGCGAAGAAGTGAACGGCAACAGCTACGTGAATGACACATACGGCTTTCGCATGTACAAGCCGCCCACTTGGAATGTGATCGAGGGCGCGCGCGCACTGCTTCCCGGATCAATTACTGCCATGGGCACTAACGACCAGACTACCTACCTTTTGATTGGGCAACAGCCCGCCGGAAAATCCGTCGCGAACGATATGGATGCTACCGAGCGGCGGCTTCAAGAAATCATGGACAATTTTCGTCCGCTGGATGAAAAACAAATTACGATTTCCGGTATTCCTGCAGTCGAACGGCATTTCCGCGGAAGGGTTGACCAGCGGGATTGGTCCGGCGTAGTCGTCTGCATCCCTCGCAACGCGCGACTTTACACAATTTTCGGAATGACCGTGGCGGATACCGACTTGGTACAAATCCAGGAAAACGTGATCGCGCGCTCCATCGCCAGCCTTCAATTCACAAAATAAGATGAAGGGCAGTATCTTCCGGCTTGCAACCAACTCCTGAGAATGCGTAACTAATCCACTGTGCCACTGAAGACCCCCGCTTTTGCTGCGGCCGTAGTTGCTTTGCTCAGTCTCGCAGCCGCTCGAACGCACGAAACAAAAGTGCAGGCTGGTCCTCGCGACATTGCTCCACCTTCGTTCTACCGCGACGTTCTCCCTATCCTTCAGCAGCATTGCCAGAGTTGCCACCGCAGCGGCGGGATTGGGCCGATGCCACTCGTCACATACGAGAACGCGCGAGCGTACGCTCAGGAAATTGCAAATTTCGCCGGTAAGAGAAAAATGCCACCGTGGTTCGCCGACCCGCGCTACGGCCATTTCTCAAATGATCCTTCGCTGACGGCGGCGGAGATTCAAAAGCTCGCTGCCTGGGCGGACGCGAGTGCACCGGCCGGCGATCCGAAAGATGCACCGCCTCCGCGCAAATGGATCGAGGGCTGGAATATTCCCCAGCCGGATGCAATTTTGAAAATGGCAAAGCCCGTCGCACTGCCGGCTCAAGGCGACGTGGAATACACATATGAAATCGTGCCCACCGGATTCGCGGAAGACAAATGGGTGCAGATGTCGGAGGTGCGTCCGTCAAGTAGAGAAAATGTGCATCACGCTGTCGTTTATATCCGGCCGCCGGATTCGAAATGGCTGAGGCGCGCTCCCGTCGGTGTGCCGTTCACCGTTTCGGATATGACCGACGAGGACAGCCGCCACGGCGCGCACTGGACCGACAGCGACATCTTGCTGGTGTACGCTCCGGGGAGCTCGCCCGACCAGTGGCCTCCTGGTATGGCCAAATTTGTACCGGCTGGCTCGGACTTGGTGTTCCAGATGCACTACACCACCCACCGGCACGCGGCGAGCGATCAGACGAGTATTGGGATTGTGTTTGCCAGGCAGCGGCCGGCGCAGCGCGTGCTTACGTTGCAGTTGACGAATGACCATTTCGTGATTCCGCCGGGCGCGGATGATTACAGGGTGGAGGCGCGGGGGACTTTGCCTAACGACGCGACGCTGCTCAGCTTTTTCCCGCATATGCATCTGCGCGGAAAACAATTCGACTACAACATCGTTGGCGCGGACGGAAGCGTGGAGACTCTTCTGCGGGTGAATTATGATTTTTACTGGCAACTGAGTTACCGGCTGGAGGAGCCGCGATTGCTGAAGGCGGGCACGATGCTCCAGGCTGTCGCGCTGTATGACAATTCGCGCGGCAACTCACACAATCCCGATCCTGACGCGTCGGTGCGCTGGGGCGACCAAACTTACGACGAAATGATGGTGGGGTTTTTCGACGTCGCGGTGCGCGCCGATTTGGATAAGTGGCATTATTTTATTCGGCCGGACGCGGCGGCTGAAAAACCGGCCAGCCAGTCGCATTAGAATTTTGGGCTCTAGAATTTTGTGACCTCGCTGAAGTGGAATTTGCCTACCTTCATGGCCGGGACGACCATCTCGAAAGATTCTTCTCCGGCGGCGCGCACAGCCGGGCCTAGCATCTCGACGTTCGAGAGCATCTCGATGACGCTTTGATTGAAGCGGAAATTGCGGATGCCGGCGGCGATGCGGCCGTTTTCAATCAGGAAAGTGCCGTCGCGGGTCATGCCGGTGAGAATCTTTTCGTAGGGATCCACTTCGCGGATATACCAGACGCGCGTGACCAGGATGCCGCGTTCGGTGGAACGAATCATGTCGTCCACGGATTTGTCCCCGCCTGCGAAAACGAGATTCATGGGCGCTTCGCCATACTCGTTGGGCAGTGGGAGACCGTGGCCGGTGGGTTTTGCTTTCATTTTCTTGGCGGTCGCGCGCGAATAGACCAAATTCCTGGGAACGCCGCGGTCCACCAGAAGAGTCTTTTGTCTGGGCAAACCTTCGCCGTCATAGGGCGTGCCTAGTTGGAGCGGGTGGTACACGTCGTCCCACAGCGTGATGTTCTCGCCAAAAATCTTTTTGCCCATGCGGTCATTCAGGCAGGAGCGCTTGTCGAGGACGGAGGTCGCGGAAAAATCCAAAAAAAGAGAGCCGATGATATCGAGGACCGCGGACGGTTCCAGGATCGCGGTGTAGTGTCCGGGCTCGAGGGCGCGGGGGTTGCGCGAAGCGATGGCTTTGTTGCTCGCGGATTCTGCGAGTTCGTCCGGATGAATGTCGTGAATGTTGGGAGAACTTGACTTCGCCCAGCCGGAAGATTTCTCTTCGAGGATGGTGACGGAAAATTCCGCGTCGGTGTACTGATGGCTCGCGAATAGGCCTTTCGAATTGGCCAAAACGGACTGGTGCGAGCCGCTGGCAAAAATCCCCGCGGCGGTCTGTTTTTTCTTTTCGGCCATCTTGCAAACGCGAGTCACGGCGCGGGCGCGGTCCATCGGGTTTTCCGTGGCTGTAGCGTCAAAATAGCGCGCGACCTTCTGATATTTTTGCGGGCCCAGCATGGGCAGCAGATCGGGATTTTCGGGCTGGTGGCGCGCGAGGGTGGCAGCGGCGGCTACTACGCGGCGAAGCGATTCGTCATCGGTTTTGTTCGTGGTGGCGCGCGCGGTGCGGCCGTCGACCACGGCGCGAACCGAGATCGAAAGAGTATGGTCGGCTACGTTTTGATGGATGGTGTTATTGGCGAAGCGCGTGAGCGCGTCTGTGGTGGAGTCAATCTCAATTTCGGTTTCGTCCGCTTCGCCGTAGGAGATCACGCGGCCAGCGATGCGCTGGAGTTCCGCGAGAGTAAATCGAGCGCCGTTCTCGGCGAGTGCTGCGGTGCTAAGAGATGGCGCGTGTTTCTTCGCTCCTGCCGAGCGGCGAGCGCGTGATGGCGGCGATTTTTTCTTCGTTCGTTTCATTTTGGAGTTTTGGCTTTACTTGGCGAAGGCCACTCCCACTTTTATGTTTCGGAAGCGCGTTGGCGACGCGCCGTGTCCGGTGCCCATGGTTTGCATGGGCTGGCCTTTTCCGCAGTTGGGTGTGCCCCAGAGGGTCCAATAATCGCGAGAGCAGATAGCGTCGCAACTATTCCAGAATTCCGTGGTGATGCCGCTGTAGCTGGGATTTTTAATCATGCGGCCTTGCTTGCCGCCTTTAATCTCCCAGCCGATTTCGGTGGAAAACTGAAATTGATAGCGGCGATCGTCGATGGACCAGGAACGATTCGTGTCCATTAGAATTGCGTCGTCGGTGTCGGCAATTAGGTCGTCGTATTTCCACGAGCCGGGATTAATGCTGATGTTGGTCATGCGGATGATGGGCAGGCGATTCCAGTTTTCCGTGCGCATGGTTCCGTTGGAACGCGTTTCACCGATAGCGGAGGCAGTTTCGCGATTGCTCAAGTAGCCGGTGAACAGGCCGTCAGTGATGATGGGCGTACATTGCGCGGGGACGCCTTCGTCGTCGTATGCAAATGTGCCGAGGCCGGGGCCGTGTTCGAGGCGCGCGTCGGCGACGACGTTGACGATGTCGGAGCCGTATTTGAGTTTGCGCAATTTTTCGACGGTGAGGAAACTCATGCCGGCGAAATTCGCTTCCTGGCCGAGGACGCGGTCAAGCTCGATGGGATGGCCGATGGATTCGTGGATCTGCAAGCCAAGTTGCGAGCCGCCGAGGATGATCGTGCTGGTGCCTTCGGGACATTGCGCCGCGGAGTGCAGCGCGACGGCTTCTTCCGCGATGCGCGTCGCGTTGCCGACGAGGTCAAGCGATTCGATCAGCTCGTAGCCCTGCAGGGCGTGCTGGCCGCCGAAACTATTTGGGTAGGAACGCTTCTGGATCTCGCTATCACCAAATGAAGTGGCGACGATTCCCGCGCCCGACTGCATTTTTACTTGATGAATCACGGAGCCGGTGCTGGAGACGAAAAGCTGATCGATCTTGCGGAACGACATGGAGCCTTCGGCAAGTGTCACACCTTTTACCGCGAGTATTTCTCTGTCCGCGCGGAGCAGCAAATCAATCTGGCGTTCGACGGGAATGCGAAACGGATCTTTTACGAAGGGGTTTTGCCAGGTGTCCAC
>PKWH01000007.1 GCA_003131985.1 Acidobacteriota bacterium | reverse complement strand
CAGGTGCCGGAGGAAACGCAGGAGCAAATCAAGGAACGCTTCCCGCGCGCCAAGCTCTTTGCGGAGAATTTCCAGTTCGTGCCCGCTGAATTCCTAAAACACGTCGCGCTGCGGACCGTGGAGCTGGACAATGGTGGGCTACTGACTGCCGCCACAGAGCGCTTCGATAATGTGTTTACCAGCGAGACAGTGGATGCATCGAAAGAGTTAGTGCGCTTTACCACACAAGGCAAGATAGTGGACCAGCGTTTTAGAAAGGTTAAGCCGTGAAGTCTCTGAGCGAAAGCTATGTGGAAAGGCGCAAGCGTGTGCTGTCGCCGCTCGCGGAGCGCTTGGCGATGCACTTGGACAAGCTGTTCGAGGACTTCGGGCGAATTGACCGCATCTCGGTGAGGGCAAAGAGCGTGGATAGGTTTGTCGCGAAAGCGGAGAAGCAGGAAAACGGAAAGCGGAAGTATGACGATCCACTTAATCAGATCCAGGATCAGGTGGGTGCGCGTATCGTCACGTTTTACGCCAGTGATGTGGAACGAGTACGGCTGGAAATTGAAAAATATTTCAGGTACATAGAATCGAAAAAGATCGTTCCAGAATCAGAGAGCGAATTTGGCTACGAGGGCCGGCACTTTATTCTTTTTGTACCCGAAGACTTGATTGACGAAAAGCTACGCGGGGAAGAATCCGTTGAATTTTTCGAGTTGCAGATAAAAACCCTGTTCCAACATGCCTGGTCCGAAGCTGAGCACGATTTGGGTTATAAGCCTTCCGGTAAGCTCACAAGCGAGCAGAGGCGACGATTGGCGTTTACAGCGGCGCAGGCTTGGGGAGCAGACGAGATCTTCGACGAGATGCACCGGCAAGTGGCGCAACCTTCAATCGGATAAACACTCATTTCGCATGGCATTAAGACGACGGTTTAATGCGATCCGGAAATCGGCGTGCCATCTCCTCTTTTGACAAGAGGGCCAACCGTTTTGGCTCCCGCTCGCTGAGCACTCTGGCGAAATGCGTCGAAATAGTCGTTCCCCGTTCGTCTCCCGGCTTGGGCGGGTGCATCACGTCGATGGCCGTCAGGATGTTTACGCCTCCCACAATTTCATCCTCTGAAGTTTGTTCATTTCTTGGAATCAGTTTTTTATAAACCGTGGCCAACGCGTCCGGGGCTATGCGGCGAAGCCTTTCGAGCTCTTCGCTGATGAGCACCATGACGCCATCCCCGAATTCGGTCGCTTCTTCGTCCGTGGGTACATACCCTTTGTGAATAACGTTGTTTCTAAACTCTACTTCTTTATTGGGACTGAGGAGGTCGGGCAACTCTTTCGTCAGGGCCACTGAAGCCGAAACGTATGCTCCAAGTTGCCGCTCTGATTGTCGGGAAAGGACCTTTCATGCGGCATCGATCGTCTCGTCAGATACCGAAAGATGAGCCAGCGCTACACGCCAGTAGAATTCGTAAAAACGTTCGAGCGCAGCCGAAAAGGACGATACGGCTTCTCTCGGATAGCCGTCAACTATGGCGTTAATCCCCATCTCGAAGAGAAGCTCAAACTTCAAATTCTGCAGTACGACAGCGCTCCTGTGGCCGCAGTCGCAGACTACTTCATATTTTCCTGTGTCCGATAGCCTCGACATAGGGGACAGAACGTCAATCTCGGCGTAATCCACGAGCGATTTCGACGCCGCGTGAGCGCACTTTGGACAGAAGAGCCTAAGAATCATCATTGCAGCGAACCATCACAAAAACATTTAGTTCCCGTTACGTGATAAAAACGGCAGCCTTCTGCCATTCCTGAGTGTCCACCCCCTCGGGGATTTCTAGCTCCGCAGAAATCAGCACAACGCTTTTCTGCTTGTTTTTCAGCGCAGAACTCAAAACGTCTTGCTTGCGATCCAGCAGTGTCTGCAAGACGGCACCGTACGGACTCAGATTACCTATTAGCGGCCCCCTCCCCTGCGCCTTCGCTTCCACGAGGAGTGCGCGGAGACCGCCGGCATCAAGCTGGGCCAGCCTCGCCAGACCCATAATGTTCTCGGCCAAGAGACGGATGTTGCTGGGTAAATTCTCTTTCTCCCACAGCTCAGTGACCAGGGCTATGAATGTCTTGATAGCAGATATATTGTCGTCTGATTTCGCGAGCGCCGTCGATGCGGACAGCGTGACCGCCTCTTGAATCGATATCTCGGCGTGCTCCAACATTGCTTTGATCTGGTAGGCAATCCGGGCCTTGCTCCAGTTCGCGTCGTCGGATTTGTAGATAAGCTCGTGAGTCGCAATCGACCAGGCGTGCTGCAGGAATGTCTTTATCTGCATCTCGAACAGGATGCCGTGCAGGCCAGTGGGCGGAAGTGCAGGATCGTCTTTCCAGCGGACGTACAGTCGCAGGTCATCGAACGGGAAAGCCTCAGGCGCTTTTTTGGTTACATCGTCTTTTTTCGGGCGACGAGACTGGAAAGTGAACAATTCCGCTACGAGTTTCTCGGCGCTGGCGATCTCCGATCCGTTGCGCACTNNGATCGTAGCCGCAAAGAAGTCTTCAAGCGCCGCAGGATCTCCAAAGCGGGCGGATTCGATTTTCAGCGTGAAGCTCTCAACCGTCTTCGTCCGGCTCTCGTAGTGCCATTTTTCGTGCAGATTGGGTCTGACCAGCGCATCCACACGCTCTTTCAGCTGGCCGCAGAGTTCATCCTGATCGTCATAGAGCCTGCGAATAGAGGCGGGGATTTTCATCGGTCATCCGAGCAGCTCGCTTTTCAGCACTTCGTAACGTTCCTGCCTGGGCGTCAAATCGGTACTCGCGCCGCGGGCCTGGGTGTAATAGGAGAGCGCCGTTTTGTAGGTGTTTTTTGCGTCCTTCTTGATGAACGGCTCTAGATCATCTTTTTTGGAGGCGAGCGTTTCGACCTTCTTCATGAAGGAAACGTACCGCTTGGCAAGCTCGCCGGCCGGTTTTGCCTTTAAGATAGAAAGATTTAATGCAACGACACACCACAGCGTATAAAAGTGCGTAAAGGACTGTGCGAACTGTGAAACCGCGTTTTCGTGCTCTTCCATTTTTGTGAGGTACGCTCGTGCCGCGGCGACAGCTTTCGTAAACTTCTCTTCAGAAAAAGTGATCTCCGAGTCTTCCGGCGCATCGTCATACTTGGCATACAGGACATCCAGAACATCCAGAACATCCTGATCAAACCCCAGGACGGCATCTTCAAGCAGCACAAGCATCAACTCCGATATGAACTGCGTATCGGCCATGCGCTTGATGCGGGCCGTGGTCACGACTCCGAGAACCTTCCATGCGTCCTTTTCTGATTCCCTTTCCACCTGCGCGGCGAACCAGCCCTCGAACTTTGCGTGCCGGAGTTCTTGCCGTGTCAATTTCCGGGCATTCCGGTTTAAGCGATCGAATACCTCGTTGATGAGGGAGCCTTCAACCCTGTCCACCATTTCGACGGATATCTGGTAGTTCCAGAACAGGTGCTTTAATTTGTCGTCGCCCTGAAGGACGCTGCTCCACTTCTTGCCATTGAGCCGGGCGTCGCCATAATCCTTGCCCATGCTGATTTTGTCGGCCGCAAAGTCGAGTATGGTCTGGAGGCGTTGTTTGCCGTCCACGACGTGGTACGTTACCTGGCCGGCGTCAGAAATAGTCTTATGCAGGAAAATGGCCGGGCTCGGATAATCTCGAAAAATCGTGTCGAGGAAAAACTGCCGATCCTGCCGAGTCCACACACTACGGCGTTGATACGGCGGCTCCAGATTGAGCTGCTTGTTTCGCGCCAAGTCGAGCAGCCAGGTGATGTCTTGTGTTGTAGGGCGGCGCTTCATTGGGCTAGCTCCCTTTCGGCTTGTAAGGGCCTAAGAACTTCGGGCCGTTGAAATGAATCATGTGATCCGGGTTATCCGCGATCCAAACTTCCGTCTCCCAGGCGATATCGGCGGCATACTTGCGAAACTCGTGAATCTCGAGGAACGCCGTAATGTAAACCCGATCGGCGCTGCAGCGTGACAGCATTTTCNNTCTTTGTGCCGCTTCGGAGAAATCGGACCGTGCGAAGTGACCGCCTCGATGAGGTAAAGCCAGTTCTTGTCCGCCCGGTAGAGCACGACATCGGGAAGCTTGTCATGCTCGGTGATCGGGACGCCGATCCTTTTCAGCTCCCCTGCCCCGTAGACGACGTGTTTCTGTGCCGTATCGCCGACATACAGAACGACGGCGCCCGGCGCAAAGCGCGGCCCAAGTTCTGCGACAATGGCGACCTGGAGAACATTATGTTCGCCCGGCGATAGGTAAACGATGGACCCATCCGGCAGCGTAAGCGGCACTTTCAGACCCTCGCGGGAACGGCGATAGGCTTCCTGCAAAGAGCTGAACCGGGTGATGAAGGATTTCAGCTCCTTCTCAAATGCCGCAGTCTTGTAGGCCTTCAGCAACGGCAATACTTCTTCGGTGAGCTGATAAACGGTCTTGCCGCTGTTGGTCGGCCGTGACGGATCATCCGGATTTCGGTTGACGATGCGTGCCTGCTCGAACTGGTGGATCGTCTGGCGGCGGATTGTCTCCCGCGAATTGGCAGCATAATCCTTGCCGTGCTTCTCGCGCATGAAACCCATGATGTCCCAGATGCGGACCAGTGGCCGTGCGGTTTTGTTCCATGGCGTGTTGGGACCGATGCCCGCAAGGGCCAGAAGCGTTAAAGCCGATCGCTCATTCTGCTGGCTGCGCGGCAATCCCAGCGAAACGAGGATGTCCAGGGCTTCGTCTGCCCTACTCACCGGCGGCTTCCATGAGATGCTGCCGCAGGGAACCGTTGATGCCGACGGAGTCCAGGACGATCTTTTCAGTCGCCTTGCGCTCGAAGGCGGGGAGAGCCTGTATCTTCCGCCCGATTGCCGCGATCGCCTTGAGTGCGGGCAGCGGCATCGTGCGCAGTTCCGTGGCGTTCACCTGAGTATTCCCGCTTAGAGTGCGGAAATATCGGTCGAGCAGAGCCGAATTAAACAGTGCCGCCAGACCATAGGTCTCATCCAGGGAAAGCGGGCGCTTCGCATGGTAAATGTAATTCAGGTGATTCTCCAGCGCGACATAAGGAGCTGGTTGCGCTGAACCAATCAGGCAGCTTGCGGTCAGCCTGCGCTTCTCCTCCTTTGCGCTGAAACGGANNTGGGAGCAGGAGTTTCATCGACTCCGGGCACACTTTGAAGGCGATGGGGTGCTTTTTATGTGGCGCAGGCCAGAGGGTTTCAAAAGGCTTGACGTTGAACGTCGAAAGCAGCGGCGCGGCGACGTTGCCGTTGAAGCCATGCAACAAAAACTCGCGTGCACGGAACGTCACCACCGGCCCCGTGGAGACGCGAAGGCCCAAATCGGAGAAACGATCCGGCCAGGACTCGACCGCTTCCAGGATGGCGGAGTCTTCATCGGACGCCGGCACCTTGATGACGCAATCACCCGTGGAACTGTCCATCACTTCTGCCGTTGGAAGATCCCTGGCTTGCAGGGTCCCGACAACATCGCGGCCGTAACTCGTACTCACCGTGATCCGGGCAGGAGGTCTGCCAAGCCGATGAGTCCGTGTGATGACGCTTTCTTGCAGCACGTCGCGGAAGGTATCCGTCCGCGATTCAAAAAGGTGGATGTGGTCGAGCGCCATCCGGTCGAAGAACCAATGNNCGAAAGTAAAGACCGTTGCAGAAGCTGCGCGGCGTGATCGCAACCATTTCGCCGTGAGGGGAAAGCATCTGCGCGGACGCCGCGAGGAACAATGCATAGATATTGGGCTGTCCGTGGACTACCGCGTCCATGACCTTCGCGTGCTCCGAGTTCTTGTTCAATTTGAAATAAGGCGGGTTCATGATGACGCCGTCCATTTCCTCCAGCTGAACAGCTTCATCGAACAATCCACGACGGCCCTGGTTCGACGCAGCGGCCTCCAGAATGAAGTCACGGTCGTGGATGGCAACGGTCAGCGCGTGCCCTGCCCTCTCCAGCTCAGTGCGGCAGTGCTCCATGGTCCGGCGAAGATACGGCAGCACGCCCCGGTCGTTTTCAAACAGAACTGCCGCAATATGCAGCTGTGCTTCGGCGTGGCTCAGGCGCTCGCACACGGCTGCCGTAAGCGATCCGACGCCGGCGCCGGGATCGAGGAGGCGGTAACTACCGCGCGCCGGTGCTGAAAACAAACCCGCCATGAACTTGCACACTTCCGCCGGTGTAAAGTACTGCCCTTTGCTTTTACGCTCTTCGATGGAAGTCTGTTTTTCGTACTCGTGTTGCAAAGCGAGAGCGAAATCAAGCAGGCCCGTGACCGTCCGACAAGTACCCGCATACTTGTTTTTTGTGGCTCGAACGGCCTGTACCGACCTGCTCATGGCAGCTGACTCACGCGGCTCTTCGGATTTTGAACCAGCATGAATTCTTCTTTTTCCTCTACGGCGTTAGTCACAGGATATGTCCGCATCGATGGAATAATCGCACGGAATTCACCATAACGGTGAGCACGAAGCACGGCAACTCTAAGAGCGTCATGGTCTGAGTTCTGCGTTAGATTGTCCGCGCTTCCCGTAGCATGGTGAATCGAAGAAACTGGCAGCCGTCGAAAGCTGAAATCCGCTATCCGATACTCGACGCCGAAGCCTATCACGATGCAAGACTCGCAGCGCCGGGATACGACGTGTATTTCCTGGAGCAGGAATGGAGGGACTGGTGGGGTGACAGCGGTATGCCAAAGGTTGGTTTTCCCGGTAAGGCGTTCGTCGGCTTCTGCAGGAAACGTTACCAGATGAAGCCCAATCTCTGAGTCCCACGCAAGTCCAGGCCCCCGCCCCTCCCCGGCTCAGGCTGCGCCACTTTCTCTTCGCGGACTGATCACAATATTGAGCGCCTAGCCATTGCAAGCCGACGAGAACGATGGCAATTGGACGGCGAGGGTGGCGGGTCAAGTCTCACCACCCATTCGCGGAGCACCCCGACACGAACTCGCCCAGAATCCTAGATTTGCGTGGGAACATGAGAAAACCCTAAGTCCTTCAGACTGGTTGGCGGTTTTACCCGGTCCACGGCATATTCGCCCTGCCAAGGATTCGTTGAAGCCTGGTACAACCCTCCGTGCTTTGCTTCGCGCAAAATAATTCGTTTGCACAAGTCGTGCAGGTGCCTTGCGAATTCGAACCAACTCCGCAGGGACCGGACATCCTTGATTCGCAAAAAGCCGTTGTGTATGACCTCGCCTCGCACGGCTGAGAGGATTCCGGCCCAGGATTGCCCAAGTCCAAGACTCCCATAGTGAAGATCCAAGACCTCCGCATCCTGGAGGCCCAAGTCGGTTAAGAGGTCTTTTACAGCGATACCGAAATCCCTCGATTTTGAGGTCGCATTCGCAACTCTGCTCACCACTGTATTGAGAACATCAGTTTGTTCTTGCCGTCCTTTTGCAGTGTTCTCGGCCAGAACCACGCCCAACGCCTTACGAGCCTCCGCAAGAATGCTGACGACGCTCTGCTGATTGTCTTGATCGAGGCGACCAAGTAAGTCTTGGGTGACAAAGCCACGTTCCTTACATAGGTTATCGAGAGCCTTCACCAAATCCGTAATCGAGTCCTCGATGTTGAAGGAGCCAGGTGCGCCAGAACGAATTAGATTTAGAGGCGGAATGAGGGCGGCTCGTTTATCTTGCGCCAGCGTGAAAAATGCTTTCAGGAACGCTCCTATGCCTGATCCTGAACGAAACTCGTTGACCTTGGAAAAGGCAGCGAATCCCTCAGGTGCTGAGCGATGACCGACACGATAGAAATACCTCTGTGTCAGGCTTCCATCATCTCCACGAAGTTCAAACCACGGCGCGGTGACATCCGCTCCCACGGCGAAGCTTAGCGCTTCGACTAAACCTCTTGGAAGCGTATCCCAAGTCTCTTGTAACGTACTCGGCGCTCCGCGAACCTCACCAAAGGCAAGCGCGTCATAACTAGCGGCGTGATGTGACGGCTTCTTTGACGGATCGAAGATTTGCAATCCACATTCAAGGCCGTCCACGGAAAAGGTGACATAGCCTTCGCCATCGAGTGCGATTGGATGCGTTCCGCTCGCGCGTCTTAGATAGTGTTCTCCAAGAGACCCAACGAGAGGGAGGAACCAATATTTTGCCACCTTCCCGGTTTTGGGGCTGAACGCAAGGTCATTCAATATCAGGGAGAGCGCCTCTTTGGCTTGGAAACCCAACAGAACCGGCGTGATGAGAATGCCGGAGGAAGCCGAAAAAATTCCCTCTTCCGATTCCACCGTGAGCGAAACAATTCTCCTTTCNNTTTTCGCCTTGTCTCTTGGGCGGGGATGCATTCAGAAATGCCAGGAGATTGTCGCCGTATTCAGGCGGAGCCTGGAATTCCTCGATCGATACCTCAGCTTCGGCCCTAGCATCTTGTCCGATGCGAACCGTTGCCGTGCCCCTGATTTCGCCGATCGGATCGTCGAAGGCCACGACGCAGGCCCCGGAGTAGTTGCCACTCTCTCGAAGTTCTTGAAATAAGCAGTCATGATTCATTAGAAGCGCCCCGATCATTCACGTACCGCTCAAACGAAACTCGTCAAGACATTTGACACTCACGCCTCACGAGTCAGGACTTCGATTACTTGCTCCTCCACTCGCTTAAACTCCTCCAAATACCGAGCTGCCAGGATCGCCGCCGATTCCGTACTCCGTTCCCTAAACCTCATTTGCAGCGCGATCCCTCTGGCAACGAAAGCGACTTCTAACATGTGTGCGCCACGGAATGTGAAAGGATCGAAAAGCAGGCGCTTCACCTCCTCGCCCGCGATTCTCCGCTGCTTTTTTCCGTGCAGCAGATCGTATCCGTGGCGGGCTTCGTACTCGGCCTTAAGGCGGANNGGAGCAAATCGAGTTGCTTCTTCGCTGACAACTCTTGCCTCATTTCAACCTCCCGCGCAAACCAAAAGACCCTGCTTTCCAAACTGATCGGTGGCCTCAGTCCGTTCGCACTGCATAAAATCGCACCCTCGAGATCCGCTGGTGCCTCCCGAAGCCTTTCAAGCACCGTATGCTTTTCGATATCGTCCACGTCCACAACTTCAATTCCCCTCCGTCGCAAAACATTCTCTAGCCGGTCCACCGTTTGCTCTTCGATATCAGGCGGGTACGTCCAAAATATCTCGCCAGAACTCGCCTGAAAAATCGGCCATTCGGGATGCATCAGTCGCCGAACGACATCCTGGCCCCATGCGCTGACTCTAGGCGACTTTCGGAAGACGTATCCCTTTGCGTTTGCCACAAGCTGCCTCTGCCGAAAACCCAATTCGTACGCTTCAAGAGGACTAATCCGCTGTTCTGCATAGATGCTGAGTCTCGTGCCATTCGCCCGATGCTCCCACGTTGCATCGTTTGGGTCGTTTGGATCGCTAGCGTCAACGAAATCGGAACCTGGAACCACTCCCNNCACTCCCCATGTCCGTTCGCTGTTTAGATCTGCCGTGCCAACCTTGACGTAAGTCTCCAAGTCTGCCACGGTTGCCAAGATGGGTTTTGCAATGTCATGGGCGAACACAAACGCGCTCGCCGCCGTGAAGACTACGTGCCACCAATGCTTTGTATCCAGCGGCGGAAGGATTCCCCCCAGAAGCTTTGCCACTTGGTCTCTGTACACTGCAGGTTGAAAACTCTCCACAGTCGGCGGTATAGAGCACTCCACCCTAATCGCTCCAAGCGGAGCATCGACTGGAAGGGCTCTTTCCTGCCCCGGAGGAAAGTGGATTCCCAGATCGTACTGAGTTCGGAACCAATTGCTCAGATTCACGCGGAGTCCGTCGTCTAAAGTGAACGTGAATGATCCTTCCTTGAGAACCGATGGGATTCCACGCGCTCGTTTCAGCTCCGACGCGAAATACTCTGCCTCCAGATCAACGCCATCGGCATCAGGCATCTTGTGTATAACAAGGTCTCCAT
>PKWH01000352.1 GCA_003131985.1 Acidobacteriota bacterium | reverse complement strand
GCTCCAAATCTGATTTTGCTCGCCGAAGCATACTGGGGAACCGAAGCGCGGCTCATCGATCTCGGATTTTCCTTCGCCTACGATAAAGCTCTTTACGACGCGGTGCGCAACGCAGACGTGGGCGCAGTCCAATCGCGGTTATCGAACATTGGCGACCAACAAACTCACTACGCGCGCTTCCTTGAGAATCATGACGAACCTCGCCGCGCTGAGGTCATCCCCAACGACCGCCTGCCCGCCGTCGGAACTTTGATGGGAACTTTGCCGGGGATGCGCTTCTATCAACAGGGCGAAATCGAAGGCTCCAGAATCCGCTTGCCGATTACGTTGCGCGTAGCTGCGGACGAGCCGCCCGACCCGTTCAGCATCGCATTCTTCCGGAAAATTCTCAGCCTAACGCGTGAAGATATTTTTCACGATGGGAATTGGAGCCCGCTCGAAGTCGCTGCAGAAGGCTACACATCGCCTGCGGGGCTTCTCGTTTACGAATGGAGATCGAACAAAGCGTGGAAAATAATCGCGGTCAATCTGGCGGCAGGACCTTCGCAAGGGCGCGTACGATTAAGCGACCGCGTTTCCACGGCGCAGCAATATATTTTCTACGACGAGCTCAACGAAATCCGCTACGACCGCACCGGCGACGAACTCCACAATGCCGGCCTGTTCGTGCGCCTGGAAGGNNTTCACGCTTGAGACCGCCCCATTGGGCGCCGTCGCCGTCACAACCAACGGATACAGTCCCGGTTTCGTTGCCGTTCCTCCCGGCGATTTTGGCAAACTGCTGCACGCCGACATTCCCACCGCGATCAGAACCAGAACTCCAAACGAAAGCGCCAGCCTCGGACGCTTTTTGAACGTCCACAACGCTCCGCAAAGTGACATGCCGGCCAACAACATCCCCAAGCCACCTACCAAGCCTCCCGGGACTGATGGTCCAAACGCCGGAACAGCGCCTTTGCAGAATGTATTCACCACAATTGCAACGTTAATCGCTTTCCCGGTCAAGGTGATGGAACTCGGCACGATGTTGCACGTGATGTTCGGAGAAGTGCTGGTGCATCCGAGCGTCACCGTCCCGGTGGTTCCCGGTAACGCAGTCAGCGTCAAGCCAAACACCGCGCTACTCCCGGGCGTCGTATTCACCGTCGAAGGACTTCCCGGAGCAAGCCCGATCGTCACCGGAGAATTTCCGCTATTGAATGTGGCCGTCACAGTCTGAGCCGCAGTCATTGTCACCGAGCATCCGCCCGTTCCTGTGCAACCCGCGCCGCTCCAGCCTCCAAACGTCGATCCTTCGGCCGCTGTCGCCGTCAGTGCGACCACCGCGCCGCTCGCAAAGCTCGCCGAGCATGTAGTCGGACAATTGATTCCGGCAGGAGCACTCAACACCGTACCCGTTCCAGTCCCCGCCTCATTCACGGTCAGCGTGAAATTGTTTGTGCTCTGAGTGAAGTTAGCCACAACCGTCGTCGCAGCAGTAATCGTAAGCGTACAAGTGCCCGTCCCTTCGCAGGGTCCTGCGCCCCAACCCGTAAACGTCGATCCCGTTGAAGCTGTAGCCGTCAACGTAATCACAGTCCCACTCGCAAAGCCGGCCGAGCATGTAGGCTGACAACTGATTCCAGCGGGATTGCTTGTCACCGTCCCGGTTCCAGTTCCCGCCTCTGTTACGGTCAGAGTCACGCCCGTGCCCGTGCCGGTGCCAGTGAGAGTTGCGATCTGCGTCTGTGGTGTGGTGTCCCCGGGGATCGTGAACGTCACCGTCAACGTGCCCGTTAAGCTACCGCTGGTTCCCGGAGCGAATGCGACGTTCACCGTGCAACTCGCACCGTCCGTTCCCACGGCGGTTAGGGTCGCGGGACAACTATTGGTCTGCGTGAAATTCGCGCTGGCGGCGATGGTCTGGATCGTTACCGTCTGCGAACCGGTATTCTGTATCACCACCGGAAGCGGCGTGCTCGTCGTACCTACCGCCTGATTTCCAAATCCTAGCGTGCCAGGCGTCAGAGTCAGAGCGGAGCTGACCAAGCTGCCAGCTTGAATGAAGACGTTTGAATCTAATGCGAAATCATCCGCGTCGGCTATGGCCAGTTTGATGTGGTAGGTATTGTTCGGAACCACCTGCGCTTGTGCCGTGAAAACTACGGTCAAACCGTCCATCTCGGTGTCAACAGGTGCTGGAGTCGTAGATCCGAAAGGGAAATCGTTATTGATGTAAAACTGAGGATTCACCGGGTTCGTCCCTAGCGGATTGCCGCCGTTGACGTTGTTGATCGATACAGGCAGATTCGTGCCCGGAATTAGAGCGATGTTCGTCGTTGTATTCGTGGCTTTATCAGTCAAAAAGAAACCGAACACATCGTTAAACTCCCCTACGAACTCGTTGTATTCATCCGAGGCAAACACGTACTGGAAACTAATCACGGAGCTGGTCGGGACAAAATCAAACTCGAGGACTGCGGCATCGTTCGTGTCGTTACCCGCTCCTACGATCGTATTCAGATCTGCGTCGCCTGGTTGGCCGTTGTCCACAGATATGTCATCCGAACAATTTGGACCCACAACGTTTCGCACCGATCCAGTGCTCAGCACCACCCCGCTTGTGAAACCGATAATATTTGAGCTGCTGGTGAAGTTTCCGGCCGCTCGAGGTGCGCCTTTGTACGTCACGTTGCTAATTTGCACTCCGGGACCGACCAAACTTTGCGCCAGGCTTTGCGCCGACAGCGCTGAGTTCGTCAGGTCGCTCACTTGGATTCCAGTGTCCGCGCCATACCCATTCACGCCTATCACGAAACTCCCGCCCGGATCATTGTCCGCTAGTGTAACGGTGCCTTGGACGTTCTGACATACGCTAGTCGCCGTAAAACTGATGAACACATGGCAACTCTGATCGGGTGCGAGCGATGTGCAGTCCGTAGTTGCCGAATAGCCCGCGGTGGACGTTGGCGCACCAGTGAAATTCACGGTCTGAGTCGTCGAAGTATTCGTCAAGAGGATCTGTAGCGGCGCGCTCTTACCATCAATTCGTTGTTTGTCGTCTTCCCCGTCTCCATCAGGATCAAAGTCAGCCACGATGAGCTGGGTTGCCGGCGTTGTGAACCTGGCGATCACGACTTGATTCTGAGTCATTGTTACGGCACAACTTGCGTTACCGCTGCACGGTCCGCTCCAGCCCGTAAAGATCGAGCCGTCATCGGCAGCAACACCGGTCAGTGTCGCGACCGTTCCGCTCGGGAAGTTCGCCGAACATGTCCCGGTTGGCACGCTTGTGCCGCTCAAAGTGCAATTGATCGCTCCTGATGTATCAGAAACAACTCCATTTCCCGTCGCGCCGCTCGCCGCCGTGATATTGAGCGTGAACGTCGGCGCCGTTCCCGATGTAGTGATAACTGTCGAGTCTGATGCGGCAGGCGGAGCTGCCGACCCACCTCCCGACACACTCGCCATATTCACCTGCGGCGAAGTGGCAGTGCTGGCCACATTCACCGTCACCGTAATCACCGGATAACTCGTGCCTCCCGCCAAAGCATCGCTCCGCGTGCAATTGTTTGCAGAGCACGTCCAGCCAGTTCCCGCCATCGACGCCAGCGTCAATCCAGCTGGAATCGTGTCTGTCACGGTTACGGTCCCAGTCGTGGGGCCGGCATTCGCTCCATTCGAAACGGTGACTGTGTACGTCGCTCCCTGCTGTCCCTGCGTGAAATTTCCGGTGTGTGACTTCGTAATCTCAAGCGATGGGAGCGGAGCGCTTCCGGAAGCAAACGTTACTGTCACTGTTTCTGCTGCAGCGGGCATGTTGAACGAGCAAGTCGTCCCCCCGCCTCCAACCGTGCACGCTGTCGGCGTGCTTCCGCTAAAAGTGCCCGTCGAACCCGTCGGCGGTGTTTCCGTCAAAACCACGGCCGCGTTAAACGTGGCATTCACAGAGCAATCGACTATCCCCGCAGCCGGGCCGCAGCTAATACCGCCGCCTTGAACGTTCACCGCATTGCTCGTGACTGTCCCTCCGCCGTTCCCTGCCCGATTCACCGTCAGCAGGAACGTGGTAGCGGCAAATGCTGCGACTGCATTCGGTGTGGTAGTGCTGACCGTAAAGGTGCAGGTGGTCTGTGGGCTGGCGTTGCACGGACCAGCCGTCCAACCTGTGAAAACTTCTCCCGTGCCAGGGGTCGCCGTAAGAGTCACCGACGTGCCGCTCGTAAAAGTTGCATTGCAGACGCTGGGCGGCCCTGGATTTGCACAATTGAGTTCAGCAGCAATCGTGGGATTCGAGGTGCTGGTCACGGATCCGTTACCGGTTATGGTCACCGTGAAGATATCTTGCTGTGTGGAGAAGAGCGCGGTGGCGGTTTGAGCCTGACTCATCGTGACTACGCACTTGGCCGCACCCGTGCAAGCCCCGCTCCAGCCGGCAAAAGTTGACGTGCTATTCGGCTCAGCATTTAGCGTCGCGATGGATCCGCTTGCTAGACTGGCCGAACAAGTTCCTGTCGGGGCGGCAGTGCCGTTCAACTGGCAAGTGATCGAGCCCGCTCCGGTTACGACTCCGCCTCCGGTCGCTCCGGTGCCTGGCGTAACGTTCAGTGTGAAATCTCCCGCCCCATTGTTAAACGTCGCCGTGATTTCCTCCTGCTCGTCCACCGTAAACGTGCAGGTCGTCGTTGCTCCGGAACACGTCGCATCACCTTCCGCTACGCCCCATCCGCCAAACACCGATCCGGGATTTGCTGCCTGCGTAAGAATCACTTGCGTGCCACTCGTGTAAGTCGCCGAGCAAGTCCCCGTCGCTCCCTGTCCCGTATTGTTTGTGCAGTTGATTTTGCCGGCATTGTCCGTCACCGTCCCAAACGCAACTCCCTCCAGCACCAACTGAACGGTGAAACCCGTTGATCCCCCCACCGATACTAACTGGCTGTTTGATTGCCCATTCTCGGCTGCTGCGATCATTGATGTGCCGTTTCCTACCGCGGTGACCAGCCCGCTCGAATTAACCGTCGCGACAGCTGTATCAGAAGACGTCCAAGTTGCGGAGTTTGTTAGATCCTGGAAAGTGCCGTCATTAAAAGCTCCCAATGCTGAAAACTGCAACGTGTTCCCTATCGCCAGCGTTCCCGTGCCCTTGCTACTTACGAGGATCGACTCAAGCGACGCCGACGTAGCGCTGGTGAGAGCAAATATCACCGCGTCCGGCTGTGGAGCCGCAGGAGAAGTGCAACTCGTACAGGTTGTTTGAAAACCATTTACCGTCGTTGCCGGACTCGTGTTCCCGAAATAGTTCGCCGAGGTCGTACTCCCGGTTGCGTAGATTGTGTGATTCGTGTCTAAGCCGAGCCCGTCGATCTCTTCGTCTCCTCCGCCTCCGATGTAGCTCGAAAAGAATACCTCGGCGCTCGGACTCGTACCTGTATTCACCATGAGCCCGGAGACGAAGCCATCCTGTGCACCCACCAACGCCGACTGGAACGCATTGGAAGTTGGAAAATCCGCCGATTCAGTGTGTCCACCTACGATGATGTAGTACCCGGACGGGACCAACGGGTCGAACGCCAGGGAACGAATTACGTCGAATCCGCTGCTGCCGCCAAAGTAGCTGCCGCACAGAAGACTGGCCGACCCGCTCTTCGTCGTATCCATGATGGTAAAAAAGCCAGTCTCTTGGTTCGTGGAATTTGCCGCCTTGTTCGTCGTTTGCCCTGTAAAAGCATTGAAAATCGGAATGTCTGGCGCGTTCGTCGTACTATTGGAAGTCGTATGACCCGCCAGAGCTACAACTCCGGTGCTGTTGGAGACAATTCCGGAGCCAAGATCAACTGCCCCGGTTTGCACGCCGGTTGTGCCGCCTCCTCCGAAGTACGTGGCGTACTTCAACTCCGCCGCTCCGCTCAAGCTTGTGTCCAACTTCATCAAGAAAGTATCCTGTGTCCCTTGAAACGTTGGCTGAAAACCAAGAACTCCAGCTGCCGCACCGCTGAACGCCACCGTGGATTCCGTGTTGCCGCCGAGATAGATGACGTTTCCGTTGGCCGAATCGATAACTCCGCCGCAACCACTCCCGGAAAAACCCGTGCCAGTGCCCGTGCTGCCCGCGCCGACATTCAAGTAACTGAGATAGGTCGGGGTCAAGTCCGAACGTTGCAACTTGGCAGTAAAGCAATCGCTCGTTCCACTCGCTGCACCGGTTCCGCCGTTGTTGAAGGACGTCGCGTAGGCCCCAGTTGTGGTTGGCAAGTTCGTTGCTTGCGTGGGACCGGTTAGCAAAACGTTTCCCGAAGGATCCACGAACACGAAGCCGTTCGACATCTGCTTGTTGCCGCCCAACAGGACGGAATGATCGATCGAGCCGCCATTTGACACTAGCCGAGTTACAACCGCAGCTATTGCATCGACACCAGTCGCAGTGACCGGGTTGAGTACCGAACCGGGATAATCGGTGCAGCTTGTTTGGCCACCGATCACAGGCTCGACTAACGATGGTCCTTGGCTCGTGTCCAGCCCAAGCCACACTCCCTCACTCCCACACGTCGCACCCGCGCCCGCGCTTTGAAACGCTGTGCTTCCTCCGATAAAGCTCAAATAAACCAGCGATCCAGAGCCGGTTTTCTTGGGATCAATTTCGGCTATATAAACATTGATGCTCGCAGTCGGATTGCCAATGCGCGTGTTAGCCTCGGGAAAGGTCGTGATATCGTCGCTGGCGCCAGTGACGTAAACCTTCGGAGCGCCCGGAGTCGATGAATCCACCACAAGGGATTCTGAAAGTTCAGTCGCCGCTCCCCCCAGAAAGGTCGCGTAGTTAATGGCCGGATCGATGACCAGAGTCTGACTGCGATCGTAAGGACCTAGATCAAAAGTCACCTGGTTCTTTGCATTTAATACGAAGCCGCCCTTCACTGCCCGGCGGCCGGAGTCGTCCGTCTGGTAAATCACTGGTTTGCGCATTCTGAAATCTGAGCTAGCCGTGTGCAACACCAAGTCGCCGTCCGAATCAATTTCGATTTTCTTCGCACCACTCACTCGGAAGCCGATCTGGCTGGGATCGGCGCCCGGTGAAACGATGAAATCGTACTCCAACTGTTGTTCGTCGCCATGGAACAGCAAGTCCACACCCGGATAGACTTTCCCAACCTGCACTTGAGAATAAAGCGGCACGCTGCTGCGCCACTTCTCCGGATCCTTGCCGATCAGGTAGTTCACTTTTCCCGGTAGCTCTTCGAGTCCGCGAAATTCCGGCGCGGAATTTGCGCCTAGCAGTTCCATCCTCAGCACGGATTGGCTGGAAGCTTTCGCATCCTTCCAAAACAGCGTCGACCCCGCGTCAAATTTGTCCCCATTCTTGGCGATAGTCTTTCCTTCCACCAGCACAGTTTCCGTCGGAGTCAAAAACATCGTGTAGCCGTTGCTGCGCGTCAGATAGCGCACGCTCGGATCGGTCTGCCCTTCGTTGGCTTCAAAGAAAAGCGGCATATGAATAGCGCTCCCGGCAATTTGCCGATCTCTTGGCGTGGACGCTGGCGTAGACGTAGTGCCGCTGCTTTGCTTTGTCTGCGCGGATAGCCTGCCTTGGGGCAGGGCGCTGGAAATGTGAACAAAGAAGCAAAGAATTACTAAACCGCGCGCGCCTCGTGAAATACGCTCGAACAGCATGTATCCTCCTGCTGAAATCATGAATAGCAAATGGGAAAAAGTTTGGCCAATATTAGTACCGACGTACCGCACCCAGGAATATTGAAAATGCGCCCTTACGGCCTATGGTAGTGTTCGCAAGCCACTTAACCAGCCCTTACCGATTCAGCGGCCTTGCACCCTGTCGTGAAGGGTGCAACTCCAAAACCAAACACCCTTCCTCGATCTATGCCGAAGCTCAACTTCGGGAGCAAGTCTGGGTTGCCCTCGGACAAAACTTCAATTGGGGGGAAATCAGGGCGAATTCTCTTACCCGACGGCCTTTCCCGTCAAGTAATAGTTTTGATTTCCATTGAAAACACCCAGCCAGTCCCATATGATTCCGGACCTTGCACTCCGGCTCGATGCGGACCGAACCCGGCGACAACGCTCCGGCCATTCCTTCTGGCGGTTCGCACCTCCGCCAGATCGGTTTCATCCCACTTCTCGCCATCTTTTACGGCTACACCGCCGGCGGCCCGTTCGGATACGAAGGCATCTTCCACGATTCCGGCCCCGGCATGGCGATCGTGTTCCTCGCCTTCGTTCCCTTCTTCTGGAGCATTCCCATTTCTCTAGCGTCCGCCGAACTCAACAGCATTTTCCCGGTGGAAGGCGGCTTCTACCGCTGGAGCCGCGCTGCGTTCGGCGATTTCTGGGGCTTCCAGTGCGGCTGGTGGAATTGGACCGGCACGTTTCTGTTGAACAGTCTCTACGGCGTGCTGGTGATGGACTACCTCAGCGAATATCTTCCGTGGATCACTGGAAATATAAAATGGGCGGGAGCCTGCCTCGTGCTGTGCCTGCTTGCTCATCTAAACGCGCGCGGCATTCAGCTTGCCGGTTGGTTTTCTGTCGCATTGCTGGTCGCGGTTTTCATTCCAGTGGCGTGGCTTTGTCTTGTCTCGCTATTCCATTTGCACTACAACCCGATGCTTCCCTTCGTCCCGCCAGGTCAGCCGTTGGGCGCAGTCTTTGGAAGGGGCTTGGCCCT
>PKWH01000279.1:1572-9373 GCA_003131985.1 Acidobacteriota bacterium | reverse complement strand
GATCTTCCATGTAGCCATCAAGCAAGCTCGCACCTTTTCCGTTGAGCACCCCGTTGCGATAACGAATCACGGTGCGCACGGCCGCTCGCGTTCCGGCCAGAGTTGTTTCGCCAACGTCTTTCGGGCTTGGCCGCAGGTCCGGATGGGAATTGGGCAGCTTGGGCCGTTTTGCAATCTGATTGGGATACGGAAATTGCGCGACGGCGATCTCGTTCTGATCGGGGTGGCCGGTCCACGCTCCATCCATCAGACAGTCCGCTTCGTTCTTCTTGTCTTGCTTCAGGACTTTCAGCGCGCGCTCGTTTAATTCCGCGTCCGTACGGCTGGGATAAAGAGCAGTCATTCCGCCGATGGCGAGCGCTCCGTGCTTGTGGCAGATTTCCGGCATCAGCGTGCGGAAGTTCTGGAAGAATGCCACGTCGTGCGGAATGGTATTGCGGTCCGGCAAAACCCAGTGGGGGTCGTCGATCATGAAATCGATAAGCGACGCCATGTAATCCCAGCGGCCGAGGTTCAATCCGAGGCAGTGGCCGCGCAGATTGAAAAGGAACTCCTCCATCTGATATGCCAGCGGGTGCGCCTCCACAAGCGCCATACACTTTATGTAGTCCTCAGACAGACCTTTGGATTTCGCAAAAACCCGGAAGAGATCGCGCCACCAGAAAGCCTCCTCGGCAGACTCGCTCTTGGGGATGTACACAGAGAAGTTGTGCGGCAACGACGCAGGATCGATCTGATACCAAATCAGGGCCAAATCGAACAGGGAAGCGGACATTATTTCGTCCTTAAAAACTCCACCCTGGCTGATGTGCAACCCGCGCGGGCGCACCCAGGTAACAGTCTTCGAGCGCTGCACCGTGACCTTCTTGCCTCGCTTTTTGTCGTCGTAGCTGAGTTCATATTTGTAGGCGGCGATAGTGTTTTTGACCGCCAACATAATATTGTCCCAGGTATTGGCCGTGGAATCTTCCAGGTCGATCATCACGGCGGGAGATCCGGAGTTCAGCAGCTTTACGGTCAGCGCTGCGTCATCGGCCGGACCAGTCATCTGGTTGCGCTGATCCGCGCACCAATCGGGCAGCTCGATTCGCCAATCGGAGGTAGTTGCCTCTGAAGCCGGCAGATAATTCGGCGGATGTCCTCGATGGGAGGTCTGCAACACTTCCGCGCGTTTGGCGATTATCTTCTGTTGCCAGGGAGTGAATTGTTTGTGGAGCGGCAGCAGGAAATCAAGGAAGCCCTCTGGAAGGTCCTTGTGGGGGTTCAAATTCTTTGGCGCGAAATTCATGTATTGCGACATGGTTTTTGGTATGCAATACCGGCCATCTTGCAGTTTCCCTCCGGCATCGCGACATCATGGCAGGGCGCGAATATGGAGTCAAATACCTAAAGTTACAGAGACGAGCCGCGCAGCTGGCACGGAAGACCTAGTACGCTCTTACAAAAGACTTCAGTCTTTCCGATTTTCGCTACAATCAGTCGACTCGTGCGAGCCCATCAGCTCTTTACGTTTCCGCCGCTAGTCAGGGGATGTGCATGCCGCCCTTCCACCGAACGCTATGTATATAGCTTGCGTGCTTCCCGCCTCGGCGATATTCCGTTTTTCATCCTTCTTACTGGCTACACTTAGCTGAATCGCAAACTTCTCCGGCGCCACGCGCCACATCTTTGACGGCGAATTTGCGAACTCTGGGACAGTCCACTTCCCATAGCGCTCATTGATCGCCGCCATGATGTCGTCGAAGGGTACGCTTTTGTCGTATATTGCTGTCATCCCGTACAGGCAGCTTTGATTCATGTCGATGCTGACTTGCTTCGGGAATATCGCGTCTGTTTTCGCGGTATTCTTTAACCACACCTGTTCGCAATCGGGAGAATTGCATCTCAATAGTTTCGGATTTGGCAGCACAATGCGGCCGCTGTTCCCTTCGGTAGCAGCGCCATGAGCGAGACCTAGCGTCAAGACCACTAAGGTGAGGATTTTTTTCATTTCGCCTCCTGTGAATAGTCACCCTTGCGCTTTCCAGACTTAGTACGTCGTGACAAAAAAGTAGGCGCTCATTGCGAAGCCAATACCGATCACGAAGAGCCGCACCTTCTGGGGATCGGCTTTTTGCGCGTAACGCGCGCCGAACCATCCGCCTAACAGAGCACCCGCCACCATCACTGCGCAGTGCCGCCACAAAACAGCGCCTGCCAGGATGAAAGTAACAACCGCAGCGGCATTAACGGCGGCGGCAAGCAGCGTCCTGATCGCGCCCATGGCATGAATATCCCGCATTCCCAGCGCCGCCAACATTCCCAGCATGATGAACCCGATTCCAGCGCCGAAGTATCCGCCATAGACGGCAACCAGCAACTCCACAAAGGAACTCACTATGATTGCTCGCAGCGATATGTTCCGAAGATCATCAATGACGGCGCTGGTGCCGGCGATTGCGCGGATTTTGTTGCCNNATCAACAAGCGCGGCGGCGCGTCCAGCCGTTTTAAGTATGCGAGAGTGCTCGCAGCCAACCCAGGCCAAAGCGCAACTGTATTAGTGGCGTTTGCCTGTACGGGCGGCACACCCATGAACAACAATGCGGGAAATGAGATGAAGCTGCCGCCTCCCGCCAACGCGTTCAAAGTTCCCGCGATCCCCGCGGCAAAAAACAGAAAGAGAGCGTGGGTGAACTGTAATTCCATAAATATCAGATCACGCGGCTATTGCACGCTCTTGACTTTCTTCCTCACGGCTGCGAGCAGCTCCGGAGGCAGTGCGGAGTAGCCCTCCTGGACCGCTGATTGCTGGCCATCCGTGTATATCCAATCCAGGAGATCGCCCAATGCGGCTGCTCGCGCCGAATCAGTCGGTGGAGTTCGCAGGTAAATCCAGCTAAAACTGGTTATCGGAAAAGAATCGGCCCCCGCTAAGTTGGTCAGAGAGGCGGAGAAATTATTCCATCGTGGCGCTTCCGCCGCTTGGCACGCTGCAGCAAGGCTCTCAGTCGAAGCTTTCACAAACTTACCGGAGGCGTTTTCTACCGCAGCCCGAGGAATACCGCCCTTCACGGCATATTGAAACTCGACGTAGCCGATGGCGCCAGGATTGTTTTTCACCTTGTCTGCCATATCAGAACTGCGTTCCGCCGGCTCGCCAACCGGCCACTTAGGCGATGGAGTAACTCCAACCTGGGCGCGAAATTTGGAGCTCACCTTGGATAGGAACTCAGTGAAGACGTAGTTGGATCCCTTTCCTGCCGGCCGGTTGATCACCTGGATCGGAAGATTCGGCAAAATAATATCCGGGTTGAGCTTGGCGATCTGCGGTGCATTCCACATCTTCACGTCGCCGAGAAAAATTCCGGCCAGCACTTCCCCTGAAAGCCGAAGTTCCTGGTGGACATCGGGAAGATTGTAGATGGGAACGATTCCGATCAGGACGACCGGCAGTTCGATCAAGCTCCCATCTTTCCGCTCCTTCTCGGTAAGCTGGGACTCCCCGGCGCCAAAATCACTCGCGCCATGGGAGATCTCTTTGATCCCCTCGCTGGTGCCGATCGGAACGTAACGCATCTGAATTTTGGCGTTGCGCTTGCCATATTCCTGTGTCCACCGATTGTAGAGAGGCGCGGGTACGCTCGAGCCGGAACCCACTAGGACCACTGCGTTCTGGGCCCAGGCGGAAAAGTTGTATAGCGCGAGGACAATTAGAAACGGCAACAGCCAGACATACGAGAACGAGCGGAGGCTGAAACATCGCTGTGCAATACTCGACTTGGAAAATATTGCGCGTACTCTCAACATGTTCCTCCTGATCGTGGCCGCGCTATCTGCGACCCGACTCTTGGCCACCGGGGATTTGGAGCCAATTGACGACGGTAAGTTACCATCGTTCCTCGACGCGCGGTAAATGAGAGAAGAAAATATTTCTCTGCAAGTACTCCAGCCGCGGGGCCGCTATTGAAGGAAGTCCCGTGACCCGACAATGTCAGGTGCTAAGATGCTGGCCGTCCAACTCCTCGTGTCTACGAATCGCGCGATGAATTCGCGCGCCAAGGATAGACCGGAGAGAACAGCGAAGGCCGAACCAACTTATGTCGCAAGAATCTATGTCGCCACAGGGTTCCATGTCGCACGACGACGCCGGAGCCCTTGCGCGCGAACTCCTGTCCGCCTATGAGACTGGCGGAATGATTAAAATCCCGCCCTCCGCGCGCCCCGGTTTCGACCTCAACATGGCTTATGATGTTGAAGCAACGCTCAAGCAGTTCCGCGAAGCTTCTGGACACAAACCCGTCGGCCGCAAAGTTGGATACGCGAATAAGGCCATGTGGCGGATCCTCAAACTTGAAACCCTGGTTTGGGCCCACATGTACGACGACACAGTGCACTACGCTGGTGGCAACTCCGCCACGCTGACAGTCGCGCATCCTCGTTCGTTGAAGATTGAACCCGAAATTGTTTTTGGTTTGAAAAAACCGGTCACAGGAGATTGCGCTGACGCCGCTTCTGCGCTCGCATCCGTGGATTGGTTGGCGCTGGGTTTCGAAATCATTGATTGTCCTTTTCCTGATTGGAAATTTCAGCCTAGTGATTTCGTGGCATCTTTTGGACTTCACGCAGCACTCGTGATCGGCGAAAGAATAAAGGTGCAGCCTGATCTCATCCCGACGCTGGTCGACGAGCTGTCGCGTTTCAAATTGAGAATGGCGAAGAGCGGAGAAATTGTGGAAGAAGGATCCGGCAGAAATTCTCTGAAGAGCCCCGCTCTGTGCCTCGGGGAACTCGGTGGTGCGATCGCCCGGCGCTTTCCGTCGCATCCCTTGAGCGCGGGTGAAGTTGTCAGCTCCGGCACACTCACCGCTGGACATACGACCGGCAAGGGCGATCTGTGGACCGCCGAGGTCGAAGGAATTTCTCTGCCGTCCCTGACGCTTCGCTTAACTTAAATAATTGCAGATCCATTCCGCGCCTGTGATTCTCCATAGCAGCAGACACTTCATGAGCTAGTTTAAGGTTGGAATATCTTTCCCGATCTCGGAAATTTCACAATATGCTTGACACGCCCCAGGTGCCATGCTATTAGCGTGCCTGCTTTTTGTGGAAAACTGGTTCGATTAGTGGACCAGTTAACCGAATTCGTCGCGAACCAAGACAATTTCATGTAAGCGATGCAGGTGAGCGGGGGCGATCCTGCGTAAAAAGTGGATGTTGTAGTGTGTCGCTTGCTTGAGCCTGTTATGTGCTTTTGAAAAATCTCCGCGGAGGGGATAACTATGCGCTCGCCTAAGTGGTGGTGTGTGCTTGTGATTTTGATTTGTGTCGCAGCTGGTCCGGTAGCCTTTGGCCAGAGCACGAACCCATCCGACGACGCGACACAGTCGAAATCAACAGGCAAGGCTGCAACTGAGGAGGAGGTCCAGCAACTGCGCCGCGAGGTCGCGGAGTTGAAGGCGCAAATTCAACGTCTCGTCGAAGCGAGCGCAGTGGCGCAGGGAGGCGCCGCACACCTCGTGGAGACCAACGCCGTCGCTGCTTCCGTTCCCGCAGCCTCTTCGCCCGCGGCTACTCCCGTAGCCGACGCCCCCGATGCCAACGCGTCATCGCCCGCCGCTACTCCGGCGGACATCGACGCCCTCCAGAAAGAGATCGACGTCCTTCAAAAGAAGGCCAGCGACGTTCCTGCGGCAACCGCAGGATGGAACGGCGAGCACTTTTTCCTGAAGAGTTCCGACGGTAACTTCACGGTCATGCCCGTCGGGTACTTGGATGCGCAATACGTTTTTTACAAGGGTGATGGCGCACCTTCGGACACGTTCAACATCACGCGCGCCCGCTTTGGCGTTCAAGGCAACTACGGGTCGCAGCTCGACTATGCATTCCTGTTCGAGACAGCCTCCGCCCTAACAATCCGTGACGCCTATTTGGATTTCAAGCCCTGGAGCGCTTTCAAGATCATGGGCGGCCAGTACAAGGTGCCTTTCTCTCAGGAAGTAGGAACCAATGACACTTCGGTTGAATTCTATAATCGCTCTATCATCTCCGTGCTCTACCCGGATGCAGGTGGAGCTTTCCGCGCTCCCGGCGTTGACGTTCACGGCGATTTGTTTGAAGGCCGCATGCAATATTGGGCCGGCATTTTCAACGGGCAGGGACTCTTGACGAGCGGAACTACCAATGAGCCTGAAGTTGTGGGCAGACTCCGTTTTTCTCCGTGGTTGAAATCCGACAACCCCATGCTGAAGGGGCTATCTTTCGGCGGCTCCGCCGAGCACAGTCGCTCGAAGGGTCTTGCGAACGAACAGAGCTTCAGTGGCCTGCTGAACGACGGCACCTACAATTTCTTTCCGCAGTTCCGGATCAATGGTGGAATCGAGCGATTTAACGGCTTTTTCTCGTGGCTGAAGGGGCCGTTAGGTGTTCGCGGAGAATACGCTCATCTCTTGGAGAAGCGCACCAACATTGGCTCGTTGGCACCCGGCGGCGTCGCATTCAACACCATTCCCGGCGTTACCGGCCAAGGCGCATACGTTTCGGCCACGTATTTACTGACCGGAGAACGCGAGCCGGAGAACGCGATTCCGCGCGTAAAGCATCCGGTAATCGGCCCCAATTCTCCCGGAGAATCGGGTGCCCCGGGTTGGGGTGCGTGGGCAGTCAAGATCCGGTATTCCTGGCTGGAAGGTAAAGCCCCCGGCGCAACTTGTGACGCCACTACCGTCCCGTCTTGTCCGATTACGCCGGGAATCGTCCCGAGCTTTAGTGACCACACCGATCAGTTAACTGCGGGATTCAACTGGTATCTCAATTACTGGGTTCTCGTGAAGTCGGACTTTAACTTGAACCAACTCAAGAACCCAAGCGTCCAGGGCATTCTGCCCCGCAATTACTTTGTGTTTGTTGAGGGAATTCAGTTTCGGTTTTAGTCGGGTCTTGAGCGTTTTGGATGAGCTGGGTGCCGGTTAGGTACCGGGGCTGGCACACGCGAATTCAAGGGCGCTGCGGACCCAGTGGACGATTTCTCTTGAAAATGTAGTTCGGCCCCCGGCCAATATCGTAGGAGGAAATTCGATGAAACCGAAAACGTTTCGCCTTCCAGCCCTCGTGGCGTTGCTCGGAGTGATGTTCATCTTGAACAGTTGCTCAAGCGGCCAAAAGGGCTGTCCCGTCTGCGGCACGGATAAGAACGGGACGATTGGGTTAATTGGCGTGATGAATGTGCCGGAGCACAACCCCAACGGCGAGCCCGGCGGGCCGTTCAACATTTTTGACATTAGCTGGGTGGATCCCGTCAACCGTCTTTATTACGTGTCTGATCGCGTCGGTCTCGACGTTCCCGTGTTCAGCACGACTTCCGACATCGCGTTATGGGCAATCGGCGGGCAAAACTCAATAGCCGAGGCCGGGAACAATACCAGCCTATGCTGGGTGGACCCGGTGAGCGCGGAAACCATTCCTCCCGTCACATCCGCACAGGGCAACTTCACACGGTTCGGATGCAAGACCGATGGCTTCCGCCTCCCCGGCGGCTTTGGCCCCAACGGCAACTTCGGCGGATTTGTGGGAGGGCAATGCTGCGCCTCCCGCTCCAACAACCTGAACCCGCTTTCCGGTCCGAATGGCATGGAAGTCACGGGCGATGGAAATTTCTTGTTTGTCGGGAATGGCAGTTCGCAAGTTGAGGTATTCGACCTGGTTCCGATGCTTATGAGCGGCTTTACATTGCCGCCCACGTTAACCGCCACCATAGTAACAGGCACGACTCCCGACTATGACGGTCCCACCGGCATCACCGGGTGTCAGTCGTCTGCAAACGG
>PKWH01000279.1:0-1553 GCA_003131985.1 Acidobacteriota bacterium | reverse complement strand
ATCGTTGACGCCACTGGCATCGTGACCAGAACCGGGACCGATGCCCAACAACATTGTCTGCCGTATTCTCAAGTAGCGGACCCTGCTGCTACGGATCCATTCAGTCCCGGTATTAGTACGTTTGTCTCCGGACCTGGCGGTAACTCGATCAAGACAACGTTTACGGCAAACTACGCCTCCTGCATCCTGGGCCAAATCTACTACGACGGTGCAGCCCAAAATGACGACACCGTGTTGATTGATGACGGAGGCGTGAACGGGGCGAATGGGTTTGTCTGTCCCGATCCTTCTCTCCAATTTTTCAGTTCTACGCCGGGCGTCGCTGGCGCGAACGTTCCTTCCGGCGCCTCGGGCCATGCTGCTGGTTTTAACCCTGATGTTGCTTGCCATCACGGTCCACAGCTCACACTAACCACTGCGACCCAGCCTGGCGGAGTGTTCTGCCCCGCTGGCCCCGGCACGCCGGCGGGCTGCACCGGTGCAATAGCCCCCGCCGGGTTGGGCGGGATGTTGTTTCAGCCGACCACAGGGTTCTTCCTGCTCACAAACGGAAATTCAACTCCTGACATTACGGTTGGCAGCATCGATGTAATTGATCCACTCCACCAAATTACCCTTCCGGGCGGTGGCACTGCATTTGTCCCCGCGGTCATCAACAGTTTTCCGATTCCCAATTGCATGCCCACCGGTTTGAACCAGGGACCTGGCACGGATGTCTTCGTGGGTTGCGCCGACCATGACGGACGCGCGTTCGCGCCGTCCAGCGTCATTATCAACGGCACCACCGGCGCGATCCTGACTGTCATCAACAATGTTGGGTTCGTGGACGAGACTTGGTATAACCCCGGCGACAACAATTACTACACCGCGTCGAGGGACATGCCTACCGGCCCGGTTCTCGGAGTCATCAGCGCCGGTACCAGACAGTGGCTGCAAAACGTCCCGACAAACGGCAACGCCCACAGCGTAGCCGCTGATCCGATCAACAATCACATCTTCGTGCCGCTGCCTTCGGGCGGTCCCAACTGTGAAACAATCGCCGCCGATGGTTGCGTCGGTGTGTATGCTTCGCAGTAATTGACTTTCAGGAAGTGATTTCGAATCGAAGCCCGAATTTGCATCAGCAGATTCGGGCTTCCGCATTTTCCGGGTGGCGAACCTAACGGACAGACGTCTCTTGATAGCGCATCATTTTCCATGTCCCGTCGCGGTTGGTCCAAAGTTCGCCGATGAAGACTCTCTTGAATCTTTGCCCTGTGGATTTGGGAAATTGCATGGTGCTTTCGTAGGTAACGAAGGCGTAGTGGTCCCCGAGCGGCTGCACTTGAAAAAGCTGAAGCAGGTAATCGGTGTACATGCTGTGCTCCACTTCCATGAGGACATGGAGCTTGGCGTGCTCGCCGTCGCCATTGGATTCCACGGCCTGGAAATCGTCGGTGAGAAACGCAGCATAGCCGTCTTTGTCTCGTTTCTTGAATGCCGCCCATGCGGCTTTCACCTTTGCTTCGAGTAACTCGGCGAGCTTGGAATCGGCCGTTTCACTCTTTGACGGC
>PKWH01000031.1:12086-15100 GCA_003131985.1 Acidobacteriota bacterium | reverse complement strand
GCATTAGCCGCTTATCTACCTACATCGATTTTGTATAACCCAATAACCTTCTATGCCCTTCCCTCGCGCCAAGAATTTGAGTCCGTAGGTTCCCAACAGAAGCGGTTGTGCGGGATCTGGCATTGGCTCATGCCAGGCAGAGCGAGCCATTTTGTTTACATCGCGATGAAACCTTTTGGGGGATTGGCAATCATACCGCAAGAACGCCGATAGTAATTCAGCATAGCGGATCGTTCCTAAATCGCACTGAATGCGAACCCACATTGGGATGGCGCCTCATGCACTAGTGACGATTCTCGTTGTTGAACCCTATCGTCAGGAACCCCAACAAATATCAAATCTCGAATAGGAGCTAACAAGGACAATGACGAAGAACAAGAAGGCTTTAGTGGCAGGTGCGGCGCTTGCGGGCTTGCTCGCAGGCACTGGCGCGACGATTCAGGCATCGAATCTTTTGTCGGGAATGCATGCGGGTGTGCAGTCTGATCAGTCGGACAACAAGGTGAAAGAAAAGCACGCTTGTAAGGGGCAGAACTCTTGCAAGGGTAAGGGCGGTTGCAAATCGAGCGACAACGGCTGCAAAGGTAAAAACTCCTGCAAGGGCAAGGGTGGTTGCGCAACCGACGGCTCAAAACCACCAGCGGATAACCCTCAGAGCTAAGTTTTCAATTCCCAACTCTTCGATGCTGGGAGTCGAGCCTGGGTTATCACTCGACTGCCAGCGTCCGAGACCTCAATGGAGTCGTGGATATGCCGGCAAATCGGTTTAACGGTTACACAGACTACGGAATCGGAATCGGATTGCGTGTCCCGCATTACCAACATGTCTTGACCCGCCGCCCTGTGGTGGATTGGTTTGAAATTATATCCGAAAATTTCATGGTCGACGGCGGGCGGCCGCTGCGCATTCTCGACGAAATCTTGAAACAATACAACGTCGTTCAGCACGGCGTTTCTATGTACTTCGGCTCAGCGCAACGCGCGGACCGCGAGCATCTGCGCCGCCTGAAAACGCTGGTGCAGCGAACAAAGACTCCTTGGCTTTCCGATCATCTGTGCTGGGGTAGCGTGGACGGGCGTTACACGCATGATTTGTTACCCATGCCCTACACTTTCGAAGCGGCACGCATCACCGCGCAAAAGATTCGCGAAGTCCGCGATTTCCTGGAAGTTCCCATCGCGGTGGAGAATGTGAGCAGCTACGCAGAATTCCATGTGTCCGAAATGACGGAATGGGAGTTCCTGAACGAAGTAGTCGAGCGTGCGGATTGTGGAATTCTTCTGGACGTAAACAATATCTATGTCTCGTCTAAGAATCACAGCTTCGATCCTTTTACTTATCTGAACAGTGTTTCTGCCGAACGCGTAGCGCAAATTCACATCGCCGGTCATTCGAAGTACCAAAAATATATTCTCGACACACACGATCACCCGGTGATCGATCCTGTTTGGAAACTGTATGCACGCGCCATCGAGCGAACCGGACACACTGCGACGCTTCTGGAATGGGACGATCGTATTCCTGCGTTTAGCGAAGTTCACGATGAAGCGCTAAAAGCGAATCGTTTCCTCGCAAGCGCATCGCTGGCCGAAGCCGTATGAATCTCCTTAGTATCCAGCGCGATATGGCCCGGGCGGTGATGACGCCCCTGACGCCATCCGAACGCATGCGCAACGCCGGTCCCGATGGTCGATCGCAGCGCACGGTCGCAAATGGAATCATCAAAGCAAACGATCGCCTGACCTCATTCGAGCGCCTGGAAATTTACAATCGTCAGTACTGGTTCCGGGTCTTGTCGGGTTTTTCGGAAGATTTCCCCGGTTTGCGAGCGGTGCTCGGCGATCCGCTGTTCGACAAAATCGCCCAAGCTTACCTGAGGGATTGTCCATCACGGTCGTTCAGTATGCGCAACATAGGAGCGCAGCTTGCAAGTTGGCTGACAACACATCCAAATTTCGCGGGTCCCCGGCAACAGCTCGCTTTAGATATGGTGCGGCTGGAATGGGCGGAAATAAACGCGTTCGATGGCAAACGGTACGATCCGCTGAAGGCGGAAGATCTCACAGATACAAGTTCCGCGAAATTGCGCCTCAAGTTGCAGCCTCATCTAAGTCTGCTCGATTTAAAGTATCCAGTGGACGACCTAGTGCTGCGAGTTCGAAAGGATTCCACAGAAGTGAGTATCGCTAGTAACACTCTCAGCGAACGCCACAAAGACAAACGAAGTGTGAGCGTCGTCCCTCTTTTGAAACACACCCCAATTTTTCTCGCGGTGCATCGCATGGACGAAGACGTTTATTTCCGTCGCCTGGAACAGAAAGAGTTCGCAATTCTCTCTCGTCTTCGCAATGGCAAATCTTTGGGCGCGGCGATCGAAGGAGTTCTGCGCAAGAGCGCCATGCCTGACGAAGGGTGTCTATTGCTCATACAGAAATGGTTTCAGAACTGGTCCGCCCTCGGGTGGTTTTGTCGCGGAACAACAGATCCCACAAATTCGTAGCAACCGGCCAAATACAAATTCACAAAAGCGAGAATCATTGATGAGTAGCGCGACAAATCAGATCGAACGCCTGCATGACCTGTTCGTCAGGTTAATGTCGAATTTACAGTCACCGTTTCTGTTGGCAATTCGCCTGTACTGGGGCTGGCAACTCACGATGGTCGGCTGGGGAAAGCTCCACAACCTGGCGCACGTCACCGAATTCTTCCAGAGCCTGCACTTGCCTGCGCCCACATTCACGGCCGCATTCGTCTCTAGTTTTGAGTTCGTGGCCGGTATCCTGCTCGCCCTGGGGCTTCTCTCTCGCGTCACGGCTCTGGGGATCGTAGTCGACATGAGCGTAGCGTATTTGACCGCAGATCACGACGCGGTCTTGTCCGTCTTTTCAAGTCCCGACAAATTCTACGGTGCCGATCCTTTCATTTTCTGGTTCGTTGGCCTGATTATCTTATTTTTTGGCCCTGGAAAATTCTCGCTAGATACGCTCCTCAGTCAATTTATTCGTAAGAAAGG
>PKWH01000031.1:0-12011 GCA_003131985.1 Acidobacteriota bacterium | reverse complement strand
GTGGACTTGACGGTGGAAGTTCCTGGATTCACTGGCTGGGTTTATTCCCGACCGCTACATCCAGCAATCACCGGAGGCGACGTGTATTACTTGGTAGTCTGCTCCAAGGGCTTGCTTTCGAGGATTGTTTTGGCAGACGTTGCTGGCCACGGGCAGAGTGTCAGCGCGACCGCTGCTACGCTTCGCGAATTGTTGCGAAAGCATATGAATGCTCTCGACCAATCTGTTCTGATGCAGGAAATTAACGAGGCTTTCCGCCGGCAAGACGATCCGGACGATGTGCAATACGCCACAGCAGCGGTCTTCGGCTATTTCTGGAAGACCGGGGAATTAATCTTTACGAACGCCGGTCATCCTCGCGCTCTGTGGTATCACGCGGCGGAGAAAGCCTGGGATTGGCTGCACGACGAAACCCCTTATAAACAGAGCAGCGTGGAGGGTGTTCCGCTTGGACTGATCGCCGGCACAGAATATTTGCAGAGCGCAGTGTGCCTCGGGCAGGACGATCTTTTGGTTCTCTATACTGACGGAATCAGCGAGTCCACAAACCAGGCTGGCAAAGAGCTGGGGTACGACGGTTTGCTGAGGTTGGCAAAAAGTCTGCCCTTGCAAACTGTTAACTCACCCGGCGCGGCGGGCCAAGCATTGCTTTTGGCAGTGAGGGATTTTCGCGGTGGATCTCCGATTTTCGATGATGAGAGTTTAATAGTGCTGCAGCGAACAGAAGACTACAAGCCGCGACTCGCCTCATGATGCACTGAATCGGGTTAAATTAGGCCCGGTCGGATGGTGCGACGCCCACCCCAAACGGTAATCAGATGAAGCCATATTTTCGGAGGGCCACGATAGGAATTTTCGCCGGCGCCTTAAGCAGCCCGGCACTCACTTACGCAATTCGAAATCCTGTGCTGGCATTGTTATGCGGGATCTTTTTAGGGGCGCTTTATGCCGCCAGTTTGCGGTCAGCACGCAGCGCCTATGCAGAGAACCTGATGACTGGCGCAGCCCTGGGCATACCGCTCTGGGGTCTAATTAGCGTTGTCGCGATACCTGTCTCTGCCGGTCAAATGCCGGAATGGAACGCCGAAGGAATGCGCGCGCATCTTCCTGCATTAGTTGCATGGGTGTTGTATGGAGCCCTCTTCGGTCTGATTTACCAAGCCTTCAATGATTTGGCTGCGGCACGATGGGGAGCGGAAGCCAAAGCAAGCGTGCCTGTTCCGTCGCCGCTGACACACGTGGTCATTCTGGGCGGAGGTTTCGCGGGTATGAAAACCGCTCAGTGCTTGGAGAAGGAGTTTCAGAAAAATATCTCAGTTCGCATTACGCTCGTCAGCGAAACTAATGCGCTACTTTTTACTCCCATGCTGGCCGAAGTTGCCGGGAGCAGCTTGGAGCCGAGCCACATCAGCACCCCATTGCGCAGCAGTCTGCATCGGACCGAATTCGTTCGCGGCCGCGTACGAGAAATCGATCTCGAAAAACGTTGCGTTCTATTGGAAGGCATGAATTCACCTGATGGTACGTCTGAACCGCGCCAAATATCCTACGACCAGGTCGTACTTGCCCTGGGTTCTGTTCCGAATTATCTGGGAATGCCCAATGTCGAGCGACGGGCATTTAACTTCAAGAGTCTTTTAGATGCGATTCGGATCCGGAATTATGTCATCGAGATGTTCGAGCTTGCCGATCGCGAGCCCGATGCTTCGCGTCGCGCTCCCCTTCTTACGTTTGTGATCGCAGGTGGCGGATTTGCGGGTGTTGAGCTTGCGGGTGCGCTGAATGATTTTGCGCATGGTATCCTAGCCGACTATCCGAATCTCAATCGCGACGAAGTGCGCGTTGTGCTGGTCCATGCAGGAGATCGCATCCTCCCGGAACTAAGCGAATCCCTGGGGCGATACGCACAAGCGAAAATGGAAGAGCGAGGCGTTCAGTTTCGACTTAACGCGCGTGTACGTGACGCACATCCGGGAATCGTTGTTCTCCAGGATGAAGAGATTCGGTCCGAGACCCTTGTTTGGACCGCCGGCACTACCCCGAGCACGGTTATCAAAGCTCTTAACGTTGAGAAAGATAAACGTGGCGCTGTCAAGGTCGATGCAAACCTCTCGGTCTGCGGCCGACCTGGCTTGTGGGCGCTGGGAGATTGTGCGGCCATAACCGACGCAAAATCCGGCAGGGCGTGTCCCCCAACTGCTCAATTCGCTCTCCGCGAGGCTGCGACGCTCGCTAGTAATCTTGCCGCTCATCTGGCGGGTCAGCCGTCGAAGGAATTTCACTTCGATTCAATGGGAGCGCTCTGCGTAATTGGCCATCAAACGGCCTGCGCAGAACTGACTGTTCCGTTTAGCCGCACGCGCGCGCTTCGGTTTTCCGGATTATTTGCTTGGCTGATGTGGCGGGGAATTTATCTGTCTAAACTTCCGGGCTTAGAGCGGAAAATTCGCGTCCTATTCGATTGGACAGTCGAACTCTTCTTTCCGCGCGATATCGTTCAAACGATTGATCTCAAGTAAGGAGATTGCATGCACGGGTCGCATGATTTGCCGAAAAGCCAACCAACTTCCAACCCTAAGACTTTTCCGTGGATCGAGCCTTGTGTCGCAGTTTTAGTTTCTGGAGTTTGCCTCATGCTTGGTCACACTCAGCTGGCTACCACTCCGGCTGATAGCTTTATCTTCGGTGCGCTCCTCGGACTGATCTTCTGGTGGGGATTCGGCAATCGGGCTAACAGTCCTGGCGCTGGACTGATCTGGGGCTTAGGCTTCGCGGCCCTGGTATGGCTGTTGATTCCAGCGGGCCTCCTGCCCCTGGTAACCGGGACGCAACGTTCTATGTCGACGCTCTCAGGCGCTCGATCTCACTTTCCGGAGCTGGTCGCTTATCTTGTGCTTCTCGGTATGCCCCTGGGTCTTACACTCGGAATCTTCGGCGGCTTTCGCTCTAGTGGTGTGAAACGGAAGTTTCATTGGGGGCGCGCCATCGTAGTAGGCGGTTTTGCGGGAACCTTGAGTGGGCTTGTGTTCAGCCGCTGGATGTATGAAGGTGAATTCTACCCTCTACTTGCCGGCTTGCCTCAGCTCAACTCACGATCTGAAATGGTCGGGTTCCATTTTCTGGTTGCTCTCCTAATCGGGGCCAGTTTCGGGCTGTTATTTCAGACGGATGTTCGGGGTCTCGGCTCAAGCATGGGGTGGGGATTGGGATTTTCGATTTTCTGTTGGTTTTTCGGGCCACTGACGCTTTTCCCACTCTTGAGCGGAGTTGGCGTCGATTGGTCAGCGGACCAGGGCAATGCTCTGTTTGGCTCATTGGTCGGCCACATCATTTATGGATTGATCCTTGGAGTTATCTACGCAGCAATTGACCGGGCCTGGCTGAAACTATTCATCCAATCCGATCCACTCAATCGCGAGCCCGAAGGCCCCGGCGTCAATGTTCTAAGGTCGCTGAGCTGGGGAGCATTAGCGGGTCTGGCAGGCGGAGTAGCCGCAGGACCCGTATTACTGGCAACCGGCGTGTTGCCAAAGCTCGCTGGTTTCGGCAATGGATTCCCTGGCTTGAAAGGATTCGTCATACACCTGACCGTGAGTGCACTGATCGGGATGATGTATGGCCTACTCTTCCGAAATGAAGGTTCCAGCTTGAGCGTTGGAGTGCCATGGGGATGTGTGTTTGGCCTGATTTGGTGGTATGTCGGCCCTATGACCCTCGTACCGCTTCTTCTCACGGGAGTGGCCGACTGGAGTGCGAATGCTGCCTCGGCTCTTCTACCGTCGATAATCGGCCACCTTTTATATGGGGCCGCAACGGCAACGGTGTTTCTATTGCTCGAACACCGCTACGAGCGCTGGTTGCTACTGGATCCCAGAAATTCTGCACGGGAGCAGCGGCGCATGCGCCCGGTGGGAACCCCGGCACCTGCCCTGTGGTTTTTTGCGCTCGCTATGGGCGTCCTTCTGCCCATCCTTCTCGGCTAGTTGCCGAGGACCGTCTAAGTGCAATTAATCTTTTGACTAATCATATTGAATACTGTTGAAGAAGTTGGAGGACCGCGAAACTTTGGTTCCCTTCACTCATCTTACTCGCAGCCCTGATTCCGACTCCGAGCGAAAGAGCTAAGCACCGTAGGGTACGCGCCGAAATAGATTTCGAAAATGATATTAAGGAGGGGAATATGAAAGCTGTCGAGAGGAAAGAAGATAAACAACAGTCGATCTCTGACGCAGATGTAAATGCATCGAAGCTCGTCGATTCATCTGACGGACTGGCACCAACGTGCCAGGAAATCGAAATACGTGCGTATAGCATCCACCTGGCTCACGGCTCGAATCACGGCAATGATTTTGACGATTGGCTCCAGGCAGAACGAGAGCTTACCGAGGAGCGCAGCCTCGGCTCTAAAACCCCAAGGAAGATTTGATCGAGTGTGAGGCGGATTCTTTAGAGCCTGCAATGAGAACACAGCACACACCGCTGTATAGTTTCACGTTCATTCCACGAAAACGGCGATTTCGTTCAACGACTTCTTGGCGATGTTTGGAACCTTAGCGTCGTTGGCAGGAAATCCGACGGGAATGAGAAGGTAGGGTTTCTCATTTGGCGGCCGATCAAGGACTTGGCTTAAAAACCCCATAGGACTAGGGGTGTGAGTTAACGTCGCCAATCCCATCCAATGCAGCGCGGCGATGAGAAATCCGCAAGCGATGCCCACGGATTCTTGTACATAGTAGTGTTTAATCTTTCGCTGCTTCGCCTTGTCTTCGTCATCGATACCGTAGTCCACGCGGAAGACTACAATGAGACAAGGGGCAATCTCCAGAAACTCTTTGTGCCAATCGGTCCCTAATGTTTCCAATGCATCGAGCCACTCTTGCGGGAACCGCCGCTCGTAATTATCCCTTTCCTCAGCTTCGGCGGCGACACGAATCTGGCGCTTTTTCTCAGGGTCTAAGACCACTACAAAACGCCACGGCTGCTGGTTTGCTCCGGAAGGTGCGCGTGAAGCAACTCTTAGAGCCGACTCAATGAGCTGACGAGGAACCTGCCGGGATGAAAACTGTCGCACTGTGCGCCGCGTTCCCATGCCGAGTTCAAATTCCTGCGCCCGCGAAAGTTGTCGTTCGGTCGAAAGGAGTTCAAATTCAAGAGGAATAAATGAACGACTGCTTGCTTTCGACATCTTCACCTCCTGTCGTCGCGCCGTCTAAGTCCCTCTAAGGAGCAATTTCTGGCTGTTACAACGTCCGAGGCATTACCGCTCGGTCGGCTTAGCAGGTCTAAGTCGCAGATCAAAAATATCTGGCCGTGCATAGTGTCCCGTAACGTCCAGCGTCAGACTCTCCTTTGTTATCGTCGAAAGGTCGATTTCAGCCGTCAATATTGTCTCTTCGTCAACAATCGGTCCGGCAAGCACCGTCCCGTCGGGCCCTATGATCACGCTGCCGCCCCTAAGTAAAAAGGTGTTTGGATGCGCTCGTAAAGTCTCAATAGGTTCTAGCTCATGAGGCAGATCCTTTGCCTGCTGAATTCCCCCAGAAGCCAGCACAAAGCATTTGCCTTCAAAAGCAAAATGGCGACTTGCCAGCAAGTTCATTTCTTTCACCCAGGGCCACGCCGCGACGTGAATGTCTTCTCGGGAGATGTGTAGAACTTGCCGCGCCAGGGGCATCCAATGTTCCCAACAGGTTAGTACACCCACGCGACCCACAAGGGTATCCGCCGCGCGCAGACTCGCGCCGTCGCCCATTCCCCAGATCATACGCTCGCTGAATGTTGGCATGATTTTTCGATGGCAATTAATCAGTGTGCCGTCGCTGTTGAAGAGCAGATTTGAGTTGTAAAGAGTTCCGTGCCCAGGGCCGTCTTTAACACGTTCGTTGACTCCGATACTGAGCACGAGACCGAATTCGCGCGCGAATGAACCGAGCGCGCGCGTGTGGGAACTTGGGACGACGACACTGTTTTCTACCAGCCGGGCGAAGAGAGTCTTAGTAGGTTCGTGATCCCACAGAGCTGCATCACGGCAGGAATCCAACCAACTTGGGTAGCCCGGAAGCCAAGCCTCGGGAAACGCGACAAACTCTGCGCCCCGCGAAGCAGCGTTACGCACTAGCCCGCGGGCCTTTTCCATGCTTGCGTCAATGTCCATAAATACAGGCGCTGCTTGAATTACCGCAACGCGAATTTTCATCGCCATTTGTAACACCCTTGGACCATGAGGTTCGTTAGAGCTACACCGCCGGACAACACTTCATGCTGCTGGTCGAGATTGCTCCGCAAGTCCGATGCGCGGCAAACCAAAATGTTACGTTCGTCTAGGTGTTGTGCTTGCTCCGCCCTAGATCCCGGCTAACCAGCTTCGTGAATGATACCCTGAGGATGAAACTTTGCCTCAGAAGCCGCATCACACGTAGGACACCCGATTTGATAGCATTTTTGAACAAAGTTAACGAAGCAAAATTACGAGCAAGTGTCGCGACCAACGCGCCGACCCGCAGTAAGGTGTTGACAACTCGCACCTGATGGTCGTGGCCGTAGGAATGACGTCCGGCGCATTTCCTGTTCGAGATTGATTTTTATGACGCGCCTATCTAATTTCTATAATAGTGATTCGAATGAGGCTGATGAGTAATCCGCTGTCACAGTTGGATTCCATTGAGGCGGATCTTATCAGTCGCGTCTGCCATGGAGAGCATAAGGCCTTTGAAGAATTGGTGCGCCCCTATGAAAGACTCGTCTACGTTACTGCGATTTCTGTTTTGAGGAACTCGGCTGACGCGGAGGAGGTTGCACAAGAGGCAGTTCTCAAAGCCTTCTCAAAACTTTCAAGCTTTCGCGCGGAATGCAAGTTCAGCACTTGGCTCGTTCAAATCACGTACAACGAGGCCAGGATGAAGTTGCGAAAAGACCGTCGGCACCTCTACGAGTCAGTTGACGATCCGCAGCAAGGTAAGGAAGGCGACTATTGGCCCAAAGATTTTGCGGATTGGCGGCTCATACCCTCCGAACTACTCGAAAACGACCAGGTTCGCAAGGCGTTACAGAATGCAATCAATTCGCTCGATGATATGTACCGCGAGGTCGTAAACCTGAGGGACATTCAGAGTTTATCTATAAAGGAGACGGCAACCATCCTCGGTATTCCCGAGACTAGCGTGAAAACCCGTCTTCGTCGCGCTAGGCTGTTGTTGAGAGATGCCCTGGCTCCTGGAATGGACGGCCTTTGGCACACAGGACACCCGTATCAGAAGGTGAGACCATGGTGAAAAAGGAGGGGCTCAATGGCGACGATTGAGATCAGTTGCGTCGAGGTCTGGCGGGAAATATCCGACTATGTTGATGCGGATATCTCTGCGGAGTTACGCCTGAGGATGGAAGCACATTTCAAAGTGTGCGCTCACTGCTCCGCGGTTCTAGACGGGATGCGGAATGTCGTGGGGTTGATTGCCGACGGAAGATTGTTTCAAATGCCAGAGGGCTTCAACAAACGCCTGTACAGCAAGATTAATCCGAGCGAGTGACACCGTTCTCGAGCGGTCTGATCTCCGCAGGTCGGAATGGGTCTGCCACGTCCCGGTTATCCACATACATCCATAGTTTCCAGTCGCCCTGATTACCCCTTCGCCAGATATCCACATAGCGCGTCCTGCGATGAATAGGCTGGCCACCATCCTTCGGTGTAAGGGTTAAGTCGTGCCACCCATAATCATGGGCTACATCCCCTCGGATGCGTATCTCCCCGACAATCACATCTAGCTTCGCTGTAAAATGCTCGAAAAGGTGTTTTAGGCGGAGTTGCAGCGCACGTAATCCGCTCTCACCAAATTCACTCGGTTCACCGTCAGAGAAACTGACTAGGTCAGGGTCGGCGATTGCCAGAAGTTTGGAAGCGTCCGAGGAATCAAAACATTCGCGGAATTTGGTCTTGACGACGTTGACCGAGTATAGGTCGTCCATATTCTTATCTCCTATTTGCCTGCGGTCTGCTAGGGGATTCATCATTCAGAATGCCAATGCCCACGTGGAAGGTGAATCGCCGAAGAAGGCCCTTCGGCCGCTGTGGAACAAACGAGACGCGGCGACGGAGATTCCCACCTGTGAGTTTCTGAGCTTGAACTCCACCAACTTGACGCGATCGTATGCGATTGTCGCTTGTTTTTACACGACCTTGCCTCGCCTTCCCACGTGTACGTTACAATAGCACGAGTGCTTGACCTCGAACATATCTGCAAGATACACAAACTCAAAATAATTATTTTCGAGCGTGATGTTGTCCGCCTCCAGCGGGCAAGAAATTCAACGGCCGACCGGGTCCCGCCCACATGTTCAAACTCATGCTCCTGTAAAACGCGCAGGAGTGCGATCTGAGTCTCGGCCGGAAGCTCTCCGACTTCGTCGAAGAAGATCGTGCCTCCGCTTGCTAGTTCAAACCGACCCAAGCGCTGCTGAGTTGCGCCCGTGAAGGCACCTTTCTCATGGCCGAACAACTCCGAGGCAATTAGTTCACGTGGAATAGCAGAGCAGTTCACGCTAACGAATGCGCGCGAGGCGCGGTTTGATCGTCGGTGGATGGCCCGGGCAACAAGCTCCTTGCCCGTTCCCGTGTCGCCAGTAATGAGGACCGTAGAATCACTCGGTGCGACTCTGGCGGCGCTCAGCAAATTTGGATTCCGGGTTGGTGACCGGCTCGGTCTCCTCCTCCCGAATGGGCCTGAGTACGTACAGTTGGTGTACGCCTGCAGCTTGCTGGGAGTCATCGTAGTTCCGCTGAACACTCGGCTCTCCCTCGCGGAAATCGATCGAGTACTCGCGGATGCCAGTCCGCACGGCCTGGTGCGCCACTCATCTCCTGTTCCGACAGTGCGCCTCCCCAGGGAACGAGTGCTCGATCAAGAGCCCTTGGAAGTTCGAAACGATTCCTGTCCGGATGTTTTTTACGACCCCCAAGCGGTCCTAGCTCTTATCTACACAAGCGGCACCACCGGTCATCCCAAGGGCGTGATGGTGACGCACGCCAATGTCCTCGCCAACGTCCAGAACTTCAACTTCTGGATGCGCTACACAGAGGCTGGCGTGTATCTTCACGCAACTCCAATTTTTCACATCGCTGACTTTCCCTGCATGTTCGCGGCCCCTGCTTTCGGCGCGTGCCAGGTCACGATTCCAAAATTCGATCCGCGCCGCTTCTGCGAGGCGGTTGATCGTGAACGCGTTAGTCATACCGTTTTGGTGCCTACTATGATCAATTTGCTAACCCAGTTTCCGGAAGTGAAAAAATATGACTTGAGCAGCCTCCAGGTCCTCGCATACGGAGGATCTCCAATGCCTCCCGACCTAATCCGGCGTACGAGGGAGCTTTTGCCGCAGGTGAAACTTGTTCAGGCCTACGGACTCAGCGAGAGCGGGTTTCTCACGGGTCTGCAGGACCAGGAGCACACGGACGACCGTCTTTTGATCTGCGGGTCACAGACCATTCAGGGAAGCAGGTCGAAGTTGGAAAGTCCGGCGAGTTGGTGGCTCGCGGCGCCAACATTATGCGGGGGTACTGGAATAATCCAGGGGAGACCGCGCTTGCGTTTCGAGATGGCTCTTTTCGCACCGGAGACATCGGCTACCAGGATTCTGAGGGGTATTTCTACATTCTGGACCGGTTGAAAGACATGATTGTCACCGGAGGCGAGAATGTCTACTCCGGTGAAGTCGAAGCTGTAATCTGCGCGCATCCGGCAGTTCGCTAAGCTGCAGTTTTCGGGATACCCGATCCCAAGTGGGGTGAAGTAGTCATGGCGTGCGTGGTGCTGAAGCCTGGAAGCACTCTTACCGTCGATGACCTCATCGCCTTCTGTCGGCAAAGCCTCGCGAGCTACAAGATTCCGCGTCGCGTCGAGTTTTCGGACAGAGAGTTACCGAAAAGCGGCTCCGGCAAAATACTAAAGAGACTGCTGCGTGGGCAGTTCTGGGTTCATCAAGAACGAGCTGTAAGTTGACGCAAGAAGTGAAGCTCCATTCGATTGAGTGATCAAGAGCTGACCTCTCTGGTTGTGAAGAAACCCTGCTGGTTTTCCGCAATCTGGCAGAGCCGCTTGGCGGCCTCTCTGCGTTCTCTCGCCATAGCACAATACTTCAACTTATTTGAGGTGTTGTGCAGCCGTGCCGTTGCATAGCTCTAGAGTGCCCACCGTTTTCGTTTCAGGGGGAAAATCCTTAGGATCGGAGGCGGTTTCTTGCCGAACCTTTATAGGAAACACCTTCGCCGGCCCGAACGCGTCTAAGCGCACTTCGGCGTTGGACTTAAGTTGAAGAAGAGTGCCTACCCAAAAAGCAGGCGCTCATTCCCACGAGAAATGCATTACAATCATGTGGTTGCATGTGGGCGTGTAGCTCAGCTGGGAGAGCACCTGCTTTGCAAGCAGGGGGTCGCAGGTTCGAACCCTGTCACGTCCACCAACTTCTTCCTGATTGCAAAAGAGTTAGAAAAATCACCTCGGCCCGAACGTTCCATTATTCGTGCACACTGTGCACGAATGCGTCATTGGAGCACCTCTGTGCACAATGGCGCCGTCGAAAAAGCATCGGCCTCCCCCACCGGCGCCATTTCGTTCGCTCGACGGTTGAGCTTCTCCAGGGCTTCGCGCTTCATCCGCAACTTCATCTGGGAATACTTCTTGAAGACTTGCGCGTCGCTCTGGCGGAGCAGCTGCGTTACCCATTCGTCGGCTACGCCTCCTGCGCTCAGCCTTGTGGCATAGGCAGAGCGCAGGTCGTAAATCCGAAAATAGGGAATCTTTGCCCGTCGCAGAGTTTTCGTCCAAACGGTCTTGAGTTTTTTGAGATGTCCAGTCGGATTCAGATCGCTCGGAAACAGATACGGTCCTTCACCCGAATTCGCCATCTGATTCTTGAAAGCCTCGATGGCGAGCGCGGTGAGGGGAACTTCGGCCGTGCCGTTTGGGGTCTTCGAATCCGGTATCCAGACCACCGCATTCTGCAGATCCACTTGGTCTTTTCGCATCAGAATCAGTTCCTTGTAGATCCGCAACCCGGTCTCCGTAAGATTCGAACCACATTCTCTTAGCTTTATACCTTTCTCAACCTACCGTCTCGGACATCGGCCTCCTCAAGCGCTTTGTGTCTTGTATAGCCCGCCAGATCGAGAGAATGTACAGCCTCTGAGGCTGGCTCCCCTGCCCCCACGGGACATGAAACTCCTCGCACACCAAATCGCGATGCCAGGCCAATCGTTCTATCTCGTGTCCACAAAACATCCAAGTCTCGTTCAGCAGGAAATGACGGTGGCACCGACATACGGAAAGCTCGTGAAAACGAGCATTCCTCCGACGGATTGCAATCTCGTCGTAAAGTAACCAGGAATCAAGTTAAAGGCTCGGACCTGTCGGGTCGCCCTCTGCGTGACCGTCTCCGTGCCGCGCGTCGCCGCCGCTGCATTCTGAGCGGTGATGAGCATAGCCCTTGTCACGGAGTCGGGCGCGTTCCTGGGCCTTGGCGCTGACTTCCATAAGTTTGTTTGGAGTTTCCTCAATGCGCCAGCCGCGCTGCGCGGCCAACATGCACCAGAAGAAATCGGCCGTGCTGCGATGCGGGGTTTCACCTTCCCTGGAGGCCCTTTGACAACTCGATGCCGATGGAGCGGCAGCCGAAGGGGGAGACCGGAGGCCGCGAATATGCGGGAGGACCGGACGGATACGGCTGACGGTATTAGTAAATAAAATATTAACTTGCTCTAGAAAGGCGAAGGGTGATAGGGTCTCGGCCAACTAAAGCGGAGGTAACAGCCCTTGCGCTATCGTTGCCCTTTAGCTCTCCTCATTTGTCTGTTTGGAATTTCGATCTGCCGTGCCCAGGAAGCCCCCCTTTTCCTTGAGAAGGCGCGCGAAATCGACGTAGGGTCGTTTTGCCTTTCAAATATTTCTCCCGGCTCTGGGGTAGTCACTGTCGGGCAATCTTACCCAAAACGTGACGGGAGCTTGTGGTGGGAGGTTCATATC
>PKWH01000154.1 GCA_003131985.1 Acidobacteriota bacterium | reverse complement strand
CCCATCTTCGAAGTAGCCGACTACGGCATCGTCGGCGACCTCTTCGAAATCGTCCCCGCCCTAATCGAGGAGCTTGAGAAAACTGCGCACAGTTGAAATGTGTCCGCTTTCGCCACGCTCTCTCGCGTTAACGGTCAGCTCCTAGCATCTGAACCTCAGCGATATCTTCTAGGTTACTGAAAATAAGTCATTTGCCTTACCTCCTCCTGGTACGTCACCTGCTTAATGCCCTTAGAGCTGGCGGTGTCCAAGTGCCCCTAGAATTTCCTTTGAGCGGGAGGAAGAAATGGGAACGTTACTGCAAGACATCCGTTACGGTCTGCGCGCGCTAAGAAAATCGCCGGGCTTTACTGTAGTTGCGGTGCTCACGCTTGCCCTCGGCATCGGCGCCAATACCGCGCTATTCTCCGTGGTGGACGCAGTGCTCCTCCGTCCTTTGCAGTTCAAAAATCCCTCCAGACTGGTGTGGGGCTGGGGCAATTGTCCCCTCTGTGACCAAGCTGCCGTTTCGCCGTCCGACTTTGTGGACTATCGCGCGCAGACCCAATCGTTTGAACACTACGGCGCTAGGGCCGTGGGAGATTCGCTCTTCAACCTCACCGGAACCGACAAGCCCATTCAGATCAACGGCTCCATGATAACGGCGGGCTTCTTCGACGCCCTTGGCGTTCAACCTCGTTATGGACGCGTGTTTACCCTGTCCGACGAAAAAACAACCGATCCCGAGGTCGTAATCCTCAGCCACCATTTGTGGCTGGAGCGGTTCGGCGGCGACCCAAACGTCATCGGGAAATCGATCGCTCTCGACGGCAAGACTCGCACAATCGTCGGAGTCCTCGCAAACGATATGCCCGTCCTCACCCAAGCCGATCTTTGGTTTCCTGCGCCTTTCGAAAATCCGGGAATGCAGAGCCGCCGCTCCCATTTTCTGCGCCCCATCGGTCTTTTGAAGCCTGGCGTTGCGATCTCTCAAGCACAAGCCGAGCTGGACACCATCGCCGCTCGCCTCGCCGCACAATTTCCCGAGACGAATAAAGGATGGAGTCAAAAACTCGAGCCTCTCCAGAGTGTTCTCATTGGCAATGTTGGTCCCGCATTTTTGGTGTTGATCGGCGCAGTCGCTCTGGTTCTCTTAATTGCCTGCGCCAACATCGCAAGCCTCCTTCTCGCGCGAAATACTGTTCGGCAGCGCGAGATTGCCATCCGAACCGCGCTGGGCGCCGGACGATTCCGTCTGATCCGGCAATTATTGACAGAAAGTTTGGTGCTCGCCTTGATGGGAGGTGTTGCCGGAACCTTTGTGGCCGCCGCAGGCGTAGAACTCTTAAAACAGCTCGGCCCGCAGAGTCTTCCGCGCCTAGACGAGGTAAATGTGAACGGCGTAGTCCTCACATTCACGTTCGCGATCGCGATTTTCACCGGGCTTTTGTTCGGCCTCGGCCCCGCCCTGAAAGCGAGCCGCCGCGATTTGACGCAAAGCTTGAAGGAAGGCGGCAACTCCGGCGATTCGCGGTCGAAGCATCGTGCGCACAACACGCTCGTCGTCGCGGAAGTGGCCCTTTCGCTCGTGGTTCTGATCGCCTCCGGTCTCTTACTCAACAGTTTCTGGCGCTTGATGCGCGCTCCGCTCGGGTTTGATCCCGCAAACGTCCTCACCACCGAAGTGTCTCTCCTCTCGCCGAGGTATGACGACCAGCAACGCCGCGAATCATTTTTCCGCGAACTCCAGGAACGCATCCAGTCTGCGCCCGGCGCCACAAATGCCGGATTCATCTCGGAATTGCCCCTGAGCGGCGAAGGCAACGACACGTTTTTCACCATCACCGAGCACCCTCCGGCGAATCCAAGCGACAATGAGGATGCAGATTTCCGCGTCGTCGCCGGCGATTATTTTGGGGCCATGCGGATTCCGCTGCTGGCAGGACGGACGTTTGAGCGCGAGGATGCATCCGAAGCCCGTCAAGTTATCGTCGTCAACGAGCCGTTCGCAAAGAAATTTTTTCCGCACGAGAGCGCCATTGGCAAACACGTGAAATTATATGAAGGCAAACCCCAATTCGCCACGCGCGAGATCGTAGGGATCGTGGGAGGCAACAAGCACTTTGCATTGCAGGAATCTCTTCGTCCGGAGATGTTTATCCCCGGATCCCACACCAGGATGAGTGTGGTGGTGCGTGGCCCGGGCGACCCAGCCATGCTCTCCGTAGCGGTGCGCCAGGCCCTCCACCAGATCGATCCGGACGAAGCCACTTCCACCTTCCGCACCATGGCGGATGTCGTATCCAGTTCAGCGGCAAATGATCGTTTCAACACGCTCCTGCTCGGCGCCTTTGCCGCCATTGCGTTACTCCTTACGGCTGCGGGAATTTTTGGCGTTCTGTCTTATCTGGTTACGCAACGTACGCGCGAAATAGGGCTGCGCATGGCTCTCGGCGCGCAGCGGACCGACGTTCTTCGCGTAATTGTAGGCCATGGAGTGCGAGTCTTTCTACTCGGCCTGTGCATTGGCGTCGCAGGAGCGCTCGTGGTCACGCGCTGGATGTCGAGCGTTCTGTTCGGCGTGAAGCCGACCGACCCGCTGACGTTCATTGTTGTAGCTCTCGTACTCGGGACCGTCGCTTTTCTTGCCTCGTATGTTCCGGCGCGGCGCGCGATGCGCGTCGATCCCATCGTTGCCCTGCGCTACGAATGATGTGCTAGATTTTACGTGTTATGGTTTCGGTCAGGTGGAGAGGCGGAAATGGGCGCACTGCTGCAAGACATTCGCTACAGCCTTAGGATGTTCGCCAAGAATCCGGGCTTCGCGGCCATCGCCATTCTTACGCTCGCTCTCGGCATCGGCGCGAACACGGCTCTTTTTTCGGTCGTCAATGGCGTGCTGCTCAATCCGTTGGCATATCCGCACTCCAACCAGCTCGTCGCGGTGTATGGAAAAACTCCCGGATTCGCTCGTGCGCCGATCTCCTACCTGAACTTTCTCGATTGGCAGCGCGACACGCAGACGTTTTCGTCCATGGCCATTTATCGCAATGAGCCTTACAACTTAACCGGCACGGGCGAAGCGGAACTCGTCGGTGGCTCCATGATTTCTGCAGACTTTTTCCCGACACTCGGCGTGAAGCCTACGCTCGGGCGCAATTTCCGCACCGATGACGATCGTGCGGGAGCGGCGCCGGTGGTGATGCTGGGCGGAGGACTCTGGCAACGCAAATTCGGCTCTTCGCCGGATGTCGTCGGTAAATCGATCGTCCTGAATGGCGCGTCGTACACGATTGTGGGAGTCGTTCCGCCGAGTTTCGACTTTTACGGCAGCGAGCGGGATCTTTACACTCCCGCC
>PKWH01000003.1 GCA_003131985.1 Acidobacteriota bacterium | reverse complement strand
TCGCTCCCGTGTCAATCTTAGAAGTCAGAGCCGGTTACGAAGAATGGAAAACGAAAATGGCAGCAGTGGATCCCACGGCAAGAGGTGCGGCCTTTCTGGAAATGCTGAAGGAGAATCGCGATCGCGTAAACCAGCAAATCGAGCCGTTCGAGGCAGGCACGCCGTCGGCATATCATCCGCAGATTGTGATGCGCGTGAATTCGCTCCAAATGCTTTACGCGGGGCGGTGGATTGTCTCCTCCAAGGCGGATTTCTCCTTGCCGCTAAAAATGATTGCTGATGACCCTGCGTTCAGAGAGCGGCGGAAGTTGGAGGTGGAGTAGGCACGCTTTCCACACCCTCTGTTTGCTGTCATGAAATCCGGATGTGACCTGTAAGCCGGAATCTTCGGGCCCAATTGTGTTTTCAATAACTTCCGTAGAATCAATAACTCCCTTCTGTCAATGGAGTCAGTTTTGGCAGCCGAAACAGGTTTTAAGACACAGTTATGTCACAGTTAGAACATTGATTTCAGTTTCCAGGATATTTGATTACATCGGACACAGCACGTCCTGATTGAGCAAATCGGGCGAAACCTGGCATTTCATCCGCGACTCGGGATGCTCGTGTCGCGAACACCGCCATCCCGATTGCCGGAATCGCAAGAGCACAGTCTCGCAAATTATCCCCCACTATCGCGCTACTTGGATGGCCCCACGAAGACTTGAATGCCTTGGGATTGAATCCATTTCAAAATCGCGCCATCGCTCCTGACGTAGATACCTCCGTCGCCGCAGGGACGCATTCCGGGCGTCCCAGTAGCTCGCGAAGTTGTTGCTGCCAAATACAGGCTGCCGTCTTGGCTCAGGATGTATAGAGGTCCGCCACTGTCGCCGTTGCAAGCATCTTTGTCGAGCGACTCCGCTCCCGCGACCAATTCGCGACCGGAGGCACAGTGGTAGTACGAAGGGTCTGGGACGGGGCCATTCGGGGTCTTTGCGCTACCCGCACAATCGACTGACGCCATCGGGACATCGACCATCCGTTTGATTCCCGCTGGATCGATAACGGGATTCATGCCTACACCAAAGCCAACGACACGCCCGAACGTAGCAGAATCTATCAAAGCAGATGAGGAAAAGGCGCGCGGGGGGATCGTTAACTGTGCATTCGTCCGCAACACAGCCACATCCCCGCCCTGCAGTTGCAGGTTCGGCTTACATTGAATCATTGCGTTCCCCCCGGATACGCCGACGGTGGTCGTGGCGTGTAGAACGGTATCGCCGAAGTATACAGTCTGAGTCACACCCTCGCAGTAGCAGTGGGCTGCCGTTAAAACCGCTTGGGGGCCAATCACGACGCCGGTGCATATCTTCTGATTGCCCGTGATGGCTACAACATCCGGGAAGGTGCCTGGGGCGACTTGATCGCCACCCCACAGCCGGGTTTGATTGGAGAAGTTGGTGCGGTACCTCGGATCATCATCGAGTGACGTGGGGCCGGCACTTGGGGCGGCGTTCCCAGCAGCACGAACTCCGTTACTGCCTAACGTGTCCATGCGTAAATTCGCCGTGTACTCCGGCGTTCCTGGTTGAGAAACCGTTGCGGCTTTAGAGAACGCAGCCGAGACAAGGCTCCTTGCACTCGGACTCCCAATACTTTGCTCACGAAAATTGCTGGCGAACACCGCGAAGCTTCTCGATACGCTTACCACGTCAACATTGAAAAGCCGATTGATCGACCCTGTGCATTCTGCATCCAGGTACAACGAATTGGCCACTCTGGAAATTCCTAGTGGGATTGCGATCGTCGAATTGAAATTCTTAATGACCACCTGCCCCGGAGGCTTTCCACCAATGCCAATCTCATCGGAGGTGACCCTGTAGAGAAGATTGTGGGCTGCGTCGCTGATGCTCGCAGTCACACGCCCTTTCGGCCCCGCAAGAACCGAGTCTGTCTCTAACTCCACCATCATCGACAATATTCCCGATTCCTTGTCGAGTGTTGCGGAACCGCGAACCCAGCTCTCTGGATTGTTCCCGCAATGCATGGTGGTCTCCATGCCTCNNGGAGCCGGTTCCATGGAGCATTTGCGCGCTGGTTGGTATAGAACCGAGCATTCCAAGTACCGATATCAGAATCACGTTGCGATTCATCTTGACCTGCTTTCTTACCCACATCACTTTTCCCATGGCCACGGCAATTCGCCAACTACGACTCACTTCGCAGGTACTTTAGCAATTGTTTTACAACGACCGCGTGAGAATATCAGTTGAGCGCTTGGATCTATGTCTGGATTTCTAAAACTGCTATTGAAAGATTTTCCCTCAATGCGACCACCATAGTCGAAAACGGTGGCGGAACAGTACAAGTTTCCATCGAAGTCGAAGACCGCATATGTTGCCGCCGCGCCGCCTCCATAAAGTATCTTCGTTCCAAAAAAGCGCGAGCGTGCGACAACGGAAGCACCTATCTCGAGTTCCTTTAGGGAGATGATGCGCCATGCCGTCGTGGGCGGCGTTAGTTTGTCACGAGTTGCACCCAAGGCTCTTGCCAGGCCATCAGCATATAAAATGGACACCAACGGCGGAATCGGCGGCACCGCCGGGGTATTAGCTGGATTATTTGCCGCTTGCGACGTAGGTGGATTTTGTGTGCCGCCGGGATTGGTTGTCGCCGGTCCGGAAGGCGGCGTAGCACTTCCACTTGGGTTTGACGGACTTAACGACGCCGTTGCGGTGGTGATCAGGGCCATCGTGAAGGTATCGATGTTCTGAATCATCGATGCCACTTTTGCGTTTGACACCTTGGCGAGCGAATCATCGTCGTAATTCACCTTTAGCTGTTCGTTTTGTTGTTGTTTATTCGAAATCTCAGCGTTCAACGTGGCGATTTTAGCCCCGTTAACGGCTGGCTTACCTTTCTTCTTGTTTGCATCATCTTCATCGCTGAGTGATTTAATTTGTGCTTGGTCGGTAGCGATCGTCTGCAGATTACTGTCCCACTGAATCTTATCCGCCAGAGCAGCCGCCAGCTGGCTCCGAGTTGTCTGAATTGCCTGGAAACGTGCTAAGAACGGCGACTTTGTATAGTCGAGGCCACTGAGCGCAAAGGGGCTAAACGTACCGGGGGCATACACGTTGGCACCCATCACGCGCAATTGCCTGCTCACTATGTCAACCAGTGGTAGGTCCTGAGGTGTTCCCTGAATACCTGCAACCGACTCGTTCGTAGCAAAAAAGCTCCCGATTGTCTGGATGATCGCAAGGGTACTGGAAATCCCGGTTTCAACCCCGGAGAAACTGCGACCGCCGCCGCCGGGTGCCGCAGTCGGTACCAGCGCAACTGCTTCTTTGCTGAGCGCATCCATACTTACAATGGCTAAGCGCCACATCTGATAGTTCGCTACCGTTTGCTCAGCCGATGAAAGCACCAAGACATTAGCGCCGGACAAATCCAGATCGACAGCACACGCTGTCTGGACTATGCCCGCTTTGTTAGCATTTACAGCGACCGAGCCGCCGGGCATAGCGAAGGCGGCATCACATGCAATCGCTTCACCATCTGATTGGAGAGCCCTATATCCTAATATGTCACCCTCTACGGAGTAGGTCTGCGCCCCTACTGACGCTTGTGGCACCGCTGCGCCTGATGACGGCGGTCCGCTCGGAGGGGTTTGGGCTGAAATAGGAGAGACGTTTATCAAGACCCAAAGCGAGCTGACGACCAGTAGAATCCGTGTGGCCCGCCGCGCGATGTGAGAAAGAGGCATCTGAGATCTCCGTTTTGACTGCAACAATGGCGACATTTGCATTTGATCACACTCTGCAAATGCGTCGCAGAGAGCCCCACTATGAACTCTCTGCGGTGCATTTAAGGCGTTCCGAGAGCCGCTCGTTGTGTCTCACTAATGGGAACAAAAACCAGAATTGCATTGTAGTTTTTTTCCCCACCTTTCTTCGTAACATTTGGAAGCGGCGGGAATTGGCTTGAGTCAAGCAAACGTCGCGGCTGTCTAGATTGCGC
>PKWH01000113.1 GCA_003131985.1 Acidobacteriota bacterium | reverse complement strand
GCGGTCGAAGCTTTGGCGAGTTTTATGAACGAATTCCGACGAAGGCAAGGCTGAAGGTCGGTCACGGGGTCGGGCTGTTTCGGGGCATAATAGGCAATGGCTGCAAGAGAGCCACAGTAGTGTGGCATTCACGCAACACTCCTTGACTTGCTTCCGTTTGCCCGTTATTCTTGATGTTTCGTGTCGAATATGGGGGATTACATCACTAATTTGCCGTTTTCAGGCCTTGGCGCGCGCCGGGAATGGCCTCGAAATGCCCTGCTGCGAGCCACAATGCCAAGAGTGGCCAAAGGCGACGCACAACCCCCTCTGGGTGAATACTTTAACTCATTATTCACCGCCCTTGGCCCGCAACATTGGTGGCCGGGAAAGACAAAATTCGAAGTAATCCTCGGTGCCATCCTCACGCAGAATACCTCCTGGAAGAACGTGGAACTGGCTCTGCTCAACCTGCGAGCCGCCGGAGTGTTTACTCCCACGGCGGTTGAAAAAGTCCACATCCGCAGCTTGCAATCGCTAGTTCGACCGTCGGGCTATTACCGTCAAAAGGCGCGAGCGCTGAAAGCTTTCGCGCAGTTTTTGCGCACGGAGTATCGCGGATCGCTGAAGAGGATGTTTGCGACGCCGACGATTGAGCTGCGGGAAAAACTTCTGCGTGTCTGGGGAATAGGCCCGGAGACTGCCGACGCAATTCTTCTCTACGCGGGTCAGCATCCGGTGTTCGTGGTCGATGCGTATACCAAGCGCATGATGGCGCGACACGGATGGATTGGCGACAAGGCTAAATACGAAGAAGTTCGTTGGATGTTCGAAAGGCAATTTCCGGGAGACGTGGAAAGGTTTAAGGAGTTTCACGGGCTCATCGTTACAGTTGGGAAAAACTGGTGCCGCAAGCAGGTCGCTGAGTGCGAAAAGTGTCCTTTGGGGCGATATCTGGAGGAAGGCCGGTGAAGGCCGAACGATCAAAGAAGAAACGCCAGTTGTGGCTCACTCTGGGCCTGGTCGCGATTGTGTTGCTCGCTGCCGCGGTATTCACGCTCGGCTCGTTAAATATTCCGTTGCATCCGGAACAAGAAAGCGGACTGGTGATTTTGTTCGCGCTATCCACTTTCATGTTTGCCGCGCTGCTGGTTTTCACTCTGATTATGATCAGGAGCCTGGTCCGTCTGTGGAGTGAGCGGCGCGATCGGCAGATAGGCTCACGGTTCAAGGCAAAAATGGTTTTGGGCGCAATGGGCGTTTCATTGCTGCCGGTTATGTTTTTGTTTTTCTCGAGCTATGCGCTGTTGAATCGAACTCTCAACCTCTGGTTCCCGCGCCCTCTGGAAATAGCAAACGAAGAAAGCCGGGTCCTTCTAACCGGGTTCGGCACCGCGGAACTCACGCGGTTGAGTGCGCTAGCTTCCGAAGCGGCGATGCGGGAAACGCCGGACCAAAGTTTCCTGGTACTGAGCCGCACTACGGATGCCGCATGGACCGCCGATGGTAAAGGCCGAGTGACCGCCGGAATGGATTTCGAGAAGGGTTGGAAGTTCGGCCCGAAAGTTGCGGCGCCGGCGCAAGATGCTCGCTCGCAGAATGGTAATCCGGGAGCGCCGAAAATCGTGCGAACGCTCGCCAGCGGCGCTCAGGTATGGCAGGCCGGAAGCCAGCTCTACATCGCGGGAAAAGCCCCCATGCGAGGTTCCACTTTATTCGCTGCCCGGCACCTGCCGGATGATTTTGTAGAGCGGTATCAAAATATAGAAACGCAAACAGGGCTTTACGCGCAGCAGAAACAAGGCTTGCGCGCTTACAAGCGAGAGATTCTGCTCACGCTAATCGCGATCACTTTGATCCTGCTTTCCAGTACCACGTGGATCGCATTGCGTCTCTCGAAACAAGTGACGGTGCCGATTCAGGCGCTCGCGGAAGCGACTCGCGAAATCTCGCGCGGCAATTTCGACCACCAAATCGAGGTGCAGGCGCAGGATGAATTGGGAATCCTGGTGCGTTCGTTCAATCGCATGACCGAGCAACTGGGAGAAGGCCGCCGCCAGATTAACGAGTTTACGCAAAATCTGGAACAGGCCATCGAGGAACGCGAAGGGCGCCGGAAATTAATGGAAGCGATTCTCGAAAATATTCCGACCGGTGTGGTTTCGCTGAATGCAGCCGGAGAAGTGGCGCGCGTGAATTCCGCTATCGCCATGATTTTAGGAGAGCACGCGCGCAACGCGCATACTCTGACGGAGTTGATGGGAGAAGAGGCAGGCCGCGCGGTGCTGCATCTGATGAGGCAATCATTGCGGATGGGAGCGGCTTCGCGTGAAATTGAGATCGCCTCCGCAGGGCGGCTGCTGCGTGCTGCGGTGACTGTGAGTTCGCTGGGACCGCGGCGATCGAACCCGGGCTTTGTAGTGGTCATTGACGACTTGACCGACCTTCTCCGCGCGCANNCCGATTCAGCTTTCGGCGCAGCGCCTGCTTCGGCATCTCGATCGCAATGTGCCGCCGAAGACGCAGGCCGCGCGCAGCGAGTTCGAAAAGCTGGTGGCGGAATGCGCCGGACTGATCGAGCGCGAAGTGCAGACGCTCGAGTCGCTGGTGGATGAGTTTTCGCAATTCGCGCGATTCCCTTCCGCGCGGCTCGCTGCCGCGGATTTGAATTCCATCGTGTCGAGCGCGCTTGATTTGTTCCACGGACGCCTGGACGGCATCACGGTGAAAACAGAATTGGCCTCCACGCTGCCGCCGGTGAAAGCTGATCCCGAGCTTATGCGGCGTGTGGTTGCCAATTTGATCGACAACGCGGCGGAGGCGATGGA
>PKWH01000248.1 GCA_003131985.1 Acidobacteriota bacterium | reverse complement strand
TCGCCCTGAGGGGCTAGCTTTACATCGAAAGGGCCGGTTGCATGTTTTGTCACGGGCGCTCCGTTTTGTGCGGCGATTTGAGTTAGCGAATGCGTTCGCGTGTAAGCGAAGGAAGCCAAGGCCACGGCGAAGAACAGGCAGATGGTTGCGATGACGAAGGCTCGAACACGAGTTTGGATTTTTCTTTGGGTAGTGATTTCCATGTCGCCCGCTAGCGTACGCTGAGTCGTCTCCCTTGGCATAGCTTATTTCATGTTAAAACTGAACCTCGCGACGACATTCGGTGTCTATATTACCGTGCGGCACAGTTCATGAATCCAAAGAAATCTCCGCCGATCGTTTACCTGCTTATTGCCATTGCCATCACCATCTTCGTATCAGCCGCATCACCGAGCGCGGGCGATTCGCGACTACAGGAGAAGGCGGGGGCGCCAATCCGCGTGGAATCGAGCTTTGTGCTGGTGGAGGCGACCGTCAAGGACAAGTCGGGCAAGATAATTGACGGCCTGACTGCGGATGACTTTCGCGTGAACGATGACGGGTTTCCACAAACAGTCGCTTATTTTAGCCGCGACGAGCTGCCGCTCGCCGTGGCGCTCGTGGTGGATGTCAGCGAATCGATTGTTCCTTACTTCGACCAATTGACGGATTCCATGGCTACCGTGCTGCCCAAGCTAAAGCCTGAAGACCAGGTTGCGCTGTTCACCTTTTCCAACATCGTTGAGAAGCGGGCGGACTTGACCGCGGACAAGAGCGCAATCGCCGAACGGCTGGGAGGCCTGACCGTGGGTGGCAGCACGAATCTGAACGATGCCATTTATGAAGCTGCGAGGTACCTTGCCGAACGCGCGCCGGCTATGCGACGGGTGATTATCCTGATAAGCGACAACATACCTTCTCAGGAAGGGGAGTATTCTCCGAAAGAAGTAGAGAACGAGATCCTGAAGGCGGACGCGGCGCTGTACAGTCTAAAAATTCCGGGTGAAAATTCAGCGGGAGTGCAGCTCTACATCGAACAGGCGCAAGGCAGGCTAGTGAACGTCGCCAAACTTGCGCCGCACACGGGCGGTGAGGTTATAGACGTAAGCAAGGAAAGACCTTTGGCGCCGGCTTTCGCTACGATAATCCAGCGACTCAAGGCTCGCTACACTTTGGGGTACACGCCGGTCGGACATGCGCTGCAAGACGGGCGATACCATCGCGTGGAAGCGGTGCTGATACCTGGCCGATGCAAGGACTGCCGCGTAGAAACGAAGCGTGGTTATTTTGGAACGCGGCCAACAAGCGCGAATAAGTAATTCTGATTCTGAGAGCGGTAAGAAAGTCAAAAACGCCGGCCCTCCGGCTGCGCTCAGGACTAGCCGGCGCTTCGAAAGACAACTTCACGCGTAACTCCGTCGGACGCGACACTGGGACTGGCTGAGGAAGTCTGCGGAGGCTTAGTACCAACTAATCCATTTGACCTTTAGAGAATATCTGATATCTTGCCGCCACTGCCGGGGTCCGACGCCGGCGCAAATTCCTCCCGATCTGGGAGGTGCTCAGCTAGCCCCTTGGATGCTAGAAGCCACTTTCCGCGACGATGGCGGAAGGAGGGATTTTCGTGAAAAAGAACGCTGGCATATACAGCGCTCTGGCGGTCGTACTAGCGGTCGTCGGGGTGTCGAATCTCCCGAAGAGTTCGTCCGGGAACGGGGCCACAGCCAGAACGGAAGCCGGGAGGGGAACCAAGTCGGAGACGAAGGCTGTCGAGCGCAATGCTTCGACTGCCTATACGGCCTGCAAAGAAATTCAGCGGCGGCTCCAACCGTTTGTGCAAGAGAGCGACCGGTTGAAATGGATGCCGCCGGTCACTTGTTACGATCCGCAACCCCTTAATAATCCAAAATTGAATGTCGAACCGGTGCACTTTGTGATTGCCACAGCGCCGAATCCAATTTCGACGCACTTACCGCTGCTCTTTGACCGAATCACGGAAATCATCCAGCAGGCAGCGGAGGACAATAACTACTCCTACGATTCGTCCTGGCTTCCTTGGAATCAGGACAAGGATTATGACAGCCGTTCTGACGAGCTCGCACAGGAGGAGGCGGAAGCGCTCCAAGAACAACAGCCGGGCGTGATCGTATTCAGGGACCCATCGACCAACTCCGGCGATTCGCATTACGAAGGAGGGCTGGCGGTTTTCATCGTGGCGGAACTACCTACCGGCGGCATCAATCAGCCGCAATTCGATAACGCGGTGGCTTGGATTCAACAACTAGGAGGTCTTCCGCCGAAGGGGCAGCTAAGAATTCTAGGTCCGACATTTTCCGGATCGCTCCCATCGCTTAATCGCGCCATACATTCTTCTAAATTGGCATCACTCGAAACAAGCTTTGTCATCTCAAGCGGAACTGTTTCGTCCGAAAAGTCTATTGATTGGTTCAATAAGCAACTGAGGACCGCTGACTCATTCGAAACCGCAAATGAGGGAGATTCCGTTCAGGTAGATCGTTTTTGCCAGTACATCGACCTGCAAGGCTACAGCACGAGTCACGTTGCGTTTTTATCCGAGGATGAAACGGCGTTCGGTGCGAAAACGGAAGCAAAGGATTCCGGGAGCAATGAACCCTGCACCGAAAGTGGAGGTCCGACGTACGTTTACTATCCACGAGACATAGCGACGTTGCGTTCGGCGTACGAGCAGCAGGCAATTTTCAATTCCTCAAAGCAAATATCCAACACGAATGCGGCGTCCACGACGTTGCGGGAAGATCTAAGCGAGCCCGCGAACAGCGATCACGATACGGTGCGCAGTTATGGGGGCCAGTTCACGCCACTCGCGCAGGAGTCAGTGCTGCTGGCCATTACCAACGTTCTGAGAGCAAGGAAGATTGAGTTTGTGGTCTTGCGAAGCACCAACACTATGGACCAGATTTTTCTGAGCGAGTTTTTGCGGCGGTCGATGCCCGAAGCTCGGATTGTGATTGATGGCGCCGATCTGCTGTTCCGGCGGGGAGCGGAAGGATCGTCGCTTCGCGGAGTAATCATCATGTCCACCTACCCGCTGCTGATATGGCAGCAGGATTGGACTTCGTCCAGCGATCAACCGATGACGTGGGGATTGTTCTCGGAGTCAGTTCGCTACCGGCTGGAGACATGGCATACGCACCGTAATAAGTCTCCATTCGTCGGGAACGGAGAAAACCACCGGATTTTCGGAGAGGACCTAGCAGAAGGTCTCTATATTGCGGCGCGAGGGCTGTTTCCAGATCGAACCCCGACCGATCAAGTTCCGGTGAGAATCGCTAGCTATGCTCCGCCTGCTTGGGCGCAGTCGCCTGAGCACGACGATGAGGATCAGCGGCCGGCTACGTGGCTCACGGTGATCGGCCATCGGCAGTTCTGGCCATTGGCGGTACTTAACTCTCACACGCTTCCGTCTAGCAAACAGGAATCAATATTGCTCCCGGCTTACCAACTCAAAGGCCTGCCGATTGCCATCGCTGGTGACGCGAAGCCCATGCAGCAGCTTCCCATTGAGTTTCTGGTGCTGATCATCCTCTGTTTGTTTTGGGCGCTACTGCATTCGACATGGAATGCGCGTGGGTCCATTTCGCCGGTGCCTTCTCGTTTCAGGCTGGCCTACTTCGCCCCGATACCGCGGTGGCAACACTCCGTACTCGTCGCGTTCGGGAGCGCGGTGGTGGCATCGGTTGCGGTGATTCTTGCAGGGATGTCAGGTTTGGTTAGCGGAGACCTGGGCTATTGGGGCTGGGTACTCGGTCCCTTCCCCTTGGCCGTTTTCGTTCTCGCCTGCCTTGCCTGCGTAAAAAATTATCGATTGCCGCCGATAACGAACGATTGTTTCACAGCCCAGGATTCCGCTGCGTGCCGACGGGCTGCACTCCGAGGATTCACAATATTCCTGGTGCTGTTTGTTCTGCTGCGGTTAGTGCTCGCTTTGCTACTGACGCAGGCCAATCGTATTCCTGCTCATTGGCGCAACGTACACATATTCAGCGGGGTCTCGCCCTTGCTGCCCCAGTTATTTCTGGCCGTGGGACTGTACTGTTGGTTCTGGTTCTGCTTGCGTGGGCTCGCGCTCTTTGGCGACGATCGGCCTCTGCTCCCTCGGGAAGTTGAGCTGAAGTTACCGAACGAAGAGCTGAAAGCGGGGAATCGGAAACTGACGCTTTCGATGTTCAGCCGTGAGGAGGCGGAACAGCCAACCGAAAAGCGGGCCATGCCAATCGGGAGATTCTATCTGGGAATTCTTTGGTCGATTTCTGGGATTGTGGTGGTCATTTGCGCGATAGCGCTGGGCGGGCCCTGGCTGCGCACCCTTAGCGAACGATTGTTTGGAGTTTTCATATTTATCTGGCTAACCATTTGCATATCTCTGATGCTCGCGGATACGGCGCAAGCATGGTCTACCTGGAGGCGGCTGCAAACGCTGCTCGAGTATCTGGACCGATTGCCTTTGCGGCGGACACTGAATGCGCTCCAAGGGCTGTCGTGGCGCTCGGTGTGGAGGATGAGCGGCAACGTCCTGGCGGAGCGCTATAGCCTGTTTTCGCGACAGATCGAAGCATTGAGGCATCTAGAAAATCAAATGGAGGAATGGATTCCGGACGATCTGGCTGAGGCGCAAATCCAAGATGAACTTCAGATAAAGATCGCTTCTTTTCAGAAGAACGAGATGAAGGATTTCGTCAATTGGTACGTGGAGCTTGGCGACGACCAGGTTGAAACCGTCGAACCGCTGCGCAAAGTGCAGGAAGGAATCGCAAGTATCGCGGCGTTTGTTTTAGCTAACATATTGATTCCGTCCTGGCACAGCGAAACTGATTCGCTTATTTTCGACGCTTCGCGAGCAACAAGTAAGGAAAGCGAGACTAACAAGGGACCACGTATTTCCGCAAATATTGCTCCTCGCATACTTGCCGCAGAAGAATTCGTTGCGTTGCCGTATGTGGGTTTCATTCAGAATATTCTGGGGCGCATACGCACGATCGTGCTCGGCATTCTCTGTCTTTTTATCGCTACAACTCTGGCGGTATCAAGCTACACATTCGACCCGTTGCCCGTACTGGGGGGCATCTTTCTTACGGTGTTCATAATTATCGGGACAACCTTGGTTGTGATTTACGCGGGGATGCATCGGGACGCGACGCTTAGCTACATTACGGACACGAGTCCGGGGGAACTGGGAGGGGAGTTTTGGCGGCAGGTGTTTACATTTGGCGTCGGGCCGCTGCTCGGACTTTTGACGACGCTGTTTCCGTCGATTACGGATTTTGTGGTTTCGTGGTTGCAGCCCAGCACGCAGGCTATCAAGTGAAGGCCGGCCGTTTACGCGGCGCACTGGGCTGCACAAAAATTGGCTATTCCATGACCCAATACGTTGTGATGCTACGCTGAATTGGAGCGCGCTTGGGATTTCAGGAGGCTGTCGAGTTCTTCGGGATCGAAAGCCAGGTGCGTGGCGCCCTCGCGATTCAAGTGGCCTTGAGACATGAGCGTAGCTAGCGAGTCTTCCAGGCTAAACGAGCCCTTTTTCTTTGTGAGCGTAATTTCCTGGCGGAGGTACTGAAGAGCGTTGTGACGAATGTGCTGGCGGGCGCCGAATCCGATCATCAGGAGTTCGGCGACAGGCATTTGCCCGCGGCTGGTTACCGGCACAAGAATCTGGTTGAGAACGGCAGCGAGAGCCATGGCCAGTTCCTGGCGAATTGTATTTTGGCGCTCGACTGGAAATGAATCACAGACGCGGCCGATGGTGGACGCAACGTCAGTGGTATGCAGAGTGGAAAGAACCAGGTGGCCGGTTTCGGCAGCAGCGACTGCGATGCGCATGGTTTCGGGATCGCGCATTTCGCCGACTACTAGAACGTCAGGCGCCTGTCGCAGGGCGGCGCGCAGGGCGGTGGGGAAGTCAGGGGCATCCGTGCCGATTTCTACCTGCTCGACGATGCTGTGAATGTGCTTGTGCTCGTACTCGATCGGATCTTCGATCGTGACAATGTGTCGGGATTCGTTCTGATTGATTTCGTTGACAATCGCGGAAAGCGTGGTGGTTTTGCCCGAACCTGCCGGACCTCCGATCAACACGAGGCCTCGCGGCAGATGAGCGAGAGCTTCGACCGAGGGAGGGAGGTGCAGATCGCGGAGGGAGGGAACTTTCGCGGGCAAGGCTCGCACGGCTGCTGCGGCGTTGCTGCGTTCACGATGGAGATTGATGCGGAAACGTCCGAGACCGGCGACACGGTAAGACGAATCGGCGATCTGAATTTTGCGGTAGAGGTTCAGCGCGTGAGAGGTAAGCGCGGGAATAACCGCGGCTTCGATTTCCGCGCCATCGAGTGCGCCGGGTTCGAGTTGCCGCACGTGACCTTCGAAACGCAGACACGGCGGGGCGTTGGGAACGAGGAGCAAATCGCTACCACCTTGCTGCACGAGCGCGGTAAGCCAACGGTCGAGGCGGCGGGTGGCGGAGGAATCCGCGAGAGTTACGTCGCGATCGTCGTTGAGATCGCTGACAATTCGATTGAGTTCTGGGGATTCGGCCACTTGAACTCCAGTTGCCCCGGCAGAGTATATGACGGAGGGGAATGGGAGTCGAGGTACAGGAAAGTCGAAAACCGCAGTTACATCAACAGCAAAGGCAAGATGCCGGGCTGAAGCCTCTCGGTCTGCCGGCAGGCGCTACAAAAGCGGAGCATCGCCAGCAGCGCGACTCATGTTACTTCACTGGGTAGCCGAGCAGGTAGGTGACTGTGACGAAGCCGCGGGGTTCTTCGCCTACTTCCCAGACGTAGCCGTCGGCGTGGAGCGCGGCGATCATTTCGTGGAGCTGCTTTGTGGAATAGGCGCGCAGGCTGGAGATTACGCCGTCGTAAAACAGGAGGAAGGGAATCACGGGGAGGATGTAGGTCCAAAAGAGCCGGGAAAGGCGAAAGGGGCGAATGAAGGGGGCGGTAACGAGGCCGCCGAAGAACATTAG
>PKWH01000180.1:24495-26550 GCA_003131985.1 Acidobacteriota bacterium | reverse complement strand
CCCATGAAAGCGAATCACAAGCTGGCATTGGCCGTGCTCGTCGGCGTTGCGATCGGCATTGCCAGCGCTGCGGCGGTTCACGCACGGCAAGTAAACGTGACGCCTGGCTATTTGATCGCGGAAATCGCTGTGACCGACCCCAACTCCACTTCCTTACAGAAATATGCGCAGGAGGCGCCGAAAACGATGGCGCCTTTCAATCACCGCTATCTCGTTCGCGGCGGCAAGACCCAGGCTCTGGAAGGAGAACCGCCAAACAGCATCGTGGTGATCGCTTTCGACAGCGCGGAAAAAGCGCGCGAGTGGTACGATTCGCCGGCNNCCGGTGGGAATTATCGCAAGTACGGATTGCCGGCGCGTTCGGCGCCGATTGTCGTGTTGGCGCCGTGGCCCGGAGTGACTAGCGTCTCATCCGGTAGAGTGAGCAGTTTGTCGTGGATCGATTTCAGAATGTCTTTGAACGAGCCGCCCCACAGGTCCGTTCGCCCGATACTGCCCTGGAATAGCGTGTCGCCTGCAATCAACCGCGACGCCTCGCTCGCGAGGTCGTCCGGACGCTTCGTCGCCGACGAATGCGGATGCGCGTGTTTGTGCGCGCTATGCTGATCGCCCGATCCGGACGAAGCCGTCTGCGCGCCAGTTCCACGTTCAACTACCAAGCTGATGCTCCCCGGCGTGTGACCCGGCGTATGCAGCACGCGCGCGGCGAACCCGCCCCAGCGCAGCGTGTCGCCTTCCTTCACGAAATCCTGAATGTCCATCACTTGAGGAGTCTCAACGCCAAGCCAATTCGCCTGCATCTCCAGATTGCTATACAGCTCCAAATCGTCTTTGTGGATCAGAACCGGCGCGCCCGTCGCGGCGTGAAGCCCGGCGAGACCGCCCACATGATCGATGTGCGTATGCGTGCTGACGATTGCGCGCACCTTCAAATCGTGCCGCCGCAAAACCTCCAGCACGCGCTCCACTTCGTCGCCCGGGTCCACCACAATCGCTTCTCGTGTCGTGGGATCGCCCAGTATCGAGCAGTTGCATTGCAGCATCCCCACCGGAATTATTTCGTGAATCAGTTTTTCCGCCATCGCACCTCAATTATACCAGCGCCGAACGTCCCACGTTTGAGACGAACAAACGCCGAGTGACATCGTACGCAGTTTTGCGTCAGGGCACTATCGCTCTCGCCCTTGCATCTGATGCGCGCGCGAAAGCGGCGGCAAGCCGCCGCACTCCAAACGGAGCGTCGGCGCGATTCTGTGGAGTGCGGGAGCTTGCTCCCGCTTTCTTCGCCCAAACGAGTTGCCGTAGCAATATCCCGTAGGGGCGCAGCATGCTGCGCCCGCTGCAGCGCTGCCCAGCCTCGACAAACGGCGCCCAACCCGGAAGCGGCTTCTTGCCCTGAGCCTGCCGAAGGGTAGCCGCTGAGGGACGGCTCCCGCCGCTGAGGGCCGAGTTCAGAGGGTCGCTGCAGTTCAGGGGGTCGGAGCTTTAGCTCCGACGATAAGTCCGACTTTCCCTCAGGGGTTTTAACCCCTGAGGTGCAGAATTTGACATTTCCGCAGCCGCGCCTTCACGCCCGACGCCCGATTTCCAAGATGACACCGGCCCGCCTCTTCCCGCATACTGATTGTGCCCGCCCGATTCGAAAATCATGGAAACTCCACTCATCGCCGAACATCGCGCCGCGAACGCGCAACTCGCGGAGTATCGCGGCTGCCTGCTTCCGGAAAAATTTTCCGACGCTGCCGCCGAATATCGCGTCGCAAAAGAAACCGTCGCACTATTCGACACTAACTGGCACGCCACTTTTTCCCTCTCCGGCCCCGACCGCGTCCGCTACCTGAACGCAATCGTCTCAAACGACATCAAGTCCGTCGGCGAAGCCTATGGCACGCGCGCGCTGCTTCTGAATCCACAAGGCCACATCCTCGCCGAACTCGAAGTCTATGCGCTCGCCGAAAAATTGCTGGTGCGCACGCACGCGTCCGTGCGCGAACGCACCTTCGCCACGCTCGATAAATTCATCATCATGGACGACGTCACTCTCGAAGACCTCAC
>PKWH01000180.1:23798-24488 GCA_003131985.1 Acidobacteriota bacterium | reverse complement strand
CCTGATTCGCCTCTCTCACTTCGGCGGCACGGGCGCTGAAATCATCGCCCCGCGCGAACATCTCGGCCTGCTCTGGCAAAACATGCATGCCAGAGTTCACGCTGCGCACGGCGCGCCCATCGGTATGTCCACGCTCAACTCGCTTCGCCTCGAAGCCGGAATCCCCTGGTTCCCCGACGATTTCAACGACACGGTAATCCCACACGAAGCCGCGCTCGAAGCTACGCACCTGAGTTTCACGAAGGGTTGCTACACCGGGCAGGAAATTGTGGAGCGCGTGCGCTCTCGCGGCCAAGTAAATCGCCGCCGCGTAAATCTGAAATTTTCGTCCGCCGATCCGCCGCCGCCCTCGACGCGTTTGCACGCAAACGACGCCGCAGCCGCGGACGTCGGCATCATCACCAGTTCCGCCTTCTCGCCTAAAGCCGCCTCAGCCATCGGCATGGCCTACGTCCGCCGCGAACACAATGCCCCCGGCACAGTCCTCATATTCGACGGCGGCACCGCAACGGTTACGACCTAAATCAAAGCTTGCTCGATCAGACTTCCGGTCCCGGCAATCGTCTTGATTTGGTCGTCCGTCAACCCAAACCGCCGCTTCAGATATTCAGGGTCGTTGTAGCTCAACCACACCTTGCCGTCGCCGTCCTGCCATGCCAGCGCCTTCAGAGGAAGGTCAATCGCCGCGGT
>PKWH01000180.1:0-23695 GCA_003131985.1 Acidobacteriota bacterium | reverse complement strand
GGGCTTCGAGATGCTAGAACAAAACTCGATTAATATGGAGAAAATTGCGCAGAAGGCACAACGGGATTTGTATCTTTACAGCTCTACTCGAAATTCATCGACTTCATAAAGCTTCCGCGCGTAGTATCGATCTTTTTCTGAAGCTGCATGATGGCGTACAGCAGCGCCTCCGGACGCGGCGGACACCCCGGCACGTAAACATCCACCGGAATCACCTGGTTCACGCCCTGCACGACCGCATAATTATTGAACACTCCGCCCGACGTGGCGCACGCGCCCATCGAAATCACCCATTTCGGCTCGGGCATTTGCTCGTAAAGCTGCTTGATCACCGGCGCCATCTTCACCGAAACGCGCCCGGCGATAATCATCAGGTCCGACTGCCGCGGCGATCCGCGAAAAACTTCCGCGCCGAACCGAGCAATGTCGTACCGCGACGACGCCATCGACATCATCTCGATCGCGCAACACGCCAGCCCAAACGACATGGGCCAGATCGAACTCCGCCGCGCCCAATTCACCACTTTGTCCAGCGACGCGAGCAAAATTCCCTCATCCTTCAGGAAATTTGCATCCTGCCCCGGTGCTTCCAGCGTCACGCCCTTCGCAAGTTCAATCGCCATCTTTTCGATTAATCCTCAGCGCAAGCGCACGCGCAATGCGCCGCCGCGTCAGTTCCCCACCCACATCAACATTTTGCACCTTAGCACCAACCATTGCAATCGCATGTGGCGGAACCCGCGAATTTCGGGAACTTATACATCCATCGCGGAGTCTAAATCAGCCATGTTCTTTGCACTTCTGGCAGTTCTCATTACGACGTCCGCATTCGCGCAAGCACATCCGCCGTCGCCGCCGCAACCTCCTCCCTCCTATCGGTTTTCGTCGGGCAGCGCCACTCTAAACATCCCTGTCGAGCTGATCGCAAACGGCCTGGTCTTCGTGCAAGCGAAGATAAACGACCACCCAGGCTGGTTCATTCTCGACAACGCCAGCCAAGGATTCTTAGTCGACCGCGAATACGCTCGCCAGATCTCGCTGCAAACCAGCGGCAGCGCTGTATCCCGCAACGATGTCTCCGACGCCGTCCAGGTCGGGATTATACGAGATGTCCAGATTAGCCTACCGGGAATGGATCTCACGCACCGCAACCTCGTCGTGATTGATTTGAAATCTCTGGAACCAGCCATCGGCCACACTGTCGACGGCATCATTGGATCGCGACTGTTCGACGACTTCGTCGTCACTGTGGACTACGAGCGTCGCTTGCTCTCTATCTACCTGCCCGACAAGTATCAGCCATCGCCAAGAGACACGCCCTTGCCCGTACGTCTCGATGAACACGGCTTCCAATTCATCGACGCGACTATCGCCCTACCCGGCGTCGAGCCCATCGCCGCCAACTTTTTAATCGACGGCGGCGCGAATTCCTACGTGGACCTATACAAACCTTTCAGTGACGAGCACCACTTGCCACCCGCAGCAATGAAGCTTCTCGACGACCCGGGATCCAGCGCCGGCGGAGCCAGCCAGTCGAGAGACGGACGAGCCGCTCGGCTCACCGTTGGTACTTTTGCAATTCAGAATCCGCCGATCACGTTCTCGCAGGGTACGGAAGGACTAATGGCGGCCAAAGATCACGCCGGACTGATTGGCGCCGAATTCCTGGAACGCTTCACCGTGGTCTTCGACAATCGCAGCAAACGCCTCTGGCTTACGCCAAATCGCAGCTACGCAGATCCCGCGAAATACGATGAGAGCGGCCTAAGGATTCACGCCGAAGGCCCCAACTTCCACAAGTTTGTCGTTAAGCGGATTCTGCCGCAGTCGCCCGCCGCCGAGTCTGGAATCGAGCCCGGAGACATCATCGAATCCATCGATAATCACCCTGCGGAGGGAATGACTCTAACCGAACTCCGAGACATCCTTTGCCACTCGAAAGAGGCTCTCGCGGTGAAGATAATGCGTGGGAACAAGAATCTTCAAATTGCCTTGCGACCGCGTCCTCTCATATAGAGCGGCATCGAGGACGTCTTCTCCTCTCATCGTGTCAGACTGGACTGCACGACATTCCGGTTAACCGTAGCGTAAAATTCTTCTGGTATTAACACTGCCATTTAGGTAAGTTTTGGAGCTGGTGACGGACGACGATCTCATAATTGGGTCCCAATCGAGCTGGCTCGTCACGCGAATTATGGAAGTAGTCGTGTTTTTTTTCTTAGTCCTATTTATCCCGCCATTGTTTTTCCATCCCGCCGTCCACACCGAAGGCAGAGATTTTCCGTTCCTGTATATTTTCGGTGCGCTGATGTTGGGTGCCTTTGCACAAGCTCACCAAGTGGTGTAAGGTTTTGCTGATGATCGAGGAATTCGCTACAAGAGATATTTCAGGTGGAAACATGTCACCTGGGATGAGATCGAGAGCATAAGTAGGCGCTTGGGAATGATTCTTGTTGATGTTGAGCGATATAATTTCTTCAATCGGCGTCTCGTGTTTATGCGAGATATCGTTCTGTTTGGTGGGCGGCGTAAATTCGTCGGTTTCGACCATCTCAGAAGTTCGTGGTTTCGAGCGCAACAGATTCGAGAGAACCATTAACGATTTCCTGCGTAGAACGCCTTGAATGGGCGATCCGTTCAATGTGCCGGTCGCGCGGTCACCGCGCTAAAAACCTGCTTCACTCGAGGCAGCAAGAGGTATGCAAGCATCCAGACGGCCGTCGTCACCACCAGCAAATGGCAATAAATTGACGGGACAGCCGGAAGCACCACATATCTCCTGACGGCGAACAGGCTGAGAATTGTAAATCCAATACCCGCAGCAATAGATGCGACGGACACGATTCGAGCCCATTCTCGCAATTCCAGCACCCCAATCGCCAGACAGCCAGCGACACCGGCGAGCACGAGGAGCGAAAATCCTCCCGCGACTCCCATTCCCGCAATTGCCACGGACGCGGGATCTCCTGAATCTCCACCCGTCATTCCCATGAAGGCGACAAAAAAGAAACCGGCCGCGCCCAGAGCCAGAATCGCCGCTCCAAAGAACGCCAGCACCGCGATGATCGTCACACCAAAAGGGCGTTTCATGTTCGTATATTCCTCTGGCGTTTCGAATCACGCGCAAAACCGAATCGCACCGCTCCTCCGACCTCCGAACAAGCGATGTGACTATCGGCTCTGTCGCGCTGCGAAACGTCTTCCGTGCTCTTAATCTGGATGACTGTGGCGCCAGTTCCAATAAGCGGCCTGTTGTCTGTGCGTCTGTCTGTCGTACGCGCGATAATCCTGGTGCCTTTCTACCAGGTAACCTCGATAGGCGTGGTCTTCGCGGTCGTCCCAATTGTGGTAGTCATGATGATTCGAGTCGTAGACCCGGACCGAAGCCTCCTGCGGTGTTGCAGCGGCTACAACCGATCCGCTTGCCGCAAGAGCCGCCGTCAGAAACAGCGCGCTCACAAATTGACGTGCACGGTGCATATAGGGGAGTCTCCTGACCGCGATTCCTGCATTCATCATTTTGAAATCACGGTAGGCACCACTATGTCCCCAGGCGAAGATCTAAAACTGTCCTGTTCAGCACACCTTCAAAGAAAAACAATCTCGCGTGCCGAGTCGTTGTGGGCCATCGGTGTTTACTTCCACGGTACATGGCCAGCCGACTACCCAATACGGTGCTAGTATTTTCCGCATGGCACACGAAACTAGACACCGGCACCATGCGAGCTATTTTGATCAGTCTGATCCCTCCGTACACATGTTGGGGATGCCCAAGTCCCGCCCTCAACTTCGGAATTGGTTGCTATTGGCTATTCTGACCGGAACCGTTCTGGCTCTCGCGCTGGTTCTGGTTGGAAATTTGATATTTTGAAGTAGCCCCAGCCTCGCCGGTTCAAATACTCCGGTCTATTGCTTCGCCGCCACAAAATGCATGGAGCTTCCCTGTAATTTGTCGCTGATCGAAACGTTCAGCGTCTTGCCGTCAGCAGAGACCGTGAAGCGCGTCACACTCACCACCTTCCCCGCGCGCTTATCAGTTTCCTCGATCGTGTCGTCAGCAACGCGCTTCACCGATACCGTGGTATTGCCGGCGTCACCCTTGAACGGCACGTCCGGCCCATCCAATACCGCCGTATAACTCTGCCCGGTGGAATCCATGAAACTAAAAGTATCTCCTTCCAGCTTCATTGTCGCAGTAAGCCCGTTCTCCGACGAATTCACGATCCTCATAGCTCTCCACGAACCCGAAATCGGATGCGATCCAAGTGGTCCCTTCGTCACGCGCACCGAGATCTGCTTCCAGGTGACCTCTTCGCCGTTCGCGTCACAACTATCGGCAAATTCCCAAGTGGCCGTGTTCCCGCTCGGCGCGACGGTTATCTTTTCGGTATGCACTATCTTTCCCTTACTTTTGTCCGTTTCCTGAACCGTGCGATCGTCCAACACATTGATATTCACCGTGTCGTAGCACGAATCTCCGGCAACCCGGTGGTCCAGGCCATCAGCCCGCACGTCGATTGGCGGGATGCAAGTTCGGCAGTGATAAGTCCCATTCTGCAACAGATATACGCCAGGCTTCGCGGGCAGTTGCGTCTGGTTCAGATCAATCTTCCAGGTTCCGTCAAACGCGCTTTGCGCCATCACCCGCGCAGGCGTCAGCATTGCCGCCAGCAACCCGATCCAAAATAGCCTCTTCATCGCTTATCCTCGTCTCTCTGATCGCTCGTGATCACCATTTCTTGAAGATCACGAAAACCGCACTTACTATTAACCCAAAACCTACCAGGTAGTTCCATTTTAGTTTTTCGCCTAAATACAAGACCGCGAACACTGAAAACACGGTTAGCGATATCACTTCTTGTATCGTTTTAAGCTGGACTGCCGTGAACTCGTACGAGCCGATCCGGTTGGCCGGCACTTGGAAGCAGTATTCAAGGAACGCAATCAGCCAGCTAATCACGATAACCTTGAACAGAGGCACCTGGCGGTATTTCAGATGCCCGTACCACGCAAAAGTCATAAAAATATTGGAGCAGGTCAGCAGCAGTATGGTAGTCATAATCGCCATGCTGCCACGAATTAAAGCTTGGTGCGAGTGTGACCGGCCGCGTTGCGCGACCATGTGTAATTCGTTTAAGAGTGGCTAGTGTCGTCCCGCTGGGTCACTTCACTTCAATCGTCAGTTCAGCCGTCTTCGTACTTCCCTTCCCATCGTCGGCGGTAAACGTGTACTTCGTTGTTTTCTTCGGAGTGATCTGCATGCAGCGATTCACCGACGGCCACGTTTCCCCGATCGGCGGATCGATGCTCACCGACTTCGCGTTCGACACGCCGTAGCACATCGTCACTTCGTCGCCGCGATGAATCAAGCCCGGTGAAGCGTAAAAGCTGATGATCTTGAACTCGCTGCCTCCCAAAGTCTCCACGGTTGCAGCCGCGTTGCGTTGATCCTTCTCTGTCCGCTCCGCCGTCACTTCCTGATTGATGGCTCGATTTTCGTGCCACCGCGAGTAAAAAATCCAGCCCACATAACTCAGCACGATCAGCAGAGCCGCCGAAAACGCGAGCCACAACTTTCGATTCGGCGACATCGGCTTCGTTTCCGGCTCATAACCGTTCAGCATGCACGCCTCCCTCTCGAACTAAGATACAGCATTCTGCGATATGTCGCCTGCGCGCGAAGTGACCGGCAGCGAGTGTCAAATCCCAAAATCGACCATTCGGCTATCGGCGGCTGGTTGGTCTGAAACCCAAACTCTGTCTTTGGTTCACTTAGGCGGTCACTGCCGTCCCGACCTTGGCATCCAAACTGCCATAGGACTGAGTGGGATGAGCCGGATGGAGGCTGCGCATGGAAGCGTTTTGGAGTGATTTGCGATTTGGGTTGCGAGTACTGCTGCGGAGTCCCGGGTTCACGCTTGTCGCTATTGCGACGCTCGCGCTCGGCATTGGTGCGAACACAGCGCTTTTTTCGTTGGTGAACGGAGTCTTGTTGGAGCCGCTGCGATTTCCACAGGCCGACCGTCTGGTCACGCTGTATCAGCACAAACCGCAATTCGAGTACAGCTCGATATCGTATCCGAATTTTCTCGATTGGCAGCAGGACAATCAGACATTTCAATCCGTCGCTGCTTTCCGCCCGGATGATTTCAGCTTGAGTGGACTCGGAGAGCCGCAGCGAGTAGATGGAGTGATGGTCTCCGCGAATTTCTTTCCGACGCTCGGCGTAAGTCCGGTGATGGGCCGGGATTTTGATCCGCAGCAAGATGTCCTGGGCGGAAAACCTGAGGTGATGATCAGCGGTGGAATGTGGAAGTCACAATTTGGCTCCTCGCCTGACGTGGTTGGCAAAACTTTGACGCTCAACGGCACGAGCTACACGATAGTAGGTGTGGTGCCGGCCAGCTTCCATCTCTACATGCAGAATTTTCGAACCAGCGATATATATGTTCCGATTGGGCAGTGGAACGACGTGATATTTCATCAGCGCGACGTGGGGATGGGCATGGACGCTGTGGCGCGGCTGAAGCCCGGGGTCACGCTCGAACAGGCGCGCGCGGACATGGAACGCGTAACGCAAAATCTCGCGGTGGCTTATCCGGATGTGGATTCGAATACGCGTGCAACCGTTGTTTCGCTGAAGGAAAAGATTGTTGGCGATGTGCGGCCGTATCTCTTGGTGTTGCTGGCGGCAGTATTTTTTGTGCTGCTGATCGCTTGCGTGAACGTGGCAAACCTCTCGCTGGCCCGGTCAATGCAGCGCGCGCGTGAGTTTGCCATTCGCGCGGCGCTGGGTGCCGGAAAGCTCCGCGTGATCAGGCAGCTTTTGACCGAAAACGTGCTGCTGTCGCTGTTCGGCGGCGCCCTCGGTTTGTTCATCGCGAGTTGGGGAACGCAAGCCGCACTCGGATTGCTGCCGGAGAGTCTGCCGCGCGCCGAGGAAATTCGGCTGGACAGCCGCGTGATGATTTTCACTCTTGCCATTTCGGTGCTGTCCGGAATTTTCTTTGGACTTGCTCCGGCGCTGAGACTGATGAAGCCGCGCCTGCAGGATACATTAAAAGAAGGAGGGCGCAGTGTGAGCGGCGCGCGAAGCCGGGCGCAAAGCGTCTTGGTGATCGTGGAAATGGCGTTGGCGCTGGTGCTGCTCGTCGGCGCGGGATTGATGCTTCGCAGCCTGGGGAGCCTATGGAGTGTTAATCCCGGCTTCAACCCAAAGAACGTCTTATTTTTCCAGGTGGCAATGCCGCCTGCGACTTCCGCTAAAAATCCAGACGCTATACGCGCGGACCTTCGCCGCTTGCACGATGAGATTGCGAAAGTTCCGGGAATCGAAGCGGTGTCCTTGCAGCGCGGCGGAGTCCCCATGTACGGTGATTCCGAAGATCCGTTCTGGATTGAAGGGCAGCCCAAGCCGGCGCGTGAGAGCGACATGCCCTACGGACTCTGGTACGAGGTCGAGCCTGACTATCTGAAAGTAATGGGAATTCCGCTGAAGCGCGGGCGTTTTTTCACGGGGCGGGACGACGAGCGCTCACCGCTGGTCACAGTAATCGACGAGGACTTGGCAGAGAAATACTTCCCGCACGAAGATCCGATCGGACGGAGCATCGTCGACCCCTTCATCGGAAAGCCTGTCGAGATTGTCGGGATCGTTGGACACGTAAAGCATTGGGGGCTGGATGACAAGATTAATGTGCACGCACAGTTTTACATTCCTTACATGCAGATCCCGGACAGATATATGTCGCGCGCCGGAAATAGCACCGGAGTGCTGATCCGCTCGGTGGGAATTCCGCCACTTTCACTTGTGCAACCGATTCGCAGCAAAGTGGCGGAGATGAACAGTCAGGAAGTGGTGTACGAGCCCCACAGTTACGAGGATCTGATTTCGCGGTCACTTGCCGACAAGCGGTTTTCGATGGCGCTCCTAGGCGTGTTTGCGGCGTTGGCGCTGGTGCTTTCGAGCGTCGGAGTCTATAGCGTGATCTCTTACTTGGTGGGCCAACGAACGCACGAGATTGGGATTCGAATGGCACTAGGGGCGCAGCCGAGCCACGTGTTGATCATGGTGCTCGGCGAAGGAACGAAGACGGCGTTGATCGGCGTGGGGGTCGGGCTCGCAGCGGCGCTTGGCTTGACGCGATTGATGAGCAGCGTGCTGTATGGCGTCAGCGTGACTGATCCGGCGACATTCGTGGTAGTGGCGGTCGTGCTAACGGGCGTGGCCCTCGCCGCGTGCTACATCCCAGCACGCCGGGCGATGCGCGTGGACCCCATCATCGCGCTACGTTACGAATAACGCGGATTCCCGTTATGCTACCCGCAGCACAATCTTCCCGAACTGCTCGCGATTCTCCAGGCGCGCATGCGCTTCCGCGCACTTTTCCAGCGGCAGCACCACATCGATTATCGGCTTCAGCAGCCCTCGCCGGAAAAGCTCCAGCGCGCTAAACAATTCAGCCTTGCTTCCCATGAACGACCCCAGTATCGAAAGCTGCCGCACGAACAGGAACCGCAAATCGATCTTCGCGTCGTACCCTGTCGTCGCGCCGCAAGTCACCAGCCGTCCGCCAGGCGCGAGGCTTCGCAGGCTCTGATCCCAGGTGGCTTGTCCCACGTGCTCGAACACGACGTCCACCCCGCGGCGATTGCTCATGCGCTTCACTTCCTCCGCGATGTCATTCTCCGAATGCAGGATCATGGAATCCGCGCCGAGTTCTTTCCCCTTTATCACTTTTTCCTTCGTCCCGGCCGTGGCNNGTCAGCGACACCAGCGGAAACGCCGCCGCTTCCTCGAACGACATATTCTCCGGGATCGGCACCACGTTCTCGGCGGGAGATTTCACGTACTCCGCGCACCCGCCATCCACCATCTGCCCATGTAGCGTGTACTGGCGGCAGTAATTGTCGTTTCCCGCCAGGCATTGCGGGCACTGCCCGCAGGAAATCCCCGGCTGCAGCATGACGCGTTCCCCCACTTTTATGCCCGTGACTTTCGCTCCAACCTCCGCCACCTCACCGGCAATGTCGCTCCCGGGAATATGAGGAAGCGGAATTTTAATCCCTGGCAGCCCGCGCCGAATAAAAAGATCGAGGTGATTCAGCGCGCAAGCTCGCACTCGAACCAGAACTTCGAACGCATCAATTTGCGGCTTCGTCGTTTCCGTGTACTGCAAGACTTCGGGTCCGCCATGCTGCGAATAAACGATCGCTTTCATGAATTCCTCTCGTGGTGTGGCCATTCAAAACGAAGCTAACACTCAGCCGCAGCCATGTCCACATTCGCCATCACAAATGCTTGACGCAAATGCGCCGCTAGCGTATTGTGCCGCTCAAGACCCAGTTGCAACCGAACGCTTCCTCAGGCGAAACCATGTCCAATGGGCTTTCGATGCGCCGGCAATCCATCGGTGAGGCATTGCGCTACCGAGGCTTGTTTTTTTCCTCATTGCTCGTTCTGCGTGAAATCCTACGTCCATTCATGTATTGGCATGCCTGGCATATTTTTCAGACCGAGCTTCAACAGCCTTTACCGGAGCCGTACGCGAAAGAAAAAGTCGACATCAGGATTTACGTCGGAAAGGAAAATCTCGAAGACATCGCTGCGCAGATTTCCTCCATGGGAAACATCCCTTTGGCAGACGTCAAGTTTCAGTTTGGCCGGGGCGACGCCGCGGCCGTCGCATATGTGCAGCGCCAGGCTGCAGGATTCATGTGGATGGCCTTCGCCAACGGCGCCGAGCTCGTATCCGGCGTAAATTGGATTCTCCTTGAGAACGAGGTCCTCCGGTATGATTCCTTCGTTGTCCCGCAGTGGCGCGGTCATGGAATTCACAGCGCCATGAATCGCGCCTTGACCGAATACGCCCGCGATCGCGGTTTGACACGAGCAGTTTCAGCCATCAGCGCTGTGAACACTCAGTCCCTGAATCTCGCGAAACACAATCGCAATCCTAAAGTGATGACGGTAATCCTCATCCATTTTCGCGGGGTGAATTGGACTTACGTCAAAACCATTGGAGCGCCGTTTGACTCGCGCTTTTCCCGATCGTCAAAAGACCTCTACCCTGCGCGGAAGTCCGTCGGGGCTGAACTCTAAACGCGTCAGGTATTTTACCCGGAACACGGCTATCCCATTCCTGGCGCTTCCTGCGTACAAAAAACTTCAAAAGATCAGGCAGCAAATCCACGACAACCGGCCCACAATGTGCTAGCGTTTCTTTGTACGATAAAGTGAGAAACTTGATGGACGTTTTCGAAGAAATTGTCAGCATCAGGAAGGCCGGCCACCGCGCCGCACTCGCGACCATCGTGCATACCAACGGCTCGATTCCGAGCTATGAAGCTTCGCGCATGCTGGTTCGCGACGATGGCTCAATCCTGGGAACCGTGGGCGGCGGTTGCGTCGAAGCGGAAGTGTGGGCCGCGGCCAAAGAAGTAATTCAAAGCGAGCTGCCCCGCAAGATGACGTTCAACCTGAACCACGAAGCCGGTTACGATTCCGGTCTGATATGCGGCGGCACTCTGGAGATTTTCGTGGAACCCATTCTGCCCCAGCCCATGCTTTATATTTTTGGCGGCGGCCACATTTCCGCGGCTTTGGCGCGCACTGCGAATCAAGCCGGATTTTCGATCGGGATTGCGGACGATCGCGACACATTCGCGAACGCAGAACGCTTCCCCATGTCCTCGGAAATCTACGCTTCGTACGAAGAAGCCTTTGAAAAGATCCGGCCTAACTCTGCCACCTACATTGTCATCGTCACCCGCGGACATAAAGACGATATGCGCGTTTTGTCCTGGGCCGTGGAAACCGAATCGCGCGGCTTTTCTCCTCGCTATATCGGAATGATCGGCAGCCGCCGCAAAGTTACCTCGGTTTATAAAGCGCTGGAAACGGCCGGTGTATCGCCGGAAAAATTTGAGCGCGTTCACGCGCCGGTTGGCCTGGATATCGGCGCCCTCACTCCTGAGGAAATTGCAGTCAGCATCACCGCCGAACTAATCGCCGTCCGGCGCAACGCCGGCAACCTCGCTCACAAATCTGTAAAGCTTTCCAAAGTCGCTACCCTGCAGCCGGATTGAGTCAGCATGCTCGCCGTCGCCATCCTGGCCGCCGGTGAATCACGCCGAATGGGCCTGCCGAAAGCGCTGCTTACCTATCGCGGAAAAACTTTTGCCGAGCATCTCGTTTCCGCCACACGCCACGAACGCGTCGGTCTCACGCGAGTCGTTCTGGGAGCCCAAGCGGAGGAAATTCGCAATCAGCTTCCCTTCGACCCCGCGTGGATTCTCGAAAATCCGGATTGGCAGCAGGGCCAGCTTTCTTCCATCCAGGCTGCGGTGCGCAGTCTTCCAGCGGGCGCAACGGAGGGATTAATTGTCTGTCCCGTGGACCATCCATTGATATCCAATTTTCTCGTCGCCCAGCTCATTCAGGAATTTGATTCCGCCGAAAAACAAATCGTCCTGCCTACCTACGGGCGAAAGCGCGGGCACCCCGTAATCTTTCGCGCTTCGCTTTACAAAGAATTGCTCGCCGCCTCGCCACTGGTCGGAGCCCGCGAAGTGGTTTGGGCCCACGCGCAGGACGTGGCGGAGGTTGAGACCGGCGAAGAGGGCGTCGTACTCAATTTGAACGATCCGGAAACTCTGAAGAAGGCCCTCGGCGGGTAAAAATGTCGCGAGCGAGTCTCAAACCAGCTTCAGAGAAAGAGCGGTGAGCGCGTCTCCGCAAAGTTGCGCGGCGTGAAATGTGGCTGGCGGTAGCGTTCCCAGCGCCTCGGAAATTTCTTGCGGCGTGATCGAACGAAACTCGTCCGGAGATTTTTCCGCCAGCAGATCCGTGAGAACCGAGCTTGCAGCAATGGCCGCAACGCATCCCTGAGTTTTGAATCGCGCCTCCGCCACACGTCCCGCTTCCACGCGCACCGACAAACGCAGTACGTCGCCGCAAACCGGGTTTACGACCTCGACGACGGCAGTAGCGTCCGCGATCTCGCCGGCATTGCGCGGATTCCGGAAATGTTCGAGGATCGTTTCGTTGAACATGAATCGTGCGGCCAGCTAATGCGAGCGGCCTCCGGCAAAACTCAGCTCTGCGCCGCCGCTTACCGGTTCGCGAAATCTTCCAGAACGTTTCATAACGGAACATGCACCAGTTTGACTGTCACAGAAGTTTGTGCCCGAACTTTGCCCGGCCGAACTGCGAAGGCTTTGCACGCATCGGTGCTGGGACGGACTATAGGGTGTTGAATACTTGATACACGCCCAATCAACTCTCGTAACAACGGCGTTCGCTTTTTCTTTCAAATTCATTGACAGATGGCGGATAGGAATATACCTTCTTGGTGCAGTCCCAGCCAGCGCTTTACCGAACGGGCGCGGAAGCGCAACAATTAATCTCGCCTATAACAAAATCGTTAGGAGACATTGAGATGCGACGAATTGGACATATCTTCACCCTCGCGGTGGCTATCGCGCTTTGCGCGAGCGCCGGCTTCGCACAAGAAGGGAAGCTGAAGATCAAGGTGACACCGTCCCAGGCTTACGTGTTCGTGGATGGCAACGGCATTCGCGAAGGAAGCCGCGGTATCAAGCTGAGCGCCGGAAAACACACAGTAGTGGTGGTTAATTACGGCTATAAAATTTCCACGCAGGACGTGACCATCGTGGCGGGAAAATCCACCGATCTCGCTGTGACGCTGGAAGCCTACGGCGACAAAGTTGCCGGTCCGTGGGGCCGAGTCTATATCTCGGGGACAGACGCACGCGCTGCCGTTCTATCGAACGGAAAAACTCCCGGCTATTTTGTGGGGCATGTGGACGAATTCAATAATGACTTCTGGGTCTGGAAACAGGAATTGCTCCTCCCTCCCGGAACGCATCATCTAACGATTACGCGCGGCGGCAAAGACCTATGGTCCGGCGACGTGAAAGTCGAAGCCGGGAAGAAAGTCTCGATTAACGTCGGCAAGAACACGCAAGTCACCACAGACTGGTCTCACCGTCAGGCTGAACTGCAAAAGAAGGCGCCGCTGCCCCGATTCTATGCGGGCATCGCTAGCGCAACGGTAGTCGTCGCGCCGGTAAGAGCTGTGATCACAAATGCTACGGCAAATATCAACTGTAGCCAGAATACGGACATTGCCTGGCAGACCACTGATGCTGTCGATGTGACCATCGATAATGGAGTCGGCGCCGTCGACGCAAGCGGAAGCAAGTCTGTTTCACCGCGCGCAACGACAACGTACACACTGACTGCGGCGGGACCCGGCGGGACAGTAACGGGCACCGAAGCTGTTAACGTTAACACCACCGTGGTGGCTAGCCTCACGTCAAATCCCACGGAACTGCACTATCGCAAGATCGGCGACAAAGTCATCACCGATGACAATGGTACGCTGACCTGGACCACCTCGAACGCTGACTCCGCCAACATCGATCCGATCGGCAAAGTCGATCTCAACGGCAGCCAGGCAATCAAGGCGGACCCGACCAAGACCGACATCGGCTCCGTGGACGAGAACAGGAACTACAGTCTGACGGCGACAAACGTCTGCGGCGGAACTTTGACGACAACCGCTTCCGTTCACGTGACCGGCTCTATCGAGCCGATCCCAGCCGTCGTCCTGCAGAGCATCTTCTACCCCACGGACTATCCGGATAAGGGTCATCCGCAAGTTGGCCTCGTAAAGAGCCAACAAACGGAACTCGCCACGCTGGCCGACGGGTTCAAGAAATATCTCGAATACGACGGCGATGCGAAGCTCTCTATCGAATCTCACGCGGACATCCGCGGCTCAAAACCGCATAACCAGGATTTGAGCGAGCGTCGTGTCGAGCGCATCAAACAGTATTTGGTCGATCAGGGCATCTCCGCCGACAAAATCCAAACGGCCGCATACGGAAAAGACCGCCAGTTGGAAAAGTCGGAAGTGAAAACCCTGGAAGACACCAATCCGAACAAGGCCCCCAAGGCGCGCGAACGGAACAAAGAGGGCAGCTGGCTCGCCTACAACCGCCGTGCGGACATCGTCCTGTTGCCTTCCGGAAACAAGTCGGCGCAATTCTATCCGAACAATGCCGACGACTCCGGAATCATCTGGCAGATGCCCAAGCCGCAGCTCAAGAAGGTCGAAGCAGCTCAATAGTAATTTTTTTAAAGCTCGCATAACGAAAAGCGCCGGAGAGCGAACCTCTTCGGCGCTTTTTTTGCTCTGCAGGCTAAGTCTGCTCAGCCTTTACTGAGAGCGGCAAGAAGCCTAGCGGGTGTTGCATTGTCGCCGAAGGTTTTGCTCACGTGGGCGAAGCGGTCGATGTTCCCCGGCGCGAAGATGAAGCTGCCGCCGAGCTGAAAGGGATTCTGGCCAAGTTTGTGCTGATGATGCCCGGCCGCTTTCGCGCGATTGCGGCTCTCGAAATTGTCGCGTCGGGCCAGGTGCAACAGATTAGCGGAACGCAGGTTGGCGACAGCGTAAGCCTGCCGCCGTTCGTCGATCAACAGGGGAAACGCTATTCCCGTTTCTTCGCGGAAAATGCGTGCGTAGTTTCGGTCGCCAAGGCCCACAGCGGCAAGCGACGCACCCTTATCCAAAAGGGCTTGCTCGTGTTCGCGCAACTGCGCGACGTGCTCGCGGCAAAAAATTCAGCCATAGTGCCGTAGAAAAACGATCACGACCGGCTTCTTCTCCCACAACGAACCGAGACGGATTTCCCGGCCGTCGCCATCGGGGAGAACGATATCTGCGAGCTGCTTGCTGAGAGTTTCCTGCACGTCGAATCATCATCGACGAGTCGCAATCGTCTGTCAACGCTTTAGGGTTGTGCCGCCGCTCGGTGGTTAGGAAGATTCGGCGTCAACTTCGGGATAATAAATTCTTGAATCAGATTACTGACGGCAGCTGCGCCGATCCCGATTCCCTCGTCTTCAAACACTAATCCCGCTCCGCGATCTTTCGGCGGATAGTAAAGGTTCGAGATACCTCCCGAAGCGAGCCCTCCCAGTATTCCCGAATAATTGAACTGCCAGTGCCCGTTGTCGCCCTTGCAGATTACTGAATTCGCGATCGCATACAGAACCCGCGACCGCGTGCTCCCAGTCCCCTTGTAGAAATAACGCGGATCTTGTTTCATCAACGCCGGCAGCAGGGCGCCTCCCAGGAACGTGCCTGTAACCGTGTCAGCGTAGGCCGCGCCGTAGCGCTTTCCATAGCCTTGCGCGCCCTGTCCATACGCGCTGAATTGATTTTCCGCCTGCTCAAGCCCAGCGGTAGCGCCCACGATTACAAATGTCACCGGATCAATCGTCGTCTTCCACGCGAGCTCGAACTTTTGCTTGGGCGTCAGCGGCGCCGCATCGTGTACGTAACTAATATAAAAATTTGGAATCACGCCCAGGATACGCTGCTTCTCTTGTTCCTTGATTTGCACTTCCGCCAATTCGGTAGTCTGGAGCCCGACGACGCGCACCTCAGTGACTTCCGTAGCAACAGCTAACGCGATCTGCGGGACGATGTAGAACTGCCCGGCAGCCAGCACTCCAGAGTATGTTTGCGTAGCCAAGCCCACCGACGTCACGGTCACCTTGAACGCACCCGCAGCTATCGTCGCAAACGAAAATTCCCCATTGTCGCCCGTTAGCATTTCGCGATTGGGAGGCCCGTCCGCACTCGTAAGCGTTACGCGCGCCCCAGACACGACCGCTCCCGTTTGATCCACAACTGTTCCGGCGATGTCTCCCGTCGATCGCTGCTCCTGTATTTGCTCAACGGCTGTAGTCCCTGTTCCGACCGCACTCGCTCGGCCCCCCTCCGCTCCCGGAACGGACGTGGGCTGTTGAGCCTGAGCCGTGGCCGCGGACGCGTACGCGCAGAGCAGCACGCACAGGCTTAGCCTGAGCAAGCCCCCGAAGCCAGGAATCCGTCTCCGAAAGTTTCCGCCCAACGATTGCCTGCACGAGTTTTTCTTCGCGGAATTCACAGTTATTATTTTATCGCCTTCTCTCGTCGTTCCTGCACACGTATGTTTGACTGTGTGCACTCGTTTCAGGTTGCACAGCTCGTCGAAGCCGGATCTTGAGAGCTAACGCCGCTCCATCGTGACCTTCCACGTTAGGTCGCATTCGGCTCTCCACCACGTCCATCGCTCGACCAGCTTCCTGCGTTTACGTCGCTTCGCTGCTATGACGCTGAGGGAATAGGTTCAGAGGCACCCGATTCGTCGTTTAGGCAGAAGTTTCCATCGTTGGAGCGCACGACGCCGTCTTGCCCATGAAGCGCTCATCGCGAGCGCGCTACAAGAATGCGCCCGGCACTCCAGAGGCCCGCAATCTCCAGGGCCACAAGAAGAGCCACGCTGGCGTCGAACAGGATTGCCCAGCCGCTGTACCCGGCGTCAAACACGTTGTTCGGGCCGGCGATGAAAAAATGCTCGAGGCTCCCGATTACAAGCCCATTCGCGAACCCAATAATCAGGACGAAGGAACCGATCCTCTTCAGCCGCGTCCACAACAATCCCACTCCTGCCAGCGTGAGCGCGCCGGCATAGGCGCCGATGCGCATCGAACCCGCCACGGTCAACGCAGGATTGAGCTTTCCAGCCAGGAAGAGGTGCAAGACCGTGACCGCGAGGTTCGCCAGGGCGATGATCGTTACGCCCAGCGCAGTCCGAGTTCTCATGATTTGCCTCCTCTCTTTCATCGCGATACATCGTTATACGATGTATACACCGCAAGCAACATGATTGTCAACTCAGCACCAGATCGGCTTTGTATCTAACAGCTGGGGAGCGGAATTCACGTCTGTTTCTAGGGCCGTATCAAACTATGATACCTTCTTAGCCGATGTAACTGCTGGCCCGAGGTGCGAGAGAATGGCGTTTGATCGAGAATTGCTCAAAGGCAGCATCGCGCTCTTAATCCTCAAGCTCCTATCCGAACGCGACATGTACGGATACGAGATCATCCGGGAATCGGTGCGCCGCAGCCGGGATGCATTTGAATTCAAAGAGGGCACGTTGTACCCGGCCCTTCACCAATTGCACAAACGTGGCTATCTCCGCTCGGAATGGCGCACAGGAGAGACTGGGAAGCAGCGGAAGTATTACGGTTTGACAGCCTCTGGCCGAAAAGCCGCACGCCGCAGTGAACAGGAATGGTTTTCTTTCACGAAAGTGGTAAACGCCATACTTTCGAAGGCCAACGCGTGACGCATCTGGATCACATTGTTTCCCGAGCAATTTTGCTGGCGAAGCTTCCCGGCAACAAGCATCGGTGCGAAGTGGCCAAGGAACTGCGTGCTCATCTGGATGATCTCGCAGACGAGGTGCGATCCCAGGGCTATGATAACGAGGCCGCCGCCCGGATCATCAGGATGCGGTTCGGCGAGCCGCAGGAGATCGCCGCAGCGTTCTCTTCTGTTTACGCCCCAGAGCGATGGGCGAGGCGCATTCTTCAGTCGACCATTTTGTTCGCCGCCTCCACCATAGCTGTGGTTGTTGTGATCGGCACTGTGCAGTCCATCACTGCAATGTGGACTGCCGACTCAATCTTATCCGCCTTCCGGGATATCCATCGGGAAGTCTTTGGCTTCGCCGCGATTGCGGCGGGCTATTGCAGTCTGTACGCTGGGGAGCGGCTCTTTTCGTCCTCGCGCGTGTGGGCGCTTTTGCCAAGCGTTACTCTAGGTTTAGGGCTCGCCGCAGTTTTCGCTTGGCTGATTCCTCAACATACGGTATTGCCGTTAGTTGCCTTTGCGTGTGCTGCTTCCGGTCGCCTTCTTCAACGCTTGGAGATACCTTTCATTTGGTTTGCCGGAACCGCGCTGCCGCTACTGATAGCATGGGTGTTGTTTGGTCAACTCCTTCCCGGCTGGCGGTTCCCATGGTTGGTGTGGTTAGGCTTGACAATTTCTTGTAAGGCGCTGCAGGAAATTGTTCGGCTCTTTGAAAGAATTTTTATCCTATCGGCAGACTAAATGTCCGGGCCCACCCACGCGATAGCGACCGCCCCGCCAGCGGCTTAGTCCTCGTCGGAAAACAGGAAACCATCGGATTTCCGTCGCAAGATCAACCGAATCGGCTCGTCACTGGGCGTATCGTCGGCGACCCGGAAACCATCCAGAAACGGGGTTCTAGGAACTGGTCGAGCAGGCTTTGGACGATTGGTGGGCTCAAAGCCATTCTTCGTAAGGCCAGATAAATCCTCAGGCAAGACTCCTTTGAATCGTCACCTTTGGCTCTTAGTGAATTTGAGACGGGCCAGGTAGAATCCTCGCGACGATGGCCACGAGAACCTTGCGCGGAAAAGCTCGGATTGTTTCGCTTGCGCCGAATGTCACTTCAATTCTGCTTGCGCTGGGCGCCGGCCGTGAACTCGTCGGCGTCAGCAAATGGTGTAAAGACGTTGCCGACATAGGGCGGCGTCCGCGAGTGGGCGACTGCTGGAAGATGGACATCGCCGAAGTAATGCGGCTCAAGCCCACCATGCTGATCGGCTCTGTGCCCTTCGCGCCCGACACCGTGGCGAAAATACTTGCTGAATCCGTGACTTTCGTCGCAATCAATCCACGATCGCTGGCAGACATCGAGCAAGATATTCGCACGTTGGGCAGAATCGCCAATCGCGCGGCCAACGCCGAAAAGCTAATTCTGAAGATGAAGCAAGCGTTCGACAATGTGGCCCGTGCCGCGCGCGCAAAGAGCACGAAGCATCGACCTCGAGTTTATTGCGAGGCATGGCCAAAACCGCGCATCAGTTCTCCTCCTTGGGTTGCAGAGCTGGTAGAAATTGCAGGCGGCAACATGGTTGGCGTCGGAGGCGCGCGCGTCACCGATGAAGAAGTGGCGCGGGCGAAACCGGACGTGATCGTTCTTGCTTGGGCGGCTACGGGAGATCGAGCGAGGCCCGCCAGCGCGCTGCGAAATCCGGCGTGGCAAGATGTCCCCGCGGTGAAAAGCGGGCGTGTCTTCGTGATCCGCGACGAACTCCTAAATACTCCCGGCCCCCCGCTAATCGAGGGAGCTTGGGAACTTTTGCGCGTGATCCACGGAACATAGTGAAGGGGCTCGAATAATGCTAGTGGTCGCCGCGCTAATCGAAGCGGACGGCAAACTGCTGGTCTGCCAGCGGCGCCGCACCGATTCGTTCGGCCTGATGTGGGAATTCCCCGGCGGAAAACTCGAACCGGGCGAAACCCCGGCCCAAGCCCTGGCGCGAGAGTTGCAAGAAGAACTCGGTGTTGAGGCAAAAATCGGTCCGGAAATGTTTCGTACGCGCCATCAATACTCCGAACTCGGCGAAGCCATCGACCTGATTTTCTTTTCAGCCACGGTCACGCCTGCCAACATTCGCAACCAGGCCTTCGAGACCATGGAGTGGCGTCAGCCACAAACTCTGCACGAACTGAATTTCTTACCGGCCGACCGGGAATTCGTAGCGATGCTGTCCCGAAAAACTTAACATCGCCCCTCTTGAACCATCCTAGCGATCATTGGCGAATTTACTCTCGTTGATTTTTTCGAAAGTAAGACCGTTGCTCTGAATGCACGCAAGCCGGTATGGGTGTATTCTAGGAATGCGAAAATTATCGCGGGCAGTCTGCGCTGCTGCTCTCCCGCGCCGCGGCTTACGAGGCAATCGAAGCGATGGAAAACGAACTTAGCACGCCGATACAGGGATTGGATGACAACGAGCTGCAGGAATGGCTCGAATCGCTGGATTCTGTTTTGCAGTCCAGCGGCCCCGACGTTGCGTCCTACATTCTGGAGCGCCTGCGAGCACACGCCAAGCTTGTTGGGATCGACATTCCCTTTACCGCGAAGACGCCCTACGTCAACACCATCCCTCACCTATTGCAGCCCGACTTCCCCGGCGATCAGCAACTCGAGCGCCGGATCAAAAGCATTGTGCGCTGGAACGCCATTGCCATGGTTGTGCGCGCGAACCGCGAAGAGCACAACATCGGTGGCCACATTTCCACTTACGCATCCGCAGCCACTCTGTATGAAATTGGATTCAACCATTTTTTTCGCGCGCACACGTCGGAGTTCGAAGGCGACATCGTTTATATCCAAGGGCACGCGTCTCCTGGAATTTATTCCCGCGCGTTTCTGGAAGGGCGCCTTTCCGCCGAACAGCTTGAAAATTTCCGTCGCGAATTGAAACCCGATGGCGGTCTTTCGTCTTATCCGCATCCATGGCTGATGCCCGATTTTTGGGAATTTCCAACGGTTTCCATGGGCCTCAGCCCTCTGATGGCTATCTATCAGGCGCGCTTCAACAGGTATCTCGAAGACCGTGGGCTAAAACCCGTAACGGACTCGAAGGTCTGGGCCTTCCTCGGCGACGGTGAGACGGACGAGCCGGAATCTCTCGGCGCAATCGGCCTTGCCGCAAGAGAAAAACTCGACAACCTGATTTTCGTCGTGAACTGCAACTTGCAGCGCTTGGACGGCCCCGTGCGCGGCAATGGCCAAATCATTCAAGAGCTCGAAGCGGAATTCCGCGGCGCCGGTTGGAACGTGATTAAAGTCCTATGGGGCACGGAGTGGGATTCCATTCTAGAGCGCGATACCGAAGGCCTGCTCGTAAAACGCATGGGAGAAATGGTTGACGGCGAGTATCAAAAACTTGTCGTCTCTTCCGGCGAATATGTCCGCGAACATTTCTTCGGCTCCAGCCCGCAGCTTCTAAAGTTGGTCGAACCCCTTTCGGACGAGCAACTCCGCCGCCTGCGTCTCGGCGGCCACGATCCCAGAAAAGTTTATGCCGCATACAAAGCGGCTGTGGATCATCGCGGCGCGCCCACCGTAATCCTGGCTCGTACCATTAAAGGCTACGGACTCGGCGAGGCGGGCGAAGGCAAAAACGTAACGCACCAGCAAAAGAAGCTCAACGAAGACGAGCTCCGGGAATTTCGCACGCGATTCGATATCCCGGTATCCGACCAACAGTGCATCGACGTTCCGTTCTACCGTCCCGCCGATGACAGCGAAGAGATTCGCTACCTCCGCGCGCGCCGCGAAGAGCTTGGCGGCTACGCGCCTCAGCGCCGAGTCCGCGCGAAACCCATCGCCGCGCTCCACGANNATCGTCCCCATCGTCCCCGACGAAGCTCGCACCTTTGGAATGGAATCCCTCTTCCGCACCGTGGGAATTTATTCCAGCGTCGGCCAGCGCTACGAGCCCGTGGACGTAAAAACTTTGCTCTACTACAAGGAAGCCAAGGACGGCCAAATTCTCGAGGAAGGAATCACCGAGGCTGGCTCGATGGCTTCGTTTATCGCGGCGGGCACCGCGTACGCCACCCACGGCATCAACACTATTCCGTTTTTTATTTTNNCTCCTCGGCGGCACTTCCGGCCGCACCACGCTCGCCGGCGAAGGCCTCCAGCACCAGGACGGCAACAGCCACGTACTCGCGCTCACCGTGCCCAATCTGCGCGCCTACGATCCCGCGTACGCTTACGAGCTCGCCGTAATCATTCAGGACGGCATCCGCCGCATGTACAAAGATGGCGAAAGTATTTTTTACTACATCACCGTGATGAACGAGCCGTACGCCATGCCCGAAATGCCCGGCGACGTCACCGAAGGCATCCTCAAGGGCATGTACAAGTGCCGCGCTTCGACGCACAAAAAATCAAAGCTGCGCGCCCAACTTTTCGGCAGCGGAGCAATCCTCAACGAAGCTCTCCGCGCCCAAGAAATACTCGAGCAAAAATACGGCGTTGCCGCCGACGTCTGGAGCGTCACCAGCTACAAAGCGCTCTACACCGACGGAATCGAGACCGACCGCTGGAACCGCCTGCATCCCGCGGAAAAGCCGCGCGTCCCTTACGTCACGGAAATGTTGAAAGATTCGCCCGGCGTCCTCGTCGCCGCCACCGACTACTTGAAGACTTTGCCGCACATGATCAGCTCGTGGATTCCGCGCCGCATCGCGTCGCTCGGCACCGACGGCTTCGGCCGCAGCGACCACCGCGAGTCCCTCCGCGATTTCTTTGAAGTGGACGCGCGCTTCATCACCCTCGCCACGCTCAACGAGCTTTTCCTCGACGGAAAAATCGAAGAAAAAGTCGTGAAAAAAGCCATCGTCGATCTCCGCATCAACAGCGAAAAGCCCAACCCGGTCACCTCGTAGCTGGGCATTTGTAGCGGCGGCCTTCAGGCCGGCATCTTGCCTCTCCGAATTTGTTTTTGGCCACATGATCTAGACCACCGCCCTTCCTCCATCCACGACAATCACCTGCCCCGTCACAAAATCCGCGCTGGCCAAATACACCACCGCCCCCGCAATGTCCTCGCCTTTCCCCGTGCGATGCAGCGGGACGCGCCTAATATAATCTTCATCCGGCGCTTCGCCGGGAAACTGAATCGTCCCCGGCGCGACGCTGTTCACCAGAATTTCCGGCCCCAACGCGCGCGCCAGGCACTGCATCAGCATGATGCACCCCGCCTTCGACACGCAGTAGTGCGTGTAAGACGGCCACGCGCCGAGCGACACCAAATTGATGATCCTCCCGCGCCCCCGGCGTTTCATGATCGGCGCCGCCTCCTGCGCGCACAGGAATTGCGACTTCAGGTTCACGTTCATCATGTGGTCCCACTGCTCTTCGGTCAGGTCTTCAAACTTCACAGCCTGAAAAATGCCGGCGTTGTTCACCAAAATGTCCAGCCTGCCGAATTCGTTTTCCGCCGCCATAAATAATTTTTCCACATCCTGGCGCTTGGAAACGTCTCCTCCAATCGCCATCGCGCGCCGCCCCATCCCGCGAATCTCCTGCGCCAACTCTTCTGCCTCCGCCTTCGACTCCATGTAATTCACCACCACGTCCGCGCCCTCCGCCGCCAGCCCCAACGCAATGCTCCGCCCCACCCGCTTCGCCCCGCCCGTAACCAGCGCCACCTGCCCTTCCAACCCTTTCCCCGCCATCGCATCCTCCGTGCCAGCCAGTTCGGCTCTCTCAAACGATGACACCTTAGCACCATCGCGGCTTTTACCGAACACCCCACCACTGTCATCCCGAGCGGAGTCCCGCGCGTGTTTGCTTCCCCTGGTTTTCAGGGGCGCGGGACGCAGTCCGAGGGATCTGCTGTTCGTTTTTTCCTTAGCGCGTTCTCTTGTCTTAGCGGCGCAATCCTGACGTATAGTCAACGCATGAATTCTCCTGCCGGCCATCTGGCGACAAAGCCTCCGCGCGGTTTGACGGCTGTGGGAATTTTTCTCGTATTCGGCGCGGTCATCGCGACGCTTGCGGGGATCAGCCTGCGCTGGCCCCGCACCTATCTCGACGACATGTGGATTCTCAATCCGCGCGCTCGCCGCGAACTTAACGCGTATTGGCCGTTTGCCGGATACCTGTTCCTGCTGCTCGGCGCCACACTTGCCATCGCCGCCGCAGGCTGGTTCAAACGCAAGGCCTGGGGATGGTGGCTCGCCGTCGCCGTCATTGCGACTCAGGTATTGGGAGACTTGCTCAACGCGTTCTCGGGCCGCGTCGTCGAAGGAGCGTTCGGCGTCACAATCGCAGGTCTGCTGCTCTTCTACCTCACCCGCCCGCAAGTCCGCGCCGCTTTCAAATCCGAGATACCGCGCGGCTAACATCACTCGCGCAAGTCCGCCTCGGAGGGCAAGCTTTTGGATTTCGGGTGTCGTGAGTAATGCCTGACGTGCAAATCTAGAACCGGTTA
>PKWH01000215.1:4115-11804 GCA_003131985.1 Acidobacteriota bacterium | reverse complement strand
TGATAATCATCGCTGGGGCGGCTGATCGCAATTTCGTGCGGATAGGTTAAGGTGGCCATCGCCGAATCCGCGGATGTCGCGGTATTGGACGCCTGCGGAGCGTTGGGCGTCGCGGCGACCGAGAGCCAATTCGAATAGTGAACGTCTGAAACCACTTTTCCGCCGGAAGCAAAGTTTTCCACTCTAACTATCTGCAAATTGGTGCGGTCGAACCAAATTTTGCGCGCTATTTCCCAGTCGGATGAACCCACCGCACCGCCATTTGTTGCGTTTTCTCCGGATGGGGCGCGGATCGCGGTGAGGACGTAATAGCGACTGGTACCTTCGCTGGCTTCTTCGAACAACACCGGCGCCCCGGCCGGGACCGGTTCCCATAACAAAGCGTCAATCAGATGTTGCGGGCGAAGATTCTCGATGGGCTTTGATGCTTGCCGCTCCAAATTGTCCGGGCCTTCGATGAATTCACTCTTTGATGGAATGTAGATGTGAAATGTGCCGCCGTCGCTCACCATATCGAACACGTTCTTGTTGACGACTGGCGCCTGGCCGATCACCCGAATGTTCGCGGGCTTAGCAGCCAGGATGAATCCGTTCACTTCATGATATTGCTCGATCACGCCGGAATAAGCGGAGCCGGCGGTGAGCTTCATAGACACGGTTGCGTTCAGTGACGTGACCGATTCCGCCTGCTGGTTGTAGCGTCCGATAAGCTCGTCCTTGCTCGCGGTTAGAAGTTTTGCCGGCGCGTCTCCCGGTTTGACGACGGTTTTGTGGCTGACGGCGCAACCGCAGGCCAAAGCTGCCGCTGCCATCATTCCGATTATCCAAGCAAAGCCAGAAACCCTCAGATTGGTGCGCCCCCACAAATGTCGGTGAGGCAATGTAACAGCCGCCCTCTGGGGTGTCAACGAAACCGCCGAGCCGGATCGGTTGTTTACACGTGCACAGGAAGGCATAGAAAATGCTGGCGTCCATTTCTTGATTTTTTGGCGATTTGAGCAACTCGCTGTTGTTTGTTTTCTGTAAGTTACAGGGTGTTCTATTTCCTGAGTTTGGCGATTTAATCTGCGGCAATTCGCGGAAAGCTGGGAGCCCTTCGTAACGATGGAAGACGCCAAAACCGTGGCCCTCAAGGACATTCGGGACTCAACTGGGGCGTCGCGCTGAATCGTCCGGGACCCAAAAGCCGGGCGTGCGCCCGCGCCCCTGCGAATAAAGGCGACGGCAATATCGCCCAGCAAATCATCATCTGTTAGTTCAGTTGATATTCCTGGTTTCACAGTTCCCTTACGCGGGGTTGCGGCCCTTACTCGAAGTAGCGCTGTTTTCTTCGCTGAATTTTGGCGGGGGGCTCGAAGTTGTTCTAATTTAATCACGAGGGACGGTAGCACGCTGTTCGGCGGAATTCAAGGACCTGCGTGCTGTGGACTTTCAGCTTCGTATTCGCGGATTGAGGCGTGAAGGGTTAGCTGGGCGGGGAGGCGCCGGGCGCGGGGATGTCCACGCGAGCGGAACAACGCAGGTAGCCTTGGCCAACGCAGCTAAGAGTGACAGTGCCAGCGCCGGTCGCGTTGGCAGTTTTACCAATGACCAATGTTCCGTTGAATCCCGGGGCGGTGATGCGGCAGGCCGGCGCAGGCCGTGTATTCGGAGTCTCCGAAACGGCGTTGAGGCAAGTGAAGGTTACGGGTCCGGTGATGTCCGTTTTGTCAGGATGCGACCCGGAGGAGTCGGTGGTTGCCTGGAGCGAGTGCACTTGGGCTCTATTTCTGGGTCTCTGCGCGTCGACCTGATACGCGAGTGTGAGAATCGAGACGGCCAGCAGAGCAAGGAATGAAATGGGATATCGCGTGTTCACCGCAAGCCTCCGATTGGCTGTGGACTGTACACCGATCCCATGACGCATAGCAAGATCCTACGGTCTAAGAAAAGAGGGCATGCAATCCGTCTAGGCGGAGTTATGGTCTTTTCTGCGGATGTGCAAGAGCTTTTCGACTTCGGCGATGACTGCGCCGGATCTGTCGTTGACCTCGACGGTGAAGACTCGCTCGATCTTTTTTTCGGTGGTGAGAGCTTCCTTGATTTCGTGGATCTGCTGATCGGTCAGGCGGAACTCGGCGAAAACGGTTCCGCGGCCGGGTTTCTTGAAGTGGATGGTTGCGGACTTGTCCCAGACGATGTAGTCCTTGCCCAGGTTTTCGATCAGCATGACCATGAAGAAGGGGTCGGTCATGGAGTACAGCGAGCCTCCGTAGTGGGTGCCGACGTAATTCGCGTTCCACCAGCGGAGCTTCATCTCGACGTCAACTTCTTTCCAGCCGGGCGCGAGGCGCTTGATGCGGATTCCGGCGCCCAGAAACGGAGCATAGAGATTTAGACGCAATCGCATGGGGAGCTTCAAAGTTTTCAAGTTGCGCTCCTGCCAAGTTGCACGCGGCATCCCTCAATAAAATCACAAGCGCGCTTCGACTGGTCTGTGGACAAGCCGCCAACCTCCTTGGCTCTTGCGCGGTTCTTCGAGCTTCGCGATGTATTCCGCCGGTGTAGATACCTTGAGCTGGCCTTTCACGTCGGGAGCCTAGCACTTCTTTGTGTCTAATCCCAGATCGAGCCGAGCGAGTTTAGGCGGTCAGGGTTACCAGAGCGGTAAAGATTCGATATAGAAATGATTCGCAAGCAGTATCACCGAGCGCGGGCAAATGCAGTGGGGGACAAGCACAAAAAAAAGAAATGACTGGAGTCAGTCGCGAAACAGGCTCTAGCGAATGATCGCGTCGGGGCCGCCGAGCGAGACGAGCAGGCGGCGCAACTTTGCGCGGTCTTCCAGGCCGATGCCGATCATTTCAAAGCCAGCTTGCTGCGAGCGAACGAATCGCACAACCGCGTGCATGCTGATGGAACGCAAGCCGGCGGGAATTTTCAGCGTAGCTTCGGTTCCAACCGGAATTTGTATGTCGCCGGTCAGAAGGCCGCCATCGAGACTGAGCACGCTAATGGCGGAGGTGAATTTTCCGCGCGCCGAAGTGATTGTAGCGGGCACGGCACGCGGGAGACGAACGCGACGGTAGCGGCGTTGGCGCACGAAATCACGGTCCGGGATGGGATCGAGCGGCGCAAGAGGCAGAACTTTGGGATCGAGTCCCGAGCTCGGCAGAAAAGCCTGAATCCATTCCGGGTCGAGCTTCACTAAAGCCTGCGCCGCAGCCATGCGAATCTCGTCCGGATAGGCCCAGCCAAAAGTCTTTCGCGACTCGACGTACCGGCGCAAATCATCGATAGCGACGGGAGCGCGCATCCTGCCCAGCGCTTCGATAGCCTTGACGCGCAGATATTCCGAACCCGGAGGCAAGCCTTCTCCTTCGGCAATGCGCAGAAGCTTTGGCGCAGTTTCGGTGTCGCCGCACAAGCCGATTTCATCGAGTGCCAAGGGGATGATCATGGTGTCGAACAATTCAAGAGAATCGGTGAGCATCTTGCCGCGCTCGGGCGCACCCGCAATGGATAGCTGGCGCACGATGGCATCGTGAAAGCTGCGTGCGCCGTCGCGAAGCCGGGGCGGAAGAAGTTCTTCGACGGCCTGTGGCTCCATACGGCTCAGGAGGCCAACGACGGTGGCAGCTTTGGCGGGCACTTCGTTTTTTAGAATTTCTTTCAGATGTCTCGTGCAGGGCGAACCCACTAATTTTGCAAGCGCGACGATGCTTTCCCGCTCGGTGCGGCGGCCAGAGCGCGCCAAGCGCACGGCGAGATGTTCAGACGAGGATTGCGGGACGCGCACAAGGACGCCAACGAGGCCTTCGGGCATCTGCTCGGCGGCTAGGGCTTCCTCGATAAATTCCGGAACGCGATTATCGATACCAACACGCGGGCGCAAACTTTGGACCCAACTGGGGCGCGATTCCTCGAGATCGGCGAGAGAATCAAGCGATTGCTGCATCGCGCGATAGTAGCGGCGCGTGGCCGATTCCTGACTGAGGCGGACGAACGCGGCGCTCAAAAGTGTCTGAAGTTCGGAGTCCTTTTCCGCAGCCATCTGCTGGCCGATTTGGACCAGTGCATCCTGCAAACGCTGGCTGGCGGCCTTGCTGAAAAGGTCGGCAAGCTGGCCAAGCCCGATGGCGGCCTTCTTGCGAGCCTCCGAGTCTTTGTGCCGGACGCATGTGGCATATTTAAGGAGGATGTCTCCTGCGATATCCGCTTCACCGCGGCCGAGAAGCTCTTCGACGTATTGATGCACGTTGCGCGGCGGGATGCACCAGGCTTCGCTGGACATCAAGACTTGTTTCTTGCCGGATTCGGGGACGGCAGCCCAGAACTGGCGATCGAGAACATCGGCGTGGGATTCCATGGAGATCCCAGCGCTGGCCATTTTGTCTTCGCGCGAGCGCAATAGCTTTCGCAGCGTATCGAGTTCATGGCCCATGCGATCGAGCATCTGCCGCACGGCATTGACCTGGACTTCGCCGCGCTGGTAGCGATCCATGGCGAATTTGATGGCCAAATCTTCCGCCAGCCGCAGGAGCATGGCCTCGTCTACCTTTGCGGAAGGGGATTTCGCGGCCACGGTGGCCAAAGCTTGCCGCAGAGTTCCCTGAGCATTCTGGGGCAATCCGGCAAGTTTGTGTTGCCAGGACTTTTGATCGAGCTGAGGAGTCTTGGAGTTCTGCGCCTCGCCAAATTGCACGAGCAGTTTGAGCAAACTTTGAAGTTCACCCTCTTCCAGACGGGAGAATGCGCCGGAGACTTCCGCGATCAGGCCTCCGCCGGGCAAATTGGAGGCGGGCGCGCCAGCGGCGGTAGATCCAGCCAGCGTTCCAGGTCCGCCGGTTCTGCCGGCTCCCTGGTTACCAGAACCACTATGGGCGCCTTCTGCTGCGGCGATAAGCTGAATCATTTTCTCAGGACTTCGAAACCAGTCCTGGATCATGTCAGCGTCAGCGCCAAGAGTTTTTGCAGTGAGGGTGGCGGCCACGCGCGCTTCAGAAAAACCTGAATCCTCGGCGACGAATCGAATCTCGTTCACGCGAATACCGGAAATGTTTCTTTTTCCGAAATGCAGCTCGAGACGCTCGGAGAGAGTGCCGGCTCTGGGTCCGGTTTCCATGAAGGCTTTCACCAGGTTCGCAAAGTCGTCGCGAGTGACACCGGTGGTGAAACCGATGCTGGCAACGCCGGAACTTGTGAGCAAGTCAGCAAAGCTGCGTTCTGCGGGAGTTGATTCCAACGGCACGCCGTCGAGCAAAAGCTGAGAACCTGAAGCCCCCAGCAAGAGGCCGCCCTGTCCTGCGGCGTCCACGGCATCCTGAAGCTCGGTCCAGGACGAGTCAAATTGGCCTGCGGAGCGAGTATGATCTAAACCATAGAGTCGAGCGTACTTAAGGAGGATATTCAAGCTTCGAATGAACGCGCGGGCATTCGGCACTCTGGGTTCGTTGAAAACTGTCAAGTCACGATGAAGGCTGGACATAAAGTTAACCTTCAAACAGTGTACTAGGACTAATGTCTAGGGAAATGGTACGAAAGACCTAGGGGGGTACCGCACAGGAAACACGGGAGCCTTAGCAGGAACAGGCAGGTTTTGACGTCTTGGGCCTTCGAAGGCGGCGGTGAAGACGGCTCGATTAATTTATTGGTAACCGTTGACAGCCGTCTCCAGTCTATTAATTTATGTCCTGCTTTGCCTCCAGCTGTTTCTCCAGGCCATCCAAATAACTCTTCTGATTGTCCGGAGCTCCTGCCATGGCCAGTTTCATTTCCTTAACCGCTTCGTCAAACTTGCCCTGCGCACAGTACATCCGAGCCAGCCCCGAATGCACGAACCACTGGTCCGGATGTTTTTGGGCGTTCTCGCGGAAGATTGCGAACGCTTCTTCGCTGCGCTTCTCACCCTGCAACTGACGAGCGTATAAATGGATCTGGAGCGGGCTGGCGAGATCCAAGGCCTTCTTCTGCGCGGCGACGGCTTCGTCTTTGCGATTGAGCGCGGTCAGGACTTTCGACTTGGTCAGCTCGTTTTCGTAGCGGTCTTCATTTTCGATGGACTTGTTTGCATACGCGAGCGCATTGTCCAAAGCGATCTTTTCGGCGAGCAGATAATTGGCCGCATCGTCCCAGCTCATCCATGTATACCCCGAAAGATTGCGAAGTTGTTTTTTCAGGCTGGCTTGCACGACGTCGTGCACGTCCACCGAGACCTTGAACGGAGCTGCGACTTTCTCCCACTCTAGTTCAACTACCGAGGAATCGGGCTGCAGCTGATCGAAGTCGTAGGTGAGCGCGTTGTGCATATCCGCGGGCTTGGGCTTCACGGTGACGCGGAGGGCATCTTCCGCCGGGTCGTAGGTGAACGAGCCCCAAGACGTCGAGTTCTTCGAGAAGATAATTGTCCATTCGTCGGCATTCGGGATCATATGCAGACCGTAGGTTCCCTTGTCGAGGGGCTTGCCTTCGACCAAGACCGGATCGCTAAACGTGATCGTGGTGTTTTCATTCGCGCCCGCGCGCCATACCTTGCCGTACGGAACCAGGGCACCCCAAATCTTGCGGTCGTTCACCAATGGCCGGTGATAGTCGATGGTGACATCGGTAATCCCGATCCTCTGTGAGACTTCGGCGCGTTGGCTGCCGAGAGGCAGATCGAGTACGAACGATTGAGCCGAACTTACACCCGGCAAGATGCCGGACACGGCTGCCACCAGCAGGCAGAACAGAAATCCTCGCAAAGTTGTTCGATTCATGTGGGAGTGCCTCCCGTCAAGGTTCATATCAACTTGCATTATCAAAAGACTTGCTGAAACGGGCCACGGATCGTGACTGCTGACCCCTGGTTAGCATCTTAGACGCAACCTAATCCGGGCGGTGAGCAGACGTTAAACTCGGCGCCGCGCTCCAGCTTTCCCTGTCAGCAGCTAAGGAAGTAGCTTCCAGCGTCTGAATGATATCGCAGCCGCATAATTCGCTGTCTGGCATGCGGCGAAATTCAGCGCGCCTTGTCAGATTCATCTTTGATCCGTGTGTCTGTCACAATCCAGTTTAGTTCCCAAGTTTTGCCGCCGTCGTCCGAGAACGACTGCTCGAAATGGCACGAATCAGGAGTGATGTCCGACCAGACATTTCGAACAAGAATCGTTCGGCCGTTAAAAGCTTCCTGATCGTAAAACTCGCCGCGCCCATTTTTGAACTCGCCAATCGTGGGCACGCTCAGGGTTCCGCCTCTGCTGTTAGCAAAATTCAGGCTCCACTGGTGGGANNTCATATTGGATCCAGGCAGTGGAGCCTGTTAGAGGATTCTCGAGGCGCGATAGATGAGTTTTCCAAGTACCAATCTCGAAATCGAAATCGTGTTGCCCGTCTCGGTCCGAGGTTGTCCTCGATGCGTTTGCACTCTGCTGTGCGAGTCCCCGAAGGGGCTGCAGCAGGACAATCAAGCTGCACACCAGGAAGTAAGTCCGAAAATGTTTGAGCGTGTTCATGGCCTCCTCCTTTAGTTCGTCCGGTTTTGATAGAGACGGGGCTATGCCCCGAAAACGCCCGCGAGCGATTCCTTTTGGTCCGACGACCTGAAGCCTGCCCATTCTCGCGTCAAGGCAGCCAGCGCAAACGCGAGCGGGGCGTAGGGTCGAGAACGACTAGCTCCGGTGTCCCCCTGAGCAAGCCTGTTGCAGAAAGCGATAGTAAGGAACGCTGGGC
>PKWH01000215.1:0-4094 GCA_003131985.1 Acidobacteriota bacterium | reverse complement strand
TACCCGATTTGACCGCAAATATTTGCGCGACCACTACACCTTGCGCGCCGTTCGCTTCGCTCACCGGATCGACAGCCGGCAAGATGATGACGCCTCGCTCAGGGCTCAGCGGGCGAAGCAGCATTACGTTGTCGGAGTCATCTATCATCTCGTTCATCTTGGCCTTATGTTCTTTCCACAGCGGCCCGGCGTAGAAGGCCGCATTGACCACGGCACGATCCTCTATCGTGTGAAAGCCTCGAATCCAGGTGAAACCGTTCTGATTTTTGCGCTCAAAGAACGAGCCTGCAACGATTGCCCCTATCTGCTCAATCGCCTCGGGAAAATAACTTTCAAAATACCGAGCGAAATGCTCGCGGACTCCTGGTTTTAGTGTATAGCGGCGGAACTCTATGGCCTGAAAGTCCTTTAAATTAGCGGCGGGATTAATGGCATTGCTCTGAGTAGTCTGATCAGTTCGACCCGCCGTCAGATTGCAAACCGCGATAATGGCTAAAACTCCGATAAGGAACCGCATTAGCACTATCTCCCGTCCTGTGAGGTGAAAGCTCTAGCTAGCCATTGGACGAATGCCTGTCGCCGCCACTCGATCGAGCGCTGTAGCAGCGCACGTCAGTCCGTAAGATGGCGCTGCTCGGGATGCGACGGGTTCAGCGCGCTTTGTCAGATTCATCTGGCACGCGTGTCTGGTCCGTGATCCAGTTCACTTCCCAAGTCTTGCCTCCATCATCAGAGAATGATTGTTCAAAGTGGGGGGTATCGGTGGTGGTGTTGGTCCAAACAAATCGAATCAGGATGGTCTTGCCATTTACTGTGTCCTGGGCGAAAAACTCGCCACGTCCATTCTTGAATTCGCCGACCTGGGGCGGGTCCAAGATGCCAACCTTCCTGTTGGCCCAATAGAGCCTCCACTGGTGCGATTGAGGATTGTATACACGCAAAGTAAGACCTTCGATGTGGCCGGTTGGGCCGTCGACCTCGATCTGGTCCAGACTTGCGCCGTCCCAAACCTTGCGGCAGACACCAGTACCTTCAAATTCGACCCAGGTATTGGAGCCCGTCAGCGGATTCAGGCGGCGCTTCAGGTGATATTTCCATGAACCAATGAGAGGGTCAAAATCGTGCTGGCCATCTCCTTCCTTCGCAGCAGAGGCCTGCTCCACGCCAGGTTTTTTTTCCGTCGTGATGGAATTTTGAGACTGCTTAGGATTGCTGCCGTCGTTCGAGCTTGAGCGCGCCGAAACTTGGCTCGCGTGGAAGATAAATCCCGCGGCGCAGACTGCGCAGCAAATCCAAACCTTGTTGATAGTCATTAAGTTCGTATCCTCCGCATGCGTTCGATCGCCTCGGCCATTCGAAACTACCCTGGGGAGTGGCCGCTCACAATAGCCACTTTGGTGTGATACGATATAGCCACTTTAAACCCTATCGATGAGACGAATCTCCGCAAGCTTCCTGCCGCCCATTGCGCTCGATTCCAGAAGTAAGATTCCGATGTACCGCCAATTGTACGAGTGGTTTCGGCGAGCCATCCTTGACGGTCAATTGCGACCTGGGCAACGCGTGCCGTCGACGAGAAACCTGGCGGCGGAACTGAAGTTATCGCGCATTCCGGTTTCGAGCGCGTACGAACAATTGCGTGCGGAAGGCTATTTCGAGACGTTTGTCGGCGCCGGCACGTGTGTGGTTAGGTCGATCCCGGACGACGCATTAAAACCGGCGCCCGGAAAAATACGGGATGCTTCGCGGCAAGTGTCCAAAAGCCAAGCTCCGCGCCGGGTTTCACGCCGCGTGTCATTGATGCGCGTGCCGACGCAAACTTGGTCAAACAAACTGGTCGCATTCCGAGTGAGCCTGCCGGCACTAGAGCATTTTCCAAGCGGAGTGTGGTCCAAGCTGGTAAATCGCCATTCGCGAAGACCTACAAGACAGTTAATGGCTTACGGCGACGCGATGGGATATATGCCGCTTCGTGAAGCCATTGCCGAATATTTGGGCGCAGTCCGCGCGGTGCGATGCGAGCCGTCGCAGATTCTGGTAACAACTGGATCGCAACTGGGGCTACAACTCTCGGCCCAAGTTCTCTTGGATCCCAATGAGCGGGTGTGGATCGAGGAGCCTGGATATCCCGGAGCACGCCATGCGCTGATGTCGGCTGGTGCTCAGCTTGTACCCGTACCCGTCGATTATGAGGGGCTAAACGTAGCGGAAGGAATCCGCCGCGCTCGCAGCGCGCATGCCGTTTACATCACGCCATCGCATCAATATCCGTTGGGTGTGACTATGACCGCCACGCGACGAGTGCAGCTCCTCAATTGGGTCGCCCGAAGCGGCGCTTGGATCATTGAAGATGATTACGATAGCGAATACAGGTTGGGAGGCCGACCGATTCCCTCGCTGCAAGGCTTAGACACGGGCGCGCGAGTGATTTACGTCGGGACGTTTAGTAAAGTAATGTTTCCAGCGCTGCGCCTGGGTTACGTGGTTGTGCCCAAGGACTTGGTGGATGCATTCTCCACCGCGCGCGACGCTACTGACCAATTTTCGTCCACTCTGTATCAGGCGGTGATGACGGATTTCATCCTCGAAGGACATTTCGCACGGCATATTCGCAGAATGCGCATTCTCTACGTGGAGCGACGAACGGCGCTAGTAGAAGCAGTCCGGAAACAAATGGGCGACAAGCTCGAGGTGATCGGTGCCGAGGCGGGAATGCATCTGGTGGCACTGCTGTCGCCAGGGGTTAGCGATGTAGAGGTTTCAAAAAAGGCGGCCGAGCTGGGAATTTCGGCTATGCCTTTATCCNNACAGATGCGCAGCAAATTCATGACGGCGTACAGAAGCTCAAGATGTGCATTTGAGAGTTTTGCCCTGACACAAAATCAACGAAGTCACATTGACACTTCAGGAGGGCAGGCGGATTTCGACGTCCTGGCCTTCGAGCGCGGGGCGGACGCGGCGAATTACTTCGCTAGCCCACAGCTTATCGCTGAGGAAAACGAGAGAGCCATCCTCAAATCCGCAGATGGCGCAAAAAAAATAATTGTGGAAGGCAGTATGGTAAGCGTCCGCGCCACGGCGCGCTAAGTCACCTTCGAGAACTTGGTCTGCTTCGGCCACCAATGCTCCAGCCCGAGCGCCAAATGTCTCGCTCTGGAAACGGTCGATCAAAGACTCGAGCACAGGAAGTTCGGGCGCGGGAATCACGATGGAGCGTTTGCCGGCCTCGCGGTATTTAACTTGATGCTGATCGCAATATTCACGCACGCGATCAAGATGGCTGAAAAAATCCAGGGTCCAGAGTTCATTCGCTGCGGTTGCGCGCAGGACGCGGCTCCAGACTCGGGCTGCGTCGATGCCACGGACGGGCTCGCGGTTCTCGTCGGCCTCGGTCAGTTCCAATCCAACTGCGCGAACATCGGGACCCAGATCCAGAGGCTCGACATCCAGGAGGTGCATCTAGGTTTCCTCGTCCGGGGGGCGTGGAAATCTTTTCTGGAAGTCGGGGGCTTGCTTGCGGACTTCCAGCCAGTCGAAAAACGCGTCGGGAGTTTCCAGCCAGATTCCGAACCAGTGGCCGATTTCTTCTTTTTCAGCGCGCTTGCGGGCATCGACTTTGTGGTTGCGCGAGATCATCTCCGCCCGGCGGCGGCCAAGGCGCGCGACTTCGCGGACACGTTCTGCGGCATGCGAGTCGGATTCCAGGAGGAATTTCCGCAACAACTCGTCGAGGCGAACCAGGCACATCTCCGCTTCGTCGAGAGTGGAAAAATGGAGCAAATCGCTGAACTCTTCTTCGTAGCGGCCTTCCGTGTCCGAGCGAGTGGACCAGACGACGCGCATTCCGGCTTCTTCGAGCACGGTGACGATGTAGTCGGCCGAGGTTTTTCCCTTTTCTCCCAGATGCACGATGAGTTGACGCCGGATCTGCTCGATTTCAGCAGGGGTGTAACGCGGCTTGGCCAGACCTTGAGCGACTTCCAAAATTAGCGCCTTCTTGGTGGGAGAGCCGCTCTCGTGATTCGTGGTTGGATTGCTTTCGTTCAAGAAGGGCCTCGGTGCTTGGTCTTGGACGGTTCCTCATTCACGGCATT
>PKWH01000349.1:5251-14062 GCA_003131985.1 Acidobacteriota bacterium | reverse complement strand
CGCAGCTCATCATCTACGAAACTGCAAACCAAAAGAGCGCTGTGGGAACGGCTAAGGTGATCTCTGTGGATGTCTCGGACCCGAAAAAACCTCAAATAAAAATTCAAGCTGGGAAACCGCTTTCCAAACCAGTGTCGCTCGCGGAAATCAAGGCCAACAAACTCTTTGTCGATTCGCCTCTGGTTCGTCAGGGACGGCTCTCGGTCGTGCCCCTCACCGCTGCTCAATATGGCGCGTTAACAAGCCGCTGACCCCACTTGCGCATTGACTTGAAACGTGTCGCATCCTAGGATGGCGCGCATAGGGGGTGTATTTGCAGCCTGAAGAAACGCCTGGGGCACGCCGAGTACTGCCTACTGTAGCCATCCTAGCCGTAATTTTTTTTCTATCAGCGGCTGGATTGCGCCCTCCTGCGCCCCTCCCCGCCAGTGCCGGCGCGACCGAATTTTCCGCTGATCGTGCCCGCGAAGTTCTTCGCCGCCTGGTAGGCGATGGTATCCCGCACCCTACCGGAAGCGCCGCAAACGGTGTCGTTCGCGGCCGCGTAATTGACGAGCTAACCAAGCTCGGTTATCAGCCGGAAGTGCAAAGTGGTTTTTCGTGTGACGACTTCGGAACCTGCGCGACCGTAAAAAATGTCCTCGCGCGGCTGGATGGAGTCGAGGCTGGCGCTTCCGTGTTGTTGGCCGCGCACTATGACTCCGTACCGGCAGGCCCGGGAGCTTCCGACGATGGCGCGGGAGTCGCCGCTGTAATTGAGATCGCGCGCGCTTTGAAATCGATGCCTGCGCCGCGTCACTCGATAATTATTCTCATAGATGATGGCGAGGAAGCGGGTTTGCTCGGCGCGCATGCGTTCGTAACGCAGAGCCCTTGGGCAAAAGACGTTCGAGCGGCCGTCAACTTGGAAGCACGCGGCACTTCCGGTCCGAGCATGATGTTCGAAACCGGCAGCGCCAACTATTGGGCGATAAAACTTTATTCAGAGCATGCCGCGCGTCCCGCCACCAGTTCGATTTTCTACCAGGTTTACAAGCAACTCCCGAACGATACGGATTTCACCGTGTTCAAGGCCTCCGGATATCAGGGCGTCAACTTCGCTTACATCGGCGATGTGAACCACTATCACACGCCGCTGGATAACTTCGAAAATGCAGATCCTCGAAGCTTGCAACATCACGGAGAAAACGCGCTGCCGATGATACTGGCGCTCGCGAATAGCGACCTTAGCCCGCCCGTCAAAGAAGCTGTTTTCTTTAATCTCTTCGAACGCCTCGTGATTTTCTGGCCGGCGGGTTGGAGCTTTCCCATCGCGATTGTTGCCCTGGTTCTGTTGCTGTTTCAAGTTGGGTGGCTGATAGCGAAACATCGCCTCCTGCCTTCCGCGCTGCTGTGGGGAGTTGTCAACTGGCTGGCCATTTTTGTTACCACCGGGGTTCTTGCATTAATCTTTCAGAAAATCCTGCATGTCGCCGGAGTTATGCCCACAAACTGGGTAGCCCACCCGCTTCCTTTGCAGATCACGTTCTGGTGTTTGGCCATTTCTGTGGTGACTGTCGTGTCGCTCGCCTTCGAGAGTCGTTCCGGATTTTGGGGCTTGTGGGCGGGTGTATGGATTTGGTGGGCTCTGTTTTCAGTCGTGGTTTGTTGGTTGACCGGTGGGATTGGCTACGTTCTGCTAGTGCCGTCATGCATCGCAGTAGTGGTGGGATTGCCGTTTACCTTGCGGCGCAGCGAACCTCGAAACGGTGTCTGGCTGGCAGCGGCTTTACCCTTATTTGCCGCCGGGATTCTGGGTTTCGACCACGTGATCCTGCTCTACGACGGCCTAGGCATCCGCATACTTGCTGGCATTGCACTTCTGATCGCGCTACTACTCTCGCCGCTCGCGCCGCTTTTGGCCAGTTTGCGCGAACCGAAAGCCTTCATGCGATTTGCTCTTCCCGGGGCGGCCATCGCCGCTACTGTGCTCGCAGTTTTTGCGGCGGTTGTAGCACCGGCGTACTCAGCGAAGGCGCCGGAGCACGTCAATCTGCAATACCGGCAGGACGGCGATTCCGGGAAATCGCAGTGGGTGGTTTACACCGATTCCGGCCGCCTGCCCGAGCCCATCCGAGTGGCAACAAATTTTCGGCGCATAGACAAAGGCTCATTTCCGTGGGATACGCTACCCGCATTTCTTGCCGATGCGCCGCACCTTGAAATTGCCGCTCCCACCTTTACAATTCTTGAGTCTTCGGAATCGGGGGGAAAGCGGCAGTATCGCGCCCTTTTGCGATCGGAACGTGGCGCGCCCGAGGCTGCAGTTTTTTTCCCGCCGGATTCAGGAATCGATCAGATTCGCATCCAAGACGAGCCAATTCCGCACAAGACCGCCCGCGTCCTTCGTTATTTCAATGGCTGGGATCTGTACCGTTGCATGACCATGCCTGCGAAAGGTATTGAGATACAGTTTGAGTTGCCTTTAGGAAAGCCGGTAGAAGTCTACGTACTGGATCTAAGCTATGGTCTGCCCCTCGAAGGAATGTTCGTGTTGAAATCGCGCCCACTGACGGCGACGGCCTATCAGCAAGGTGACGTGACCATCCTCACCCGCCAACTCCAGCTCAATCCTTAATCGTCCCGCTAATTGCTCTCGCCGCGTTCCTGCTGTTTCCCGCTGGAAATGATCATTCTTCCGTTATTGTCCTGCTCGACGATCAGCGCGTGCTTTTGGCTTTCCGATTTTTTCTGGGCTTGAAAGATTCGCGCTGCCTCAGCTACAGTCACCGGCCTCGCGTTCAACTGTTCCTGACCGATAATGACCGCTTCTTTGTAACTTTCGAAAGTTGACGGAACGAACTCGCCGGGATTTGTCGCGCTCACATTTGCCTGTGGAGCCGGAGCCGGAGTTCCGTGGCTGGGATGAGAAAAACTCAAGCTACCACCGAGGGAGCTCGTCCCGTTGCTTCTCATCTGTGCCTGCGCTGAACCAGCCAGCAACGCGATGCCTGCCAGAAGAATTATTTTCTTCATCGTTTTTCTCTTTGGACCCGCGCCGATTGTTCGGCAAGAGCCTCGAAATCTGGCTATAGCCTAACTGAACACATTTTTCAAAAAATGGTACAGACGGCCTATTGGTACTGTTCGAAGTCCTATTTGTCCTTAGGAGTTCCAGTACCCCGTCGGTGATCGATGGGGAAAGCATTCGCCCGCTCCAGGAAATTCAGCTTGCCACGGCGCTTTGCTGCAAACCGATGCGTCAGTTAGAATTACACCTCTGCACGGCTCTAGAAAATGACCGCCATACATCTGCACAACACGCTGACGAACCGCTTGGAGCCTCTCGACCCAATTCGTAAGGGCGAAGTGCATATGTACACCTGCGGACCCACGGTGTATGACTTTGCGCATATAGGGAATTTCCGTACTTTCGTCTTCCAGGACGTCCTGCGCCGCTTCCTTCAATCTCGCAAATACCGCGTGCTCCAGGTGATGAACTTAACAGACGTGGACGATCGAATCATCCAGAAAGCTGCGGCCGCCAAAATCAGCATTCGCGAGTACACGGAGAAATATGTTCAGGCCTTTCTGGAAGACATGGACGCTTTGCACTTGGAAGCTCCTGAAGAGCTCGTTCGCGCCACCGATCACATCGAAGATATGGTCGCGCTGATTGAACGTCTCCAGAAAAAGGGGCTCACCTACAACAGCGAAGGTTCGATCTATTACAGCATCGCAAAATTTCCGCACTACGGACGCCTCTCGAAGATCGATCTGGCCGGCATGAAGACCGGCGTACGAGTGGATGTTGACCAGTATGAAAAGGAAAACGCGCGCGACTTCGCGCTCTGGAAAGCTCCCAAGCCCGGAGAGCATTTCTGGGAGACGCGTATCGGACCCGGCCGTCCGGGGTGGCACATCGAGTGCTCCGCGATGGCCATGAAGTATTTGGGAGACACGCTGGACATCCACACCGGAGGCGTGGATCTTGCGTTCCCTCATCATGAAAACGAAATTGCCCAGAGCGAAGCGGCGACAGGACATCCATTCGTCCGGCTTTGGCTTCACGCGGAACACTTGATTATTGACGGCGAGAAAATGTCGAAATCGCTCGGCAACTTCTATACGCTGCGCGACCTTTTCACAAAAGGACACAAGCCTTCCACCATCCGTTTTCTGCTGCTTTCCGTGCCGTATCGCCGCCAGCTTAACTTCACCTCGGATAGTCTAAAGCAAGCGGAAAGCTCGGTGGCGCGGCTTCGAAATTTTGTCTCGCGATTGAAGGCCGAACAATTTCCCGCCGGATCAAGCGCGGACATCCGCAAGCGCGCCGAGAAGGCCGAGACAGATTTCGACGCCGGACTGGCCGGCGATCTGAACACGGCACTTGCCTTAGCCGCGGTTTTCGATCTGGTGCGCGATATAAATACTGCAATGGACCGGGGAGAGTTTCTGCAGCAGGACGCGCCGCGCGTCATCGCCGCCATGGAGAAAGTAGATGGCATCCTTGCCGTGCTCGCGGAGGATGACGACGAGAAGTTGGCGAAGCTTGGCTTTGCCCCGGACAAGCCCCGCATCTCTCCAGAACAGGTCGAAGCGCTGATCGAGGAGCGAAATGCCGCAAAGAAGCGCCGCGATTTCAAGCGCAGCGATGATATACGCCAACAACTCGCCGATTCTGGTATCATAGTGGAAGACACGAAAGACGGAAGTGTCCGCTGGAAGTACAAATGAAGATTTCCACGAAATACATCCTGTCGCTGCATAGCCAGCCCTCTCACGAGCGCCCGAATCTCTTCGGCGTCGATTAAGTCCTCTTCCTCCATCTGTTTGTTACTAGTTCGCGCGCCAGACATTAGTGCGCGTACAAACATAAAGATTTTATAAATTTTACTTCCTGGAGGAAGACATGCAAACGACGGAAACAATTATTGAAACCAAGCTGCCGCACCTGGTTACTCCGCTGCCTGGGCCGAAAGCCAAGCAGATTGTAGAGCGCGATGCGCGCGTCCTTTCGCCGTCTTACACGCGTGATTATCCGCTCGTCGCCAAGCGCGGGCGCGGCGCTGTGATCGAAGATGTTGACGGCAACTCGTTCCTCGATTTCGCGGCAGGCATCGCTGTTGTTTCCACCGGCCACTGCCACCCTGACGTCGTCGCCGCAATCCAAAAACAGGCCGCCGAGCTAATTCACATGTCCGGCACGGATTTTTATTACCCCAATATGGTGGAGCTCGCTGAGAAGCTCGCTTTTATCGCGCCCGGCAAGGAACCCAAACGCGTTTATTTCGGCAATTCCGGCACGGAAGCCGTCGAAGCCGCAATCAAGCTCGCCAAATATCATACGAAGCGCGACAAGCTCGTCGCGTTTCACGGCGCATTCCATGGACGTACCATGGGCGCGCTTTCGCTCACCGCGAGCAGGGCCGTTCAGCGCAAAGGATTCGGCACTCTCCTCTCCGGCGTGTTTCACATGCCTTATCCGGACACCTATCGCGGCACCTACGGAATCCGTCCGGAGAACGCATCCGCCGATTGCCTTTCGTATCTTGAAAATGAACTCTTCCGCCGCCGCGTGGATCCCGACGAAGTAGCCGGAATTTTCATCGAGCCGGTCCAAGGCGAAGGCGGCTATTTGCCCGCGCCCGCGGAATTCCTCCAAGGTCTGGAAAAAATCTGCCACAAGCATGGAATCATGCTTGTTGCCGATGAAGTGCAATCGGGCATGGGCCGCACCGGCAAGTGGTGGGCCGTGGATTATGCCGGCGTCGAACCGGACATTATCTGCACCGCGAAGGGAATTGCGTCAGGCATGCCGCTTAGCGCAATTATCACGAAGGCGTCGGTGATGGACTGGACGCCCGGCGCGCACGCGTCCACTTTCGGCGGCAATCCTGTCTGCATCGCGGCTTCGCTCGCAACGCTGGCCTTAATCGAGAAGAGTTACATGGCCAACGCCGCTCGCATGGGCGAATTCATCAAGCGGCAAACGGCTGACTGGCCTGAGCGCCACAAAATCGTCGGTGAAGTTCGCGGCCGCGGCTTGATGATCGGCATTGAGTTTGTGCGCGACCAAAAAACCAAGGAGCGAGCGCCCGACCTGCGCAACCGCATCGTCCAGATGGCGTTTCACAAGGGACTCCTCGTTCTTGGCTCAGGCGACACCACGCTGCGGCTTTGCCCGCCGCTCATGATCGACGAGGAACAGGCCGAGTTTGCCGTTCGCACTCTCGACGGAATCATCAGCGAAATCGAGCGAACCTTATAACTACTGCGCAGCAAATGTTCCGCTTTGAAAGGGCCCAGCCTCGTACTCGACGCGAGGCTGCTGGGCTTTCCAGCCCCACTGGCCCGGAATTTTTTGTTATGAACTCCTTCCACGCGCTCTGCAAATTCTGGCAGAATCATCTCCGCTTTCCGCTGCTCCTGGGAAAGTGCAAGCAGCCGTGGCTCGACGCAAGCTGCTCTTTTATAAACGGGACGGTCCACATTTGATTTCTCAGTTCATGTATTCGATTCTGAATTTCGCCGCCAGTAAAGGCTTGGCGGAGGCTCGTCTGGAAGCTTCCGCAAAAGAACGCGCGCGAAAGACAGGAGTTCGCGGTGAAACCTACGCCTACTGGTACCTCCGCCATCAGGGTTACGTAGTGATCGCGCGTAATTTCACTGTGCCGGGAATGAAGGGCGAACTCGACGTGGTCGCATACGACGGCCCGATGCTGGCGTTTGTGGAAGTAAAGACTCGCACAACGGCTCAGCTAGGCCAGTCGAGGCCGGAAGACGCAATCAATCACGAGAAGCGCCGCAACTTGGCGCGCATGGCGCGGCAATTTCTTCGTGCTCGCCACCTGGATAATACCGAGTGGAGGTTTGACGTGCTCGCCATCGAGACACGCCTCGGTCAAAAGCCGATCGTACGCCTTCACAAAGCAGCCTTCGGCCAAGACAACGCTTGATGCGATACTAAGGCCTGGGAGAAAAAGTTGCCGGAGCTTCGCAAAGATCCGATAACCGGACGTTGGGTCATCATTTCAACCGACCGGGCGAAACGCCCCATGGATTTTGTCCGCGAAAGCGTTCAGATCAAGGGCAATCCCAACTGTCCTTTCTGCCCCGGCAATGAAGGAAAAACTCCGTCNNCTCGGTATCGAAGGCGGCCTTGACCGCGAAGGCGAAGGCCTGTTCGACCGCATGAACGGTGTCGGCGCGCACGAGGTGATCATCGAAACGCCGGATCACAAATCCACGCTCGCGACGATCAGCGACAAAGCAGTCGAGGAAGTGTTCTGGGCCTACCGCGATCGCATGTTGGATTTGAAGAACGACCGCCGCTTTCGCTACATCCTCCTCTTTAAAAACCACGGAGAAGCCGCCGGCGCTACCGTCGAACATACGCATTCGCAATTAATCGCGCTGCCCATCGTGCCCAAGCGCGTTCGCGAGGAAGTGGACAACTCAAAGCGCTATTACGACGAAAAAGAGCGCTGCATTTTTTGCGACATGATACGCCAGGAGGTCGAGACCGGCACGCGCATGATCCTGGAAAACGATTACTTCATCGCCCTCGCTCCCTACGCGCCGCGCTTTCCCTTCGAGACCTGGATTCTTCCCCGCCAGCACAGCTCAGCATTTGAGAATATGCCCGCTCCTTACTACGGAAGTCTTGCCAGAATTATGCGCGATTTTCTCGCGCGCCTCGATTCGGTGCTGGCTTTTCCTTCCTACAACTACGTAATCCACACCTCTCCCATGGGCGAAGAAATCAACGACCACTATCATTGGCACATCGAAATGATGCCCAAGCTGACGAAAGTAGCCGGCTTTGAATGGGGCACCGGCTTCTACATCAATCCCACTCCGCCCGAAGAAGCCGCGCGTTTTCTCCGCGACGCCAAGCCGTAGTTCTTCACCGCCGAATTCCGGTATTCAATCAATCGAAGTCACGGCAATCCGAAGGTCTCAAGGCGGGATGCTGAGGAAGGTTTATCCCACTACGACGGATTCCGAAGATTCATGGACCTTGCCGTCGATAAGTTCTCGTATCTTCAGCAACAAGCTCTCTCGCGTAAACGGCTTCTGCAAAAATGCCGCTCCGCGTTCGTAAGAACCATCCTGGCTGTCGTGTTCAAGGTAACCGGACATATAAACGATCTTGAGTTCCGGATGGCAGCGCTTCAATTTCCGCGCCAGCTCCGTGCCCCTCATTCGCGGCATCACCACATCCGTGACCAGCACGTGGATCGAGCCTCTGCGCTGTTCCGCTATCTCCAGCGCTTCTAATCCATCTTTTGCAACCAGGACGGTATAGCCGCTGGCCTTCAGAAATTCAGACGCCAGATCTCGAACCGCCTCTTCGTCCTCGGCCAGTAGTATGGTGCCAAAACCGCGTACGGGAGACTCCGAGTCCTTCTCCGGCCCGGCCGCCTGTACGCTTTCTCCGCTCTGCGGCAGGAAAATTTGGAACTTCGTGCCTTTCCCCACTTCGCTTTCCACCCAAATATAGCCGCCGCTCTGCTTCACCACTCCATACACCGTTGAGAGACCCAGCCCGGTGCCTTTCCCCAGCTCCTTGGTGGTAAAAAACGGCTCGAAGATTCGCGCCTTCGTCTGCGCATCCATTCCTTGCCCAGTGTCTTCCACTTCCAGCAATACATAGTGGCCCGGCACCGTCGGCGGATGCGCCTTTGACCACTCATCGTCGAGGGTAACGTTCCGAGTGCGGATCGTAAGGTTACCGGTCTTTTTCCCCATCGCGTCTCGAGCATTCACGGCAAGATTCATCAAGACTTGCTCGATCTGCGACGGGTCAGCCTTCACCAATCCCAGAGA
>PKWH01000349.1:4131-5147 GCA_003131985.1 Acidobacteriota bacterium | reverse complement strand
AAATCATGCGCCACGCCGCCCGCCAGCCTGCCGACAGCTTCCATTTTTTGCGCCTGTCGCAGCTGATCTCCCAGCCGTTTGCTTTGCTCTTCATTTCGTTGCAGCGTGCTTCGCATACGATCGAAAGCAGCGGTCACTTCCGCCACTTCGTCTCCGCTCCCAATATCCACTGGATAATTAAAGTCGCCGTGTTCGAGCGCGCGAACGGCGTTCACCAACGTCGCCAGCGGTTTTGTGAACGTGTAGGAAATCAGAAAGACCAGCCCTCCTCCCGCGCAAACAGAAAATAAGCCCAGCCCGATCAGCGCCTGATTCAGACGCGTTATGAATGCAGCCGCATCGTCGTAGGACCTCAGTACCGTCAGAGTGACGGCAGGGGACAATCCAGGCGTTAAATCCACTGTGCTGGCGAGGAAGGGTTCCTTATCAATTTGAATCTTGTTCGCGCCGGGAGAACTTCGAAGCTCGTCCGCCACCGTGCGTTCATCAATCGCGGCAAGGGAACTCACAACCAGTTCGTCGCCATAGCGCAATGCGACGCGGCAGAACGCGATCCGGCCCACTTCGCTTGCCACGCTCGAATCAATTTCGCGGCCCACGATCACCGTACCCAAACGCATGTTCCCCGAAGCCGTTCCAAACTGGACTGGTCGAGCAGCAACTTGATACAGGCGTCGGTTGCCGTACCACCAGCCGCCTGTTCCACCCATCCCCTGCGAACGGGAAAGCATTTCCTCTGCGTCGGCCTGAGTAAATCCGGGAACTGAAGTATGCAGCGTGACAATCTTTCCCTTCCAGTCGGCCAGCGCCACAAGTTCGTAGCCCCCTGCAAGCCACAGGCTGTCGGCAGCCTCTTGCATCTCAGGCGATTCGTCTTCCGGCGACAGTAGGGCTTTTACGGTGGGAAGTGTGGCCAGCAGTTCCGCTTGGCGATTTTCTTCCAGTTGGCGTTCAGCTCGCAGATTCTGAAACGTCAAGATCGAGTTGCGCGTGTCCTGTTCCATCCCCCGCTCAAC
>PKWH01000349.1:3310-4108 GCA_003131985.1 Acidobacteriota bacterium | reverse complement strand
TGGGCCTCTAGTACTAGGGGGTTGCCTGCAAGTGTCTGATTCTAAAGGGCGATAGTTAGCACTTCGCGTCTCAAACAGCCAATTGAGGAAGATGGTTCGTTCTGCAATGTCGTCGAAATAGTGTTCGTTGGATGGTGGGTTTTGATGGCCTAGCTTTTTAGGCCGCAATCCTAAAGAATCGGTTGTAACATTCCTGGCAGCGATAGGGCCGGAATCGAACCATCTGCAGTATTCGGTCGACCACTCCACGCCGGTGCGAGCGGCGAACTGTCGCGCTCCCACATTGCGGGCATGTATGTTGTATGCTGCCAAGGCCACTAGTCGACATGGAACGTACCTCCGTTTCCGAGCCTGCCCCGTCTCTACGCTCACTTCCCACTGATCCTGCTATAAATCCCCTAAAAACCTGGCCAACATCGAGTTACTTTATCCGTAGATTGAGAGACTAGTACAGCTAGCCAGAAACTATACTCCATCCCCAGAATCCCAGTCCATACTAGATATCCTGTAGCTCCTCCCAAGAGCTGCCCGCCTTTTGCCGCCAACCAGCCGCGTGCCCGTCCGTCTAGAAGCCCGTGAATTGCCTATCCACAGCCTGTTCAACCCAAGGTCTAAACTTTTGTTGTGGCGAATCCTAGGAGGAAATCGGGAGGGCTAGAATCAAACAGACATCCGAGAGGCAGCAGAAAAGCGTCATTCCGTGAAGCAAGAATCCAGTCCCAATCTCAGTACGTCACCCGTACCATTCCATTTCGCGGATCAAGCGCAAAAATTCGCAAGTATCGAATTCCAGGATCA
>PKWH01000349.1:0-3295 GCA_003131985.1 Acidobacteriota bacterium | reverse complement strand
CTGTCGAATTGTTCCACCAGAGCCTTGGCTTTCACCATTTCATCGTTCAGCTTCTCCAACGAATGGAGCGTCGCCCGATGGCGTAAAGCATTTCGCTCGAACTCACGCGAACTACGATAGCTGCGCACTCCCGCCACCACGGCGGGTAAAATTGCCGCCATCACCAGAGAAAATCTGGCGAACCAGACGTGCTCTGCGGACGGCAAGTGTTGCAAAACGTACCAGCCGTGCTTCAGGAACACAGTCAGCGGCAAGGTCCGCAATGAGGCCCCTGCTGTGTGCCCGGCCCTTTCCCACAAAGCAGTCGCGGTACCGACAAAGGCAAAAAGCAAGTGAACCAACACGAAACCAAAACTGCCGAAAAATAAGATTCCTGTCCGCAATCGCCATACGTTTCCGTTCTCTTCATCTTCGTGACTCTTGTTGGCTAAATATTTCATTTGCGCGTCAATTCGCTTGTCGCAATAGTAATGAATAAATTCCTGGAGCGGTTCATGGCAAGAGGCGGGATACTGCAGTTCCACAAATTCCGGCGAGACTCCTTCCGCTGCCTGTTGCCTCACCTTGTCATAATCCAACCCCGTGAGCTCGAGAACTTTGGAATGCACTTTCTGCCAAACATGTTCAAGCGTAACGGGACTGCAGCCGCTGAGACTCTCGGATTCACTGCACCACAGGCCCGGGTCCGTCAGTGTCCTGAACTTTAGCAGGCGGAGATGCTCCGCCTGGTATCGCGCTACCAGCCAATTTTCCTTTGGTTCGCCCCTCATGCCCTTCCAGATAAAATAAAGGCAAACGACCGCCGCAACGCACTCAGCGCTTTCCAAACCTGTCTCGCGAAACTTCCATGTTTCTGGCACGGCAAACTCAAAGATTCCTATAATTACCGCGACGGCCCCGGACCACACAGCCCACGAAGAGATCCGCTGATACTCTTGACGATAATTCTGCGCGCGCTCGTCTGCCTTCTTAAATTCGGGGAGTATGGCTTTCTGGAGTTTTTTCAATACGTCGGCAAGAAGCCGCAGTTTTGGGTTCTCATGTATTTTCCTCTCAAGAGTGGAGATCTCGCGGGAGTCATCCATATCATCGTACGGCGCGGCATGTTTGGACCGCCTGTGCTTTCTAGGGGAGGAATTCGAAGGATCCTGTGGTGATGCTGGGGTTGCCATTTCTCACCGCTTTACGATGCGATATCCCAGTGCAAGGATCGTCTTCAGTGTCTGATTTACGAGCTCGCGGTCGTATTCTTTCTCGGATTCCGGAAGCTGCTCGTACGGAACCAGGCATGGATGCTTGCGTTGCGAATCGTCGCGTTGCGCGCCCAGCGTCCAACCGTCCTCGATCCGCTTTTGGGCCCAGACCTCATGAGCGTTACGCGCCAAGTCTTCCAGCAGTGGTTGCACCTCACTGAGGCTGACGTTCGACGTATCTATCGGGTGGGGAACGTAAGGTTTCTCGGCCATGCAATTGCTATCTCCGCGAGCAAATAAGGTAACTTGAAGCCCCGCCGGAACCACTTCTAAACTCCGGACAAATCTCCTGGAGCCGCGTCACTATACCAGAAGAGCAAACTCCGCCCAACAATTCCCCATGCCGGTCCGCACCAGATTTAGCGGAGTACCGTTACTCGCTTTCAGTTTGCAAAAACCGTTATGGATATTAGACAATACACGCAAGACATTCGCAGTCACAGCGAAGCGGTCGGTGTGGGAGTGCGCATGGATTCGGCCCCAAAAAAGGTTTTTGTCAGCTACGTTGAAGAAGATGGTGGCGTAGCCCACGAAATTGCCAAGCAGCTGGAAGCGCACGGTTACAGCAGTTGGTATTACGAACGCGATTGCCCCGCCGGCGCGGATTATTTCGAAGAGACCTTCAAGGCGATTTCTGACTGCGAAGCGATGGCCATAATTATTTCTCCTCGCTCGCTGCCGTCCGATCAAATTACGCGCGAGATCGTTCGTGCCGTCGAAGCCAATAAAGCCACCCTTCCGCTGCTTCTGGATTTGACGCACGATGAATACGCGCACCGCCGCCCCGGTTGGAAGCAGGCCATGGCCGCTGCGAACGCCACGCGCGTGCGCGCCGACCAAATCGCGACCATCATTCCAGCCCTTGTTGCCGGCCTCCACGCGAAAGGCATTCGCAGCCACGGCGCGAACGGTGCACCGGAAGCACATTTAGCCGAAGTCGCGAGCGCGCCCGATGTCGCCGCTGTGTCTCACGAGGTCGTGCCCGCTGAGCCTCCCAGAGCGGTGGTTGTCCAGCCCAGTGTGAGCACCGTGGCCGTTCCGGCGCGAGCCGCGCAAGTCGTATCAAGGCCCGCTGCCGCCGCTTCCAATCCTCCCTGGATTCCGATTGCCGCTGGCGCCGGAGTCGTCATCGCTGCTTTTCTCGCATGGCATTTTCTTAAGCCGCATCCAAAGCCTGACCCTGTCCCAGTTGCGCCCGCCACGGCCACGATCGTCTTGAAATATAACGTGGACCGCCATCTGTGCACGCCGAATCTGAATATGACTGTCGCCGGCAAGACCTTTCATCTCGCTACCAATCCTTATGCCGCCAACGACGTGCCCAAAGGGCCGCAGCAATACTCGATTGATGGACTGGTTTCCTGTCCCGGCAGAAAGCCCAGCAGCGCCACAGGCTCAGGCGTCCTCGACGTCCGCGAAGGGGTCGTCTACGACATGAATTGGCAGAGTAGGCCCGGCGGCGCTGGAATTATGCAAGTGGTCGATGCCAGCACTGAGCCGCCCCCCAAACCAGAAGAAAACGTCCGAGTGAACAAGCCGGCCGCTCCCGCATCGCAAGTCCCCGTATCTTCCGGCAATCCGGGTCAAACCATGTTCGCAAACGCGCAAACAGCCTACTCGCAGGCGCGCTACTTCGAGCCGGCAAATGACTCCGCGCTTCACTGGGCCATTCTCGCGGAGAAAGCCGGCAATCCCGCCGGCAAAGTGATGGAGCAGCAACTCGGCAATCAGTTTCGCGTGCAGCTCAACCAGTTCTCCCAGCAGCAGAATTTTCCTGCCGCCCTACACTTGGTAAACGCGATGCTGGTTTATTATCCGAGTAGCCCCGAGCTCGCCGGCGATCAACAAAGACTAATGGCAGCACAAAATGGCGCGCCCCTAGTACCTGGTCTACGCGTCGGCCCCGGCTATCCGCCTCAACCCGGCCCAGCGTACCAATATAACGCGCAAGCACAGGCCCAGGCTCAAGCACAGGCCAGAGCCGCTGCAGTCGCCGCCGCACAACAACGAGCCGCACAGCAAAGACCTCACTAAGCCCGGCC
>PKWH01000261.1:13491-13616 GCA_003131985.1 Acidobacteriota bacterium | reverse complement strand
TTCGAAAAGCGCAGCCGGCAAATGGTCGATCGGCTGACCGAAATCAAAAACGAAGAAGAGCGGATTCGCCAATGCGGCGGCGCGAAAGCCATTGAAGCCCAGCATAAGAAAGGCCGCCTGACGGC
>PKWH01000261.1:13234-13467 GCA_003131985.1 Acidobacteriota bacterium | reverse complement strand
GTTTCCGGACGCCGCGTGATGATCATCGCAAATGACGCAACCGTGAAAGCGGGCGCGTTCTTCCCCATGACCGCGAAGAAAGTAATCCGCGCGCAAAACATCGCCATCGAAAATCGCATTCCCACAATTTACCTGGTTGATTCCGCGGGCGTTTTTCTGCCGCTTCAGGAAGATGTGTTTCCGGACACCGACGATTTCGGTCGCGTGTTTCGCAACAACGCCGTGATGAGCGC
>PKWH01000261.1:6075-13157 GCA_003131985.1 Acidobacteriota bacterium | reverse complement strand
TCAGCGGCACGATCGATTTTCGCGAGCCCGACGATCCCGCGTGCCTCAAACGCATCCGCGCCCTGGTTGACAAATTCGGCCATCCTCCCGGCGCGCCCTTCGACCACAAGCCTTCAGCGCCGCCTGCTCATCCGGCAGAAGAAATTTATGGAATTTTCTCGTCAAACCCGGCGCAGCAGTACGACATGCACGAAATCATCGCGCACATCGTCGACGGAAGCGAGTTCGAGGAATATCGCGCCGAGTATGGACAGACTTTGCTATGCGGCTACGCGCGCATCGGCGGCTGGGCCGTTGGAATTGTGGCCAACCAGAAAAAATCCGTCGCCGTAGCCGCACCCGGCACGGGAGATAAGCGCATCGAATTCGGCGGCGTGATCTACACCGAATCGGCGGACAAAGCTGCCCGATTCATTCTCGATTGCAATCAGAACCTGGTGCCGCTGATTTTTCTCCACGACGTGAATGGATTTATGGTCGGCAAGGAAGCGGAGTGGAGCGGAATCATTCGCGCGGGCGCAAAAATGGTCAACGCCGTGGCAAACAGCGTGGTGCCGAAAATCGCGGTGATTTGCGGCGGCAGTTTCGGCGCAGGCCACTACGCCATGTGCGGCAAAGCCTACGACCCCAGATTTATTTTCGCCTGGCCTACAGCGCGCTATGCCGTAATGGGAGGCGACGCGGCCGCAGGAACGCTGGTCGAGATTAAAATCAAGCAGCTCGAACGCCAAGGCAAAAAGTTGAGCGATTCGGAGAAAAAGGAACTCTACGAATCCACTCGCGCCACTTACGAACACCAAACCGATCCGCGCTACGCCGCTGCGCGCCTCTGGGTCGATGCGATTATCGATCCTGCGCGCACGCGCGAAGCGCTGATCGAAGCGCTGGAATCGGCGGCGTTGAATCCGCACGTTGCCGAGTTCAAAACAGGCGTGTTGCAAACCTAAATGGACGAAGAGAATGCACTTCCGAAAGGTGGCGGAGTTACCACGCTGCTCTTTACCGTGCTTCTCGTCTCGCCATGTTTTTTCGCGTGGGCGAGCTCGTATGTGATTTCGCAGGGCGGCATCAATTCTCATTCGGGGATGTGGTTCATGTATCAGGTGTCGCAATATCTAGCATATTTAGGCCTGCTAGTGGCTTTGGTTCTTACAATTATTCACGGCTCGCAAGGAAGGATGTCGCGAATATTCGTTTTTCTGATGGCACTATTGATTGTCAGCGGAATTTCAGCGTTGTGGTACGCAAATCATATTTATCGGAGCCCTTGGTACTAACCCTATGGCAAATGAAGTCACCATTGTTGAATGCCCGCGCGATGCATGGCAAGGCCTGCGTCAAATTATTCCGACGATAGAAAAAGTGCAGTACCTGACCCGGTTGCTCAAACTCGGCTTCTGCCACATTGATGCGGTGAGTTTTGTTTCGCCCAAGCACGTGCCGCAAATGGCGGACAGCGAAGCTGTGATGCAGCAGCTAAGCGAAGTGAAAGCCGGTCCGGGGAAAGCTCCGGAAATTATCGGAATCGTGGTGAACGCGCAGGGACTCGAGCGCGCACTTGCAACGCCCGGCGTAACCACCATCGGTTACCCTTATTCCGTCTCGGCGTATTTTCGGCGCGCCAATGCGAATATGTCGCGCGCGGAATCTCGCGAGTTGGTGGATAGATTGCAGCGCGATACGAAAGCTGCGGGCAAGAACCTCGTGGTTTATATTTCGATGGCTTTCGGAAATCCTTACGACGAGCCCTGGGGCGCGGAAATAATCGAAGAAACTCTCGTGTGGCTGAAAAATGTCGGAGTGCGCACCGTTTCGCTCGCGGACACTGTGGGCACGGCGTCTCCCGAAGATGTTGCGCGGCTATATGGCGCGGTAAAGAATTCCGTGGCCGGAGTCGAGATCGGCGTGCATTTGCATAGCCGCCCCGAACACGCGCCCGAAAAAGTTCTCGCAGCTTACGAAGCGGGATGCCGCCGTTTCGACGGCGCTCTCACCGGATTGGGCGGCTGCCCTTTCGCGGGCGATGAACTGATCGGCAATATTCCCACCGAAGCTATCTTGACGACTTTAGCCGCGCGCGGCGTTTCCACCGGAATTGACACGAAATCGCTCGCCGTTGCTTGCGCCATGACAGAAGAGTTGCGCGAAAAATATGTGCACGTGCAGAAAACGATTCCCCCCATAACTTCGACGACGGTAAATTGAAATTGAGGCCCGTTTGGAATACAGCACTCTAAAATTCGAGCGCGACGGCGAAATCGCAACTCTAACCCTGAATCGCCCTGATAAGCGCAACGCCATTTCCACGCCGATGATTGAGGACCTTGTCGCCGCTCTCGGCGCCGCCGAAGCAGATAAGTCCGTTCGCGCTGTGATCCTTACTGGTGCGGGAAAAGCTTTCTGCTCCGGGATGGACCTCGAAACGCTGCAAGCTCTCGCGAAACAGACTCCCGAACAAAATCTGGCGGACTCGCGCCGCATGGCGAAGATGTTTCAACTGGTTTACAGCTTCCCGAAGCCTCTGATCACCGCCGTAAATGGCGCGGCGATTGCCGGCGGCTGCGGGTTGGCAACGCTTTCAGATTTCACTTTGGCCGTGCCCACTGCGAAATTCGGATACACGGAAGTGCGCATCGGATTCATTCCCGCGCTCGTGTCGGTGATGCTTCGCAGACAAGTCGGCGAGAAACACGCCCGGGATCTTTTGTTGAGCGGCCGCATCATTGATGCCGCCGAAGCATTCCGCCTCGGTCTGGTGACCGAGATCACGCCTCCGGACGATTTGATGAAGCGAGCGCGCGAGGTTGCAAACACGCTTCTCGAGGCCAGCCCAACGAGCCTGGCNNCTGACCAAGCGTTTGCTCCTGCGTTACGACGAAGAACGATTGCGCGCGGAGATGGAGTTGGCTACGCAAGAGAACGCGCAGATTCGCGCGACCGACGACTTTCGCGAAGGCCTTGCGTCGTTCCTCGAAAAGCGTCCGCCGAAATGGACCGGGCGCTAGCGCAGCCGATGCTCACGCTCGCTGCGGCACTCTGATACACTTTTCCGCCGATGCTTCCATACGCCGAAACAACCGTTCGTGTGCGGTATGCGGAAACCGACCAGATGGGAGTGGTCTATCACGGAAATTATTTCACTTGGTTTGAGGTTGGCCGCGTCGAACTTTGCCGCCAGCTCGGCTTCGAGTACAAGCGCATGGAGATCGAGGATGATAGTTTCATCGTCGTCGCGGACGCGCATTGCCGCTTCAAGCGGCCAGCGCGATTTGACGACGTCCTGGTGATCCGCACCACCGTCACCCAATCACAACGGCGAACCGTTCGATTCGGCTATGAAATTATTAATCAAGCCTCAGGCGAGCTGATCGCAACCGGAGACACCATGCATGTTTTTTGCGACGGACTCGGAAGACCGAAATCGCTACCCGAAAAATATCGAAAATACTTTCCACCAAACAACCGATGACGCCAATCCAAATCGACGGAGACAATTTCACGCTGGAGCAGCTTTACAGCGTCGTGCTCGAAGGTGCGCAGGTCGAACTAGCTCCGCGCGCGCGCGAGCGCATGACCGGTTCTCGCGCGGTGGTGGAGCGCCTGATCGAATCGGACGCAGCCGTTTACGGCGTCAACACCGGCTTTGGGAAAATGGCCTCAGCGCGAATTTCGCGCGAGCAGATTCGCGCGTTACAAGTGAACCTGGTTCGCAGCCATGCCTGCGGTGTGGGCGCGCCGTTGAGCGAGCATGAAACGCGCGCGATGCTCGCGTTGCGCGCTAACGCCATCGCCAAAGGTTTTTCAGGCGTGCGCCCGGTTGTCGCGGAAACGCTTTGCGCCATGTTGAACAAGGGCGTGCATCCCGTGATCCCGTCGCAAGGCTCCGTAGGCGCTTCGGGAGATCTCGCGCCCCTCGCCCATCTTGCGCAAGTTGCGATTGGCGAAGGCGAAGCCATCTTGCAAGGCCGAAGAGTCGCGGGCGCTCAGGCCATGCAGAGTGCGGGAATTGCGCCGTTGACGCTTGAAGCGAAGGAAGGGCTCGCGCTGCTGAATGGCACGCAAGCGATGCTCGCGTTGCTCGTTCTGGGATTGCGCGCCGCGGAAATTGCAGCCGACACCGCGGATGTGGCTGCGGCTCTGTCATTAGACGCGCTGCGCGGAAGCCCCGCTGCGTTCGATGAGCGAATCGCGCGCGTGCGCCCCTATCCGGGGCACGCGATTTCCGCGCAAAATCTAAGGCGCTTGAATCGCGGCAGCTCGATTCGCGAATCTCATCGCGCGCCTGCAAAGGATCCGCGCGTACAAGACCCTTATAGCCTGCGCTGCGCTCCGCAGGTTCACGGCGCAGCGCGCGATGTGTTGGCGCAAGTGCGCGCTACGATCACAGTGGAACTAAACAGCGCCACCGACAATCCGCTTGTTTTTGCCACGACCGGCGCGGAATCGGGCGCAGGCGAAGTAATCAGCGGCGGAAATTTTCATGGACAGCCTCTCGCGATGGCAGCCGATCAACTTGCGGTTGCGCTGGTAACGCTCGCGGGAATTTCCGAGCGCCGCATCGAGCAGATGACCAATCCTCAAACCAGCCAATTGCCCGCGTTCTTGGTGCGCGACGCCGGACTAAACTCCGGCTTCATGATTTTGCAGGTAGCCGCGGCCGCGCTTACCAGCGAAATGAAGACGCAGGCTGCTCCCCATTCCGTGGATTCAATTCCGACATCCGCGAATCAAGAAGATTACGTTTCCATGGGCATGGGCGGCGCGCGCCGAATCGAACCGATGATGGCAAATCTGCGGAATGTTCTAGCTATCGAATTGCTGAGCGCCTGCCAGGGGATCGATCTGCTCGCCCCGCTTCGCACCGGAGCGGAAGCGCAAAAAGCTCATGACATTGTAAGGAAAGCTTCTCGGACGGTAGAAGCGGATCGTTCGCTTGCTCCAGATATCGAAGCCGTGGCGGAACTCATCGACAAAGGCTCCTTCAGCGCCGTCCTGCGCTAGCCCAATCGCGAACAGTCTTTGCGTGGTTCGCTCGCCTTCGTAGCGCCGGCGTCCCGCCGGCTCTTTTGATTCTCTTAATCGCTCGGGAAACAGTAGGCGCCACGCCACGGGCTGCGAAATCGTTTCAGCACGTACTCGTAGGGGCGCAGCATGCTGCGCCCGCTGCAACGCAGGCAACATCCGCGGTGTTACGCCAGCGCTTCAAACAAAAACGTGCCGAACCGATACCCCGCCGCGTACTTGAACGGCGCCACCCCCATCGAGTAATGCCCGCACGGAAGCGACAAATTCTCCACTTGCAACTTCTCGCGGCGCGCCGCCTGGAAGAACGACTCCGTATATTCCGGCCAGAACGTTGGATCGTAACGCCCGGTAATCGCCAGAATTTTCTTGTTCGTTCCGCTCAGCCGCGAGATGTACGGATACGGACTAATCGGCGACCAATACCGCCTGATGTCGTCATGCGAAACTTTCGTGCTGAGCGATTCCCACACATTCATGGTGGTCAAGCCGCTGGCCACCACATCGCCGCAATATGTCGCCACGTGCAAAAATGCTCCCGCGCGCAACAAAGGTTCGTGGCACATGGTGACGAACCCGATCGAAGAGCCGATGCTCGTGCCGAGAATTCCCAGCCGGTCGTAACCCTGGCTGTCGAGCCAGCGAAGCGTGCGCCGCACATCCATCACCGCCTGGCGGTTGGCCTGCAGCGTGAGCCCGATATTCGGGCCCACAAGATGATCGCCGCGTGGATGATCCGGAATCGCCCGGCGATCGTGATACGGCAAGCTCATCTTCACCGCGGTGATCCCCAAACGATTGAGCCACCGGCAAACATCCTGCTGCTCTTCCCAACGCGCGTTCCATTGCGCCAGCACAACCACCGCCGGGCCGGTATGCCGCGCGCGAAAAAGCTGCGCATGCACGCGATTGTTTCCCGGCCACGGAGATTCGAGCGCGCTGGTAAACGTAAGCACATCGTCCGCCAGCAAATAGTCGTCGGCTGGCGTAACGGCATACCATTCGTCACTGTGCGCGAGCGTGTGCTCGACGAACTGGTCGAGAAATCCGCGCGGGTCCGGCTCTTTCGCGCTCCCGCCGATGTGTTCCAGCCCCCACGCAAATGGAAGCGTGCGCCGATTGGGCTCCTGCGCCCAGCGCATGTGTTCGTACCGCCGTATCTTCTGTTCGAGCCAAGCCATGGTATGCAAACCATCGAATATATCGTAGAGCCGCGACCCAATCAAATGGCCTTCCAATCGCTCACTCACCGCGCGCTCCGCNNCTCTTTTGACGTTGCCTTCGTAGCGACGGGCCCGTCCCGTGAGCGCGTTCCCGAAGGCGCTCTTTTAAATTTCTCGCCCCTCGCACCGCCAATCATAAGTAGCCTCGTTGGTCGCGGCTTCTTGCCCGGAGCTCGCGAAAACTAGCGGTACATATTCGGCTGGCCTTGTGGGTCGCGGCTTTAGCCGCGATATAAAAAACGCCCCTGACGAATTTTCCTCTCGGCGGATTTTTCGCCGAGCCTTCGTTTGCTTGAGCCGGATGCGCCCGCGAAAGCGGCGGCAAGCCGCCGCACTCCATATCGAGCCTCGCCGCGATTCTGTGGAGTGCGGGAGCTTGCTCCCGCTTTCTTCACCCAAACGTATTGCCGTAGCAATATCCCGCAGGCGCGCAGCATGCTGCGCCCGCCATAAATACTTGGCAACGTCGTACCGGATCCGAGGCGGCGCCGTTTTGGATTTTTTTTGTGGTTGGCGGGACGTCTCGCGCGATCTAATAGCACCAACCACAGCCCAAAAATGTTAGCAGTCGGGCACGATGCGAATGGCGCGGCTTGAGGGCGCGTGCCGGATATGGCAAATTCGAGAGGTGCCCCTTGAACTCTTCATCGGTATTTTCGTCTTCCTATTCGGCCTGATCATCGGCAGCTTCCTGAACGTCTGCATCCTGCGCATACCCGGCGGAAAATCGATCGTGATGCCTGCATCGGCCTGCCCGAAATGCTCCGCGCCCATTCGCCCGTACGACAATATCCCGGTCATCAGCTACCTGGTCCTGGGTGGAAAATGCCGCGCGTG
>PKWH01000261.1:4658-6042 GCA_003131985.1 Acidobacteriota bacterium | reverse complement strand
GAACGCCTTCTTCCCGACGTCGTGAACTACACCGGCCTCGCGCTCGGACTCGCGCTCAGCTTTTTCACCAAGCCGACCGATGGCACAGCACTGTGGATCGCAAATCACATCTTCGAGTTCCCTCCTCCGGCTCCTGTGCTTTCTTTCGCCGACGCGATTTTCGGCGCAGCCTTTGGCAGCGGGCTGCTCTGGCTCGTGTCGGAAGCCTATTTTCGATTGCGCGGACGCGAAGGCATGGGCCTCGGCGACGTAAAAATGATGTTGATGGCCGGAGCATTTCTCGGAACGAAGCGCACTCTGCTCACGATCCTCGCAGGTTCGTTGCTGGGAAGCGTCTTGGGCGTAGCTGTGATTCTGGCGCGCCGCAAGGAAGCTGACTACGAGTTGCCATTTGGAACATTCCTTGGGATGGCGGCGTTACTGGTGGTTTTTTTCGGCACACCGGTCGTAAACTGGTATCAATCGCTGCTGATGGTGCGATAAAAATGCATATTTTCCTCATACTCGCGCTTCTTCCCAAACGTCCGGCAGTCCCCAGTCCCCTCCCGTTCAACCTCGGGTACGCCGCAGCGTTGCTCGTGTTGCTTCTGCTCGGCGTAGTGGCGCTCTTCTACTTGATGCGCAAAATGCTGCACGATGGTTCGCGCGTTCAGAGTGGCGATTGGGCCAGCCCGAATCCCGACACGGAAAACGCTTCGGCATTCATGGCTGCGTCGATGCAAGGCGTGATTGAAAAACTGCGAGCACAGGAAAAGGAACTCGCGCGCCTGCATTTGTTGGCGCAGGAGCGAGCACAGGAATCCGAGCGTCTAACGGAAGAAGTCACGCGCAATATGCCCACGGGCTTGCTTCTGGTGAACGCCACCGGAGCGATCAGTTCCACGAATCCTGCGGCGGAAGAAGCGCTGGGAATACGAACCCTGCGTTACCGCTCGTACCAGGAAATACTCGGCGCAGATTCGGATCTCGCCAGAATGCTCACCGCTTGCTTGCGCGATGCTAAAACCATTCAGCGCGGCGAAGTGGAACACATGACCGCCGACGGCGAAGTCCGCCGCCTGGGCGTAACCATTTCGCCCATCTACCGCGGCGTACGAACAGTTGCGCGCGCCAACGCGGACCTCTCCCTTCCGGCGGCTCCTGATATGAAAGTAAGCGGCGCGCTCTGCCTGATGAGCGATTTGACCGAGCTCACCGCGCTGCAAAAACAAATGAGGTGGAAAGAGAATCTAGCGGCGCTGGGAGAGATGTCTGCCGGCATCGCGCATGAATTCAAAAATTCGCTGGCAACGATCTCAGGCTACGCGCAAATGATACGCAGCGAAACGAAACCCGGAGAAACGCAAGAATCGGCCGAGCGCATCCTGGACCAGACGCGCGCCCT
>PKWH01000261.1:0-4588 GCA_003131985.1 Acidobacteriota bacterium | reverse complement strand
CGATTTCGGGCACCATCGAAGATCTCGGCGGCCGAAAATGGCAGCGAATCTGCGTCGCTGACAACGGCCCCGGAATACCAGCCACAGATTTGCCCAAGATTTTCCTGCCGTTCTACACAACCAAGTCCGAAGGCACCGGCCTGGGTCTCGCCGTGGTTCAGAAGGTAGCGCTGCAGCACGCCGGCAGCATTGAAGCGCGCAACTGCCCGGACGGCGGAGCCGAGTTTTTGCTATGGTTACCTTTGCGGCAGGAGCCTACACCATCCCCGATTGCCTCCCGGGCAGCCCGCATCTAAACTTGTAACAGACATATTCAGGCAGAAGTGCCTCTCAGGAGGCTACAGCCATGCGGAAAAATCTTAGCTTGGGCGTCGCAGCGGCAGTGTTGCTTTTCGTGCCGGCGAGCGGATTCGCTTACCAACAGAATCAGTCCCAGCAGAACCAGCAGCAAAGCGCCGCGCCACCGCCGTCGCAGGCACAAACCGCTGCGCAAACACCCCAGGCCGTTCCAGCGCAACAAGATTCATTGGCAGCCGCAGCGCGCCGCAGTCGCGAAGAGAAGAAAGAACAGACCAAGGCTAAAGTTTTTACAAACGACGATCTGCCGACTACCGGCGGCGTTTCTTCTGTGGGTGAATCTACTGGGACAAATGGCGCGGGCGACGGCAAAGCGCCTGCAGCGGACGCGGCAGCGGGCAACGACGAGAAAGCCTGGCGCGCCAAATTTGTGACCTTGCATCACAAGCTCGAACAGGATCAGCAGAACTTGGACGTGATGCAGCGTGAGCTGGGCCAGCTGGACATCCAGTATTACAGCAATCCGGTAAAAGGCATGCAGCAGGATTTAACGCGCGAAGACATCAACAAGAAAACCAGCGACATCGACGCCAAGAAACTGCAAATCGAAGCGGACAAGCAGGCCATATCCGATGCCGAGGATGATTTGCGCAAGGCAGGCGGCGATTCCGGCTGGGCGCGCTAGCGCCTGCTGCGATGGAACCTGTCCTCCTTGTTGAAGACAAAGCCGAGTTGCGGGCAATGTTGCGCAAGGCCCTCGAACGCAACGGCTACACCGTGGAGGAAGCTCCCGACGGAAATACCGCAATCGACAAAATCCGAAGCCGCCGTTACCTCCTCATTCTTTCCGATTTGAAACTTCCTGGAAATTCAGGCCTGGATGTGCTCCGCGAATCGCGGCGCGTGGAACCTACTCTGCCGGTAATCCTGATGACTGCCTACGGCTCGGTGGAAGAAGCCGTCACCGCCATGAAAGATGGCGCGTTCGATTTCATTCAGAAGCCCGTGGATCTGGATCATTTGAAGCTATTGCTCGAGAGAGCTGCGCGGCAACAGGAACTATTGCGCGAAAATCTTCTGCTGCGCGAAGAATATGCCCTGCGCTACGGTTTTCCTCGCATCGTCGGCGAACATCCTTCCATGAAAGATGCGAGCCAGATGACGCAGCGCGTAGCTGCAACGGATTCCACAGTCCTGCTGCTCGGAGAGAGCGGAACCGGCAAGGAACTTTTCGCCCGCGCGGTCCATCACCTGAGCCCGCGCGCCGATCATCCCTTTGTGGCGCTGAATTGCGCGGCGATCCCCGAAGGCTTGGTCGAAAACGAATTGTTCGGCCATGAGCGCGGCGCGTACACCGGAGCAGGCGCGCGAAAAATCGGCAAGCTTGAGCTGGCGCATCGCGGAACGCTTTTCCTCGACGAAATCGGCGAACTTCCGCTCGCCATTCAGAGCAAGTTGCTGCGCGTGCTGGAAGAAAAACGCTTCGAGCGAGTTGGCGGAACGCAGGAAATCGAAGTGAACGTGCGCATACTAACAGCCACGAACAAAGACCTGCACGCAGCCATAGCCGAGAAAACTTTCCGTGAAGATCTCTACTTCAGAATATCGGCTGTGCCCATCACCATTCCGCCGCTTCGCGATCGTGGCGACGACGTTTTTCTTCTGGCGGAACATTTTCTGGAGCGGTTCCGGCGCGAATTCCGCAAGCCGGCCTTGAAATTCTCGGAGGAAACGCGCGCGCGCTTGGCGACCTATGCATGGCCTGGGAACGTCCGCGAGCTGCAAAACGCAATCGAGCGCGCGGCGATCCTGGCGAACGGCCCCGAAATCGACGCGAGCGCCCTTCAATTGCCAGCCGCCAAACCGTCCGCCGAGCAGCTTCCGGAAGGAATGCTCGACGAGAAATTTCTGTGGGAAGGCCCGCTCGAAGATGTTTCGCAGCGCGCCGTCGCTCACGTGGAGCGCTTCAAGATTCAGAATGCTTTGCGAGAATCAAAATGGAATAAAACCCGCGCCGCCGAAAAGCTGGGAGTCTCCTACAAAACGCTTCTGCACAAAATCCGCGCATTGGGCCTCGAGAACTAGTTCACGCCCAACAAGAAGTTTCAAAGAAGCATGCAGTTTCCCGCCGGAAATCGTCATCGAACTAATTAATTGTTTACGGGCTCGGAAGCCTGCTCGGGCATGCGGGCGGAATGCAGGACAACGCTGCCGAAATTCCACGAAAAAATCTTTACATCGACGAAGCCCACTCTTTTCATCATCTCGGCTAGCTCGGTGCGGCTCGGAAACTTCGCTACTGATCCGGGCAAATACCTGTAAGCGTCTTTGCTCCCGGAAATTATTCCGCCGATGTTAGGGAGGATATGGCGGAAATACAATCGAAACAGACCCGCCATGGGTCCTCCTTTAGGTTCTGAGAATTCCAGGATACCCACTTGGCCATCGTCTTTCAGCACGCGCGCGATCTCTCGCAGCCCATTCTCATAATTCGCAAGATTGCGAAAACCGAATGCCGTGGTCACCAGATCGAAGCAAGCATTCGGAAATGGCAGCCGTAAAGCGTCTGACGCAACGAAAACTGCGGCCCGGTGATGTTGCCGGCCCTTCTCGTGCGCGCGTTCCAGCATGGGCTCCGCGAAATCGCTGCCAACCATTGGTATCCGGTACGCTCCGCGGTCGCGCCAAGCCTTCATCCGTACCCGCTCCATCGCGAACGTCAGATCCCCAGTGCCGCAGCACAGATCCAGAACGCGAGCGTTCGTGCGTCGAAGAACTCGTTGGAACTTGCTCGCGGCGCGCCTGCGCCACACGCGATCGAGCGACAGCGAAAGCAGGTGATTCAGGAAATCGTAGCGCGGCGCAATTCTGCTGAACATATTCCGGACATGCGCGGAAGCCTCGCGTTCGCTGCGAGCGCCTTTGGGACGCGAACCCGGCGCTTGCGGCGGAAATATCGGAGTCGTCATTATCGGCATGCTGTTATTAACCTCTGGCCTTCGCGTCTATATCCGGCAATTCTAAAATTGTGCGCGCAACGAGTTTCCATGGAAGCTCAACGCCGCGCTGTACTTTTCCAATTCCCCGCGGCAGCACCCAGCGAACTTCTCCGCCCCGCGCTTTTTTATCACCTGCAACAATACGGCGCAATTTCGCAACCGGAATGCCGCCCAGTGGAGGCAAAGGCCCGACGCTCGCCACCAAACGGATGATACGTATCGCGTCCGATTCCGATACTCGCCCTGTAGCAAGCCCAAGCAAAGTCACTGCGTACATTCCCCAGCCGATCGCTTCACCGTGCAAAAAGCGCCGGTAGCCCGTGGCAGCTTCTAGAGCGTGCCCCACGGTGTGCCCAAAATTTAGTATCTCGCGGAGGCCGCTCTCGCGTTCGTCCCGAGCCACGACGCGTGCCTTAATGCGCATGCATCGCGGAATCACCCGCGCCAGTGCGGACGGATCGCGGCGCAGTAGCGCCAGCATATGCCTCTCGAGAAATCTGAAAAGCTGCGCATCGGCGATCACGCCATACTTGATTATTTCGTATAAGCCCGACCGATATTGTCGATGCGGCAGTGTCGCAAGCATCTCGGAATCGGCAATCACAGCCTTAGGCGGATAAAACGCGCCCACCAGATTTTTGCCTTCCGGCAGGTTCACGCCGGTCTTCCCGCCGACGGAGCTGTCCACTTGCGCAACCAGCGTGGTGGGAATCTGCACCAGCCTCACTCCGCGCAAATAGCTCGCCGCGACGAAACCTGCCACATCCCCGACGACGCCGCCTCCCGCCGCGACGATCACTGCGCGCCTGTCCGCTCCGGCGTCGCTGAGCGCGCGGCAAAGCAATTCCACGGTCGCAAGATTTTTCGCCGATTCGCTGTCGTCGAAGAGAAATGTCCGGTTCGCGCGCACTCCGCGAATCCGCTTCGCCAGCGCCCGTCCCCAATGCTTCCACACGTTCGGTGACGAAAGCACAAATGTGCCGCTCGAATCGCCCAGTTCCTTAATCACAACGCCCGCACGCGCCAGCGCGCCGCGCGAACAGTACACGCGATAGGCACCGTGGGAAGATGGAATGCGGATAGTTGGCATTCGAAATAAAAACTAACAAACAGTACGCCCTTTCTGATTCGCGCGGGACACAACTATGCTCTCGGAATTAGCGTCAGTGAAATTTCTTCTGAAGTTCAGCTATGGATTCCAGAATCACATGGCCCACGATCGCGAGACTCCGCGGGCTTATCTTGTCGAGCGTATCCTCCGCCGTGTGCCAGTATTTCGGATTCTGATAGCC
>PKWH01000214.1 GCA_003131985.1 Acidobacteriota bacterium | reverse complement strand
TCGAGGAACAGCGTGCCGCCGTCGGCCAGCTCGAATCGCCCCACGCGATCCGATTTCGCGTCCGTAAACGCGCCCTTCACGTGGCCGAAAAGCTCGCTTTCGAAAACACCTTCAGGCAATCCTCCGGCATTCACGGTCACGAGCGGCCGACCGGAACGCGAAGAGAGGGCGTACAGAGTTCGCGCCACCACTTCCTTGCCCGTCCCGTGGTCGCCCGTGATAAGGACGTTTGCGTCGGAAGGGCCCACGCGCGCGATCAAATCCATCACCGGACGCATAGCCGCCGATTCCGCGATCATCACGGGACGTCCATCGGCGCGAAGCAGTCGATTTTCAGCTTCCAATCGCTGGCTTTTTCGCAGTGCCTGCGAGAGCTCGATCTGGGTCTTCAGGATGGCCAGCAGCCGTGCGTTTTCCCACGGTTTCTGTATGAAATCCTTCGCGCCTCGGCGCATCGCTTCCACCGCGAGTTCCAGGCTTCCCCAAGCCGTCATCACGATGATGGGCAGCGTGCTGTCTTTTGCGCGAATATTTGAAAGCAGGTCGAGTCCCTCCTGGCCGGAAGTGGTATCGCGCGCGTAGTTCAAGTCCATCAAGAGCGCATCGAATTCGCGTGCTTCCAGCGCGGCTAACACCGCCGCCGGCGACGCCACCGTTTCCGTCTCAAATCCCTGGCCTTTCAATAATAGCCGTAGCGCTTCGCGAATGTCCGGCTGATCGTCGGCGACAAGTATTCGTGATCGGACAGTGTGTGGTGGCATCATTTTGCGAAAGCTATCTCCCTGAATTTTGGCGGTCTCTTCGTTCTGCCCGGCACCCGGCTGATAGTTCACTTTGGTTTCTCATTTCGACTCTGATTGAGTTCATTCATGCCGCAGCGCCACCAATGGATCGACCTGGGTCGCGCGGCGCGCTGGGAAATAACACGCAGCCAGCGACACAGCGCCGAGCAAGATTGTGACTCCGGCGAACGTGACCGGATCCGTCGGCTTCACTTCAAACAGCAGAGACATCATCAGCCGAGTTAGGCCAAAAGCAGCAACCAGCCCAATCGCCAATCCGGCAAGCGCCAACTTCATGCCGTCCCAAAGAACATTGCGCATCACGTCGCCCGGCTGCGCTCCCAGCGCCATGCGAATTCCGATTTCGTGCGTGCGCTGACTAACAGAATACGAAATCACTCCATAGATTCCGATCAGGGCTAGCGCCAGGCCCAACACTGCGAAGAGGCCCAGCAGCATCGTTCGAAACCGAGGCTCGGCGACGTCCTCGGAAATCGCGACTTCCATGGTCGAAAGATTCGTTACAGGCTGATCGTGATCCAGCGCCCAGATCTGGCTTTGTGCCGCCGGCGCCAAAGAGGCGGGATCGCCTGAAGTACGCAGGTAAAAATCGATGCCGTCCGTGGGACTCTGCCAAAGCGATAGAAACACTTCCGGCTGGGGAGTGGAGTTCAAAGATGTGTCGCGCGTGTCGTTTACGATGCCGACGATTTCATTCCATATCGGCTTCTCACTTTTGCCGGTGCCGAAACTCACGCGCTTGCCGATCGCATTGCCGTCCGGCCAGTAGCGTCGCATCATTGATTCGTTGATAATCGCCACTCCCGGCGCGCCTTGTATATCTGTTTTTGCGAAGTCGCGCCCCCGAAGCAGGCGCATTCCCAGCGTTTGAAAAAATCCGGGTGTTACACCCTTGATTTGTAAACTTCCGCTCGATGCGAGTGAGGTTTGCGGTGCTCCTTCAATTGTGATAGTGGATACCTTCATCATGTGACGCAAAATGGGAGCATCGGCGGCTGCAACGTTTTCCACTCCCGCAAGCGGTCCTAGTTTTTCCAGGGCTTGAGTGAGGAAGTCGGTTTGCTGGCTCGTCTGCGGATATTTCAACGGGGAAAGATGCACGCTCATGGTCAACAGGTGATCGGTCCGAAAACCGGTGTCGACGTGCGTCAGGCGCGCAAAGCTCTGAATCGTCAGCGCCGAACCGACCAGCAACACCAGAGCCAGCGCCAACTCGACAACTACGAGGGCGTTGCGCAAGCGCGAGCGATGAGAACTACCCGACCCAGCCGAACTTCTCTCGTTCAACGCCGCGTCCAGATTAGGCCGGGAAAATTGGAGGGCAGGGAATGAACCAAAAAGTATTCCCGCCGCTGTCGAGATTGCAAGTGTGAGCCACAGCACTCCGTAGTCAGCGTGCAGCTCTGCAAGTCGCGGAGTGCTTGATGGCGCCCACGAGCGCAGCGCATCAATCCCCCACCACGCAAGCAACAGGCCCAGCGCACCGCCAATGCCTGCCACCAGCATATTTTCGAGCAACAGCAGCCGCATAATCCGGAAGCGGCTGGCGCCGAGCGCTACTCGAATTCCTATTTCTTTCTGCCGCTTCAAGCCGCGCGCCAACGCCAGGCTTCCGACGTTGGCACATGCGATCAGGAGGACAAAGCCCACAGCTCCCAGCAATACCAGCAGCGCGGGGCGCACGTCTCTCACAGTATCAGCCTGCAGCGGCACGACGCTTAGCCCGATTCCGTTGTCCACGCCGGGGTATTGCTTCGCGAGACGAGATGCAATTGCACTCAGTTCGGCTTGAGCCTGAGGAAGAGTCGCTCCCGGTTTCAGCTTTGCCAAAAGCGACGTGCCGTGCATCATGCGGTCGTGATTCTCTTTATCAGTCAGCGCCAGCGGAATCCAAAGTTCAGCTTTTTCCGGGAAGCGAAAGCTTGGTGGCATCACGGCTACTATTCGGTAGAGCTTTTGGTTCAGCGTGACGTCTTTCCCCAGGATCTCCGGATCCGCCCCAAAGCGTCTGCGCCATAGTGCGTCACTAAGGATAACGACGACCCCGCTGTTCGGCTTGTCTTCCTCCGCTGCAAACCAGCGCCCTACACCCGGCCGAATGCCGAGCGTCGGCAAGAATTCTGCGGATAGCAGTCCTGCGGATACTTCCTCTGGATCACCGCCTCCCGTCAGATTCAGAGTTTCGGATTTGTACTCTGCCATTTGCTCCAAAACGTGGCTTCCCTCTCGAATGTCCGTGATGTCGGCCGGCGAGTTTCCAAGTTTGAAATTAGGGAAATAGGAAAGTGTGGTCCAGACGTTTACTATTCGTGAAGAATCCTTATAAGGAAGCGGACGCAGCAGAATTGCGTTCACCGCGCTGAAAATTGCGGTATTTGCGCCAATTCCCAACCCGAGCGTGAGCACCGCGACGCCGGTGAACCCGGGATTCTTCGCCAGCATTCTGGTGGCATACTTCAGGTCCTGCCACAGCGTTCCCATGGCGTTCTCCTATTCGTACCGCCGCGCGACGATTGGGTTCACGCACATCGCCCGCTGAATCACACCGCTCCTGCTTTTGTCGCGCCGTCCACAATCCAGCCGTCGGCCAACTGAATGATGCGGTTGCCGTACGCCGCCCACGCGTCGTTATGCGTCACCTGGATGATCGTAGTGCCGTCTTGATTTAGTTTCTTCAGCAAATCCATGATCATTTTCCCCTGGCTGGAATGCAGGCTCCCGGTAGGCTCGTCCGCCAGAATGAGTTTCGGTTTGCCGATTACGGCGCGCGCCACAGCCACAAGCTGCTGCTGCCCGCCTGATAGCTGATTCGGAAAAAGAGCTTTTTTGCCCACGATCTGGAAGCGGTCAAGGATGTCCGCAACCATTCCTTCGCGCTCCGCTTTCTTAATATCGCGATAGGAAAGCGGCAGGTCGAGATTTTCGGCCACGGTGAGGTTATCGAGCAGATGATATTGCTGAAACACGAATCCTATATATTTTTTGTGCAGCTCAACGCGCCGGCGATTGTCGAGTTTGTGCACGGCATTTTCGAGCAGATGGTATTCGCCCTTCCAAGCGCCGTCGAGCATCCCCACGATTCCCATCAGCGTGGACTTTCCCGCGCCCGAAGGCCCCATGATGGTGATGAAATCGCCGTCGGCGATATCCAAATTAATCCGGCGCAGCACCCAGGTTTTTCCCGCGCCCGATTCGTAAACCTTTTCGACGTCTCTGAGTTTGATCACTATTTCTCACTCCTTGCAAAATTACGTCTAGTTTCGGCCGCGTAATTCCAGCAGCCGGCCGGCAAAAGGTCCGAAGTGTTGCAAAAACGTCTATTTCACCGTAATCGCAATTAAGGTTGCATCATCCTGCCAGTTGCCATCACAGAATGATCCAACCGTATCTAGAATCTTTTTCTGCAATTGTTCGGCAGTTGCTTCGCAATTGTCTGCGAGCAAGCGAATCAAGCGTGCGTCGCCGAATTCCTCTCCATTGGGCTTGCTGGCTTCCGTCACTCCATCAGTGAACAGCAGCAGGCGATCTCCCGGCGAGAGCGTGCAGGTGCCCTTTACATAATTCTGAGATTCAAAAATGCCGAGCACGCCGCCGCCCTCGGCCAAGCGTTCGTGCGTACCGTCACGATGCGCAATGATAGGCGCGTTGTGCCCGGCGTTCGCATAGCACAATTGCCGGGACTCGCCGTCGAGATGCGCGTAGAAAAACGTGATGAAGCGATCATTTGCAATGCTCCGGCAAATCAGCGTGTTCAAGCGCTCGCACAAAATGTCCGGAGACAAGGAGAGTGAGGCAAGCCCGCGTACCGCTGCCTGCAGGTTCGACATCAGCAGCGCCGCCGGCATTCCTTTTCCGGCCACGTCTGCGATGCACAGCCCCAGCGCATCTCCGCCGAACGGAAACGCGTCATAATAATCGCCGCCAACGATGCGCGCCGGCTGCCAAGCTCCCGCGATTTCGTAACCCGCAATCTGCGGAATTTCCTTGGGTAGGAATCCGAGCTGAATCGCGCGCGCTTCTTCAATTTCACGTCCTTGCCGGTCGAGCTGGGAAGCAATTTCGCTCTGCGTTCGATCGCGTTCAATTGCGCTCCGGCGCGCCGTGCGGCGCTCGCGGCCAATCTCGACTTGCTTTTGCAAAATTTCCAGAAGCCTCGAGTTCACCCACGGCTTTTCAACGAAATCACCGACCCCTCGCTGCATAGCCTCAACAGCCAAGCCCACCGTGGCCCATCCGGTCATCACCACAATCGGCGGCGCGGTTTCCGATGCTTTCAATTTTGTAAGGACGTCCAAACCTTCGCGCCCGGAGGTGGTATCGCGCGCGTAATTCAAGTCCATCAAGACCAGATCGAATTCCCGGCGCGCAATGGCGTCCACCAGGGCCGCCGGCGAGGTCACCGCTTCGGTCACGTAACCATGTCCTTTTAGCAGCAGGCGAAGAGCCTCTAAGACGTCGGGTTGGTCATCCGCAATTAGGATGCTCGCCTGAATCGGACCTGTTTCGTTCATGAGTTCAACCGCCATCGGTGCCATCTGTAGCACCCCTCGCCAGAATGCGTACTTAAGTGGAGACTCCCAAATATGGGCAGTTGTGATTCCAGAGATGCTTCATTCTAAGTCCCTTGCCAATAGTACTTTAGATGGGCCTAGCGGCCAATCGATTAGCGAGCGTGACCAGTTGCGGGATTGTTTGTTGCGATTTCGGACAGCACGCGGAATAGCCTCATTCGTAGCGCAACGCCACCATCGGATCCACGCGCATCGCCCGTCGGGCTGGGATGTAGCAAGCCGCCAGAGCCACAACTGTCAGAATTGTGGAAACGGCGACATACGTCGTCGGGTCCATAGCGCTTACAGTCAGAAATTTTCCAACCACCTGCGCCGCGGCTAGGGCCATTGCAATTCCCACACCCAAACCGATTGCCACGATGAATAGTCCCTCGCCGAAAATCATCTTCAGGATGTCCATAGGCTCCGCTCCCAGCGCCATCCGAACGCCGATTTCGTGCGTCTTCTGGCTGGCGGCATAGGAGACCACGCCGTAAACCCCGACGATTGCGAGGATCAATCCTAAGACGCCAAGAACAGCTGCCAGCCCTGCGCCTATCCGATAAATCAGCAGCCCGTTGAGGGTGTAGAGAGCTTGCCTCATCGTTTCTACGTCGAAGACCGGAAGCTGCGGCGCGAGCGATTGGATTGTGCGCTCGATTTCCGGGATCATTGTTTCGGGCGCTGCTGTCTTGCGCACCTGAACGAATTGTAAGGAGTTGTTTTCCTGATGCTGCACAAACGGCGCGTAAAAAACAGGCCGGATCACTCCTTTCACACCCTGATAGCGCACATCCTTGACGATCCCGACGACAACCATCGAATGTTTTGAGTCGGTACTCATTTGAAATTGCCGTCCGATGGGATCTGCGTCGGGCCAGAATTTCCTCGCCATAGCCTCGCTAAGAATTGCGACGTACTGGGCATTTTCTCCGTCGGCGTCGGTAAAAGTCCGGCCGCGCAGCAAGGGAACTTGCATGGTGCGGAAATAGTCCGTCGAAATGGTGTTGTACATTGCTGACGGAAGCGGCTGGCCAGCGGGAGGCTGGTATCCTTCGATCGTCAGCGTGTCGCTGCTGTTGTAATAGCCCATTGGCGTCGCGGTTGCAGTGCTCGCTGACACGACTCCCGGAAGGGACGAGATACGGGCGAGAAGATTTTTGTAGAAGTCGCGCGTCTGCTTCTGGTCGAATCCGATTTCCACCGGGTCCATGGTGAAGTTCACCACGTGGCCCGGATCGAAGCCCAGGCTCGTCTTTTGAGCTTTGCCCAGGCTCCGCGCGAAAAGCCCCGCAATGATCAGGAGCACGAGCGAGCCTGCCACCTGCGCCACAACGAGCCCACTGCGCAAACGGTTCTTGCCACCCACAACGCCACGCCCGCCTTCGTGCAGGATGGCGGCCAGATTTCCCCGCGACGCGCGGATTGCCGGCACCAAGCCCACGACGATTCCGGTCAACAGCGCCGCGGCTGTGGCGTAGCCAAACACGCGCCAGTCAAAGCCGAAATCGAAATGCACGGGAAGATCGGTCTGAATATTGATCGAAGCCAGCGCGGAGCTGGCCCACTGGCCGAGAAAAATGCCTCCGATTCCGCCGAGAAGGGCGAGCAGAACACTTTCCGTCAGCAATTGCCGCACAAGACGGAATCGCGCGGCACCCAGAGCGGCGCGAATGGCCATCTCGCGTTCGCGCACGGTAGCGCGGACGAGCAGAATGTTGGCTACATTTACACAGGCGAGCAGCAACACCAGCGCCGTCAATCCCAAGAAAAGCCCCGACATCACAAGCAAAGTATTGCTCGGATCGGGTTGCGGCCTCGCGCGCAGCTCCGGGTAGACCTGAAGGCTCAAATCCCTTTCAGACTCCGGATATTGCTGTGACAAACGCTCGCCTATCACCGACAGAGAGGCCTGCGCCTGCTGGAGGCTTGTGCCGGCGCGCAAGCGGCCAACCACAAGCAGACCGCGAAGTTGGCGATTGGTCATGAAATCATTCGGCGTGCCTTCAATTCCCAGGATGCCGAGCGGCAAGAAACCCTGAACGGATATCAATGTAGAAAGTCCAACGAATCCTC
>PKWH01000256.1 GCA_003131985.1 Acidobacteriota bacterium | reverse complement strand
CCCCCGCCACTTCGAGATGGAAGATCTGATTCGCGAAGGCACCCTCGATCGCGCCCTCGCGAACCATCTGGAAGACTATGTTCTCGCGCGCAAAAACATCCTTATTTGCGGTGGAACCGGCACTGGAAAGTCCACTCTACTTTCGATCCTCGGAAAATTCATTCCGCCGGAGGAACGGGTTCTCGTCATCGAAGACACGGCCGAGATTCAATTGCCGCAGCAAAATCTCGTTCGATTTGAAGCGCGCCGCGAACAGAACGGCCTTCCTGCCGTGGCCATCCGTGACCTCCTCAAGGCTGCGCTTCGACACCGTCCGGATCGTTTAATTTTGGGAGAAGTTCGCGGTAGCGAGGCATTCGATCTCCTTCAACTCCTAAACACGGGACATTCGGGTACGTTATCGACCATTCATGCAAGTTCCGCGCCACAGGGGCTCGCGCGATTCACCAGTTGTGTTTTGCAGAGCGGTGTGGAGATACCTTTCAGAGCAATTAAGACGAACATTGCCGATTCGCTCAACGTCGTCATCCATGTCGAGCGCCGGCCGGGCCGCAGATATATTTCCGAAGTTCTCCTAGTTAACAGCTACGACCCGGATGCGGACTTGTTCGACTACGGCGCCGTGTTTCTTGCCAAACAGGACCACCCATGAGCACGGATAACAAATTCACGCCGTGCTACCTCACGGCTTCCGAGTACGTCCGGAAGCTTTTCGAGCCTGAGAATAATGCGGCAATCCTAGTGCGCAATCGCTCGACCGGCCACACGGTTCAGACCATCGCCAAGGCGGAGACCGTGGCAAGCCCCGACTTTCAATCTTGGCTCGCGGGTCAGAGCGCGNNACGTGTTCATGGGAATGAATCCGATTAAGGACGGCGCGTTCAGCCGGACCAAGGGAGATATTAAGGATATCCGCCACGTCTATCTCGACCTCGACAGAAACGGCGATCAAGCGCTCCAAGCGATTCGAAATTCAAGCGAAGTTCCAGCACCGAACTTTGTTCTTGATACCTCTCCCGGCAAGCATCAAGTCGTCTGGAATGTGAGCGGATTCAGTCAAGACGAATCGGAATCTCTTCTTCACAACCTCGCAAATAAGTTCGGCGGCGATCTGGCGGCAACCGATTCGACGCGCGTGCTGCGCTTGCCGGGATTCGCCAACCACAAACTTCTCGAGGAATTTATCGTCCAGGCGCGACATGAGAGCGATGCGGTCTACACCCAACGCGATTTCACGATTGAGGAAGACTCACCCGAAGCTCCCCGGCACTTTAGCGACGCTCAAGAGCGAAGACGGACGGTGCCGGGCAACCACAAAAGCCAGTCCGAACACGATTGGGCCTACGCGAAACGCGCTCTCGCCCGTGGCGACAATCCGGAGGACGTGATTCGACGAATCGCGGATTTCCGGGCTGACAACAAACACTCCCCCGAATCTTATGCTCGCCGCACGGTAACCAAGGCACGAGCAGAACTCGATCTCGAACCGTTCAAATCCAAGTGATTTCCGAGTGCTCCGTGGATATACTTCTCATCACGGAAAAGCAAGGCGGGCCAGCTTACAAAGGAGGCTGGCAACGAGACATGGCTCGCCGACGCTATCAGAAAGGAAACATACGCAAACGCGGTAAGCGGAATCCGGTATGGGAGCTGCAGTGGTGGGAAGATTACATCAAGGAAAACGGCAACGTAGGACGCCGCCGGCGATCGGCGGTTCTTGGTTTGGTTTCCGAACTAACCCGGCGCGAAGCAAAGAAGCTCGCCGAGGACCGTTTGGCACCGATCAACCAGGGGAAGCTGCCACCGCAATCCGCGCTCAGTTTCGCGGACTTTGTGGAACGGTGTTTCATCCCCCTTTTCTTTCCTACACTCAAACTTTCCACTCAGAATCGTTACCGTCAAACGTTAACCCTTCACCTCTTGCCCGCTTGGGGCGAGTGCCGCCTTCGCGATATCGAAACAGTCGACCTGCAACGGTTTGTATTGCAAAAGATGCAGGGCGGTTTGAGTTGGGAATCCGCCAGTCATCTCCGCAATCTCACCTCACGGGTCTTCGAGATGGCCAGGAAATGGAACTACCACTTGGGGGCGAATCCCGCGAGCGGTATCTTGCTGCCCGAGAAAGTTCCGGTTCGCGAAAAGCACGCACTGACTCCAAACCAGATCCCTTGTCTTCTCGAATTGCTCAAGGAACCGGCTCGCACCATGGTTCTGCTGGGCATACTGACGGGGATGCGGGTGGGAGAGATTCTCGGGCTGCGGCGGAAGGACGTAGATTTTCTTTCCGGGCAGATCAGAATCGAACAGGCGAACTATCGCGGCATCTTCGGAACGCCGAAGACGAAAGGCAGCAAACGGTCACTTCCCATTCCCAAAGGCCTCGTCGCCCCGCTCGCGCGCGTTTGTGGACACCGCGCACGGACCGACGACGAGCGCTTAGTGTTTCAATCTCGCCATGGCAATCCGCTCAGCGATTCGAATCTCCTGCACCGGCATTTGAAACCCGCGGGACAGAAGATCGGAGCACCCTGGCTCAACTGGCACACGCTCAGGCGCACCCACGCTACTTTGTTGCAGGTAGCCGGCGCATCCCTGAGAGATGCACAAGTACAACTCGGTCACAGCAAGATGTCCACAACGCTAGAGCTCTACACGGTGCCGATTCCTGCGCACTTGCGGGAAGCAGTCGAAAACCTTTCGCAATTGGTGACGAATGGTGACGAGTTTGGCCAAATTGCGGGGGGAGTCCCTACCACTATTCAATAGAATCAAGCGGATAGATGGTAGGCCCGTGCGGGCTCG
>PKWH01000213.1 GCA_003131985.1 Acidobacteriota bacterium | reverse complement strand
ACTCACTGTGGACCATCGCGAAGCCTAGAAGCAGCACGGGACATACTCCTAACAGCAAAGCTCCGGGCAATCCACCAGGAACGCGGAAGGGACGGCGAAGGTTTGGTTCCTTGATGCGAAGCGCGACCAGGGCTACGAACTCGAGGGTCAGACTCATTCCGTACAGCAGAATATCCAGTGTCACAAGGCGCTCGAAACCCAAGCCCAGGCACATTGCCCAACCAGCAGCGCAAACCAAGATAGCGACCCACGGAGTGCCCGATTTCGGGTGCAATTTTCCGAATACCGCCGGCAACATTCCGTCTTGCGCCATGGCGAGAGGCAGGCGGGAATAGCTCATCACTAGAGCATTGAACATTCCGAACGCGCTCATCATTCCGCCCAGCACGAGAGCCACCCGAAAAGCGCGAGCTGCCAATGGCCCGCCGACTAATCCACCCATCATTCCTGCAAGGTCGGCCCACGATCCGGTTTCGAATGCTGAAGAGGGAACGCCCGTGAGCCACATCGCGGCGAAGGGGACGATATAGCTCAACGCGACAACCACGACGGCGAGCAGCATCGCTCGCGGATAAGTTCTCTGCGGACGCTTCACTTCTGTGGCAATCGTTGACGCGTTATCCCACCCCATATAATTCCACATGCAAATCAGCAGACCGCCGACAAGCCCCACGGTGGAGGTTGTCGGCGCGGTGGTCACACCTGCAAGCGCGCCCATTTTCAAAGGCGCAATCAAGACGATCAACACGAACGGAGCGGAAAGAAGAAAGAACAGCCAGAGCGAAGTTGTCGCCACCACGCGAATTCCGGCGATGTTCATCAACGCGCAAGCCGCCACCACGGCCAGGCCTACCATCACGCCACGGTGCCCCACTCCGAACCACGGAATCAGCCTGGAAAGGTAAGCGACGAACAATGTGGGATAGATCGCCATGTCAAAGATGCTGGCAGCCAGCGAGAGCCACGCCTCCTGAAAGCCCCAGAAATTTCCCAGAGCGCGGCGGACCCATGCGTAGAATCCGCCTTCGGCAGGAAGCGCGGCGGAAAGCTCGCCGATCATGTACGCCGTGGGCAAGCTCCAGATCAATGGCGTCAGCAACAGCAGCAGAATTCCGAGTCCGTAGCCCGCGCCGTGGATGATGTCTTCGGTGCCGTATGTGCCGCCGGACACCATGAAGAATGTGGCAGCCACGAGCGGCCAGAGGGTTAGCTTTGCAGTGCGTCTTGTTGGGGAAATTGCCCGGGTAGGGAATTGGGCTGGGAGGGATATCGTGCTCAATTTATTGTCGCGTCCTCCCTGTCAACGACCCTCGCGCTCCTCACCAGAACACTCGGCACGAGTTCGCAGAACGCAGAATACGGGTATTCGCGGACGATGCAAGAGGTATTTGCATTCAAGCGAAAATTTCTGCCCTGCGCAGGTTTTGTCGAACGCCTTCTCGGCGGATTACTACTGCGGAGTCCCGCGGGTTTTCGCTTCGCGCCTTTGTCGAGCCTCTTCAGCCCATATCGTCCGCTGCTCAGCGGTCAAGACGCTCCAGACGTTCTTGCGCGTGTCCATTTTTATCTGCTTTGCTTTTTTTTGCCTTTGGTCGTCGTTTAGCGTCTTGTCTTTCTGCATCGCTTTGAGCTGGTCCTGAGCGTCCTCGCGAATAGATTTGATCCGCGCCTTCTGGTCGTCAGTCAGTTTCAGCGAATCATCCGCTTCCGGAGTATCGGGATCAGCCTTGTCGCCCGGGGAGGTTTGCGAGGATTGCGCGCCGGCGGCTGCACCGGGATTGGAGCCGGGGGTGCCCTGTTGTGAGGCTGCACTCAGCGTCAAGTTGACGAAAAAGGTAACGCTGGAAATTGCCATGAGAACTTGCCACTTTTTCATGTTTTCCTCGATTTTCTTCCTACGTCGCCGCGTGCCGCCTGCCAGAGAAGTCCAAAGTTGGGCAATACGGGAAGATTTTGGGAACTGGCCGGCACATCAATAAGTAAACACTTTCCGTGTACAATTTTGAGAATCATTTTAAATCCCGCCCGCTGAAGTACTTGTGACTGCACCACTTTGGAACATCGATTGCCATACCCTTATAACGCCTGCAGCAAGAGAAGTCACGCTGCACAGGGGGGCGGAGCAAAGAGGAGCTATATGAAGGCAACACTAAAGTTTGCAGCAATGTTCGCGGTTTTCCTTTTTCTTTCGGCCCTCCCTGCGAATGCCGACTCTTCGGGAACCATGACTTACACGCTCTCGGGTCCCACGACGGCTTCCTTCACGATTTCTATGAGTTCGACGCCGGGTTGGTCTGATGACGGAGTCGCCTTCACGATGGAGCCGGTCGATCTCACGGTTGACGGTACTGCCATGACCGATACGATCGTGTTCTTTAACCTGTCGGACCTCGGCGGGCTGAACAGCGTCTTCTCTTGCCTGCCGGACTTGATTGGGCCGCAGCTCTATACGGGCAGCGAGTCTGATCCCACATTCTTAACCGGAGTTTTTGAACTTTTCGACATAAGCACGGGAGCGGAATACACGCTCACTGCTTGCGAAAATTCCACGGTGCCTGAGCCGTCCACTGTGCTGATGCTGGTTTCGGGTCTCGCGCTCGTGGGGCTGGGCTTCAAGCGGCGATCTTCGAACCCGGCAGAAGTGAACTAGCCGGGGCTCGCTAGGTTTTCTGCAGCTCCGTCAGGGCAGCTAGTACTTCTTCGCTGTGTTTGCTGGGATTTACGTCCATAAATTCCTGCACGATGACGCCATCCGGGCTGATGATGAAGGTGTGCCGGGCGGACAGTTTTTTCACGCCCAGGTTCATAATCGAACCGTACTCTTCTGAAACTTTGTGATCCGAGTCGGACAGGAGCTTGAAGTTGAGGCCTTCCTGGGTGCAGAACTTTTTGTGTGAATCCGCGGAGTCCGCGCTGACTCCCAGAATCGTTACGCCCTTTGCTTGATATTGCGCCAGGTCGCGCTGGAAATTGTGGGCTTCCGTGGTGCAGCCGCTCGTAAAATCCTTGGGATAAAAATAAAGCACGACCCACTTTCCGCGGTAGTCGTGCAAGTTCACCGGGGTGCCTTCCTGCGAATTCAACGTGAAATCAGGGGCGACGGTTCCAGCCATGGGAGGTTTGTCGCCGGCGTTCAAAACGCCGTAGCCGACGCCCAGCAGCGCTACGAATGCCACCAAGATTACGATAATACGAGTGAAAGTTATTTTTGACGCGCTCATCTCAACGGTCTCCTTTTCCCGCGGGGTGTATTATGCGTCATGACATCTTCCCATCACAAGCTTCAGCGCGGGGAGAGGCGGAGCATTCCTCGTATTCCCATGCGTTGATCGGTTGGGAATTGCGCGCGGAGAGCGCGCGGTGACGTGCAATTCTAGAACCGGTTAGAAATGTCCCGGTCGTTTGTTTTGAGTGAGTTACAGGCAATTCTGTTTGTGAGCCAGAACCGGTTAGAAATGGGCGCGAGCAGACAAATCCGTCGCGAAAAGCTAATCGTTTACAAGTGGCTGTGGCCCCGGGTAGAAATGTCGCGGCTGTTTGTTTTGAGTGAGTTACAGCCATTTCTATATATTGAGCTGTGCCGGATAGAAATGCAGCCGCGAAGATCGAAATTGACGGCCTTTTTGCAGCCAGAAAGCTCGGGATCGTGTGCTGGCAGAGTACGCCAACTGAGTCTTGATGAAGCGCTCGACGATATTCTATTTTAATCACGAGCGACGCTAGCACGTGATTCGG
>PKWH01000254.1 GCA_003131985.1 Acidobacteriota bacterium | reverse complement strand
ATTGCGGAGTTTGCGCCAATGCCGAGGGCGAGCGTGAGTATAGCGAGTGTTGTGAAGCCAGGATTTTTCACGAGCATGCGGGCGCCGTAGCGCAAATCTTGGAAGAGAGAATCGAGCCAGGCGCCGGCGCGGGCTTCGCGGACTTGTTCTTTTACTTGTTCGACGCCGCCTAGTTCGATTCGCGCGGTGCGGCGCGCCTCTTCCGGGTTCATACCTGCGCGCGTTTTTTCCTCCGCCAACATTTCGGCGTATCCGCGCACCTCGTCGTCGAGCTCCCCTTCATTTCTGCGCTTGCCGAGGATATTTCGCAAGAAGCTGGTCAGGCGCGAGAGCATGGGCATGATGGGTCCTCCGTGTTTGACGGGATTGGCTTCATTCGTGCCTCAACGCGACCATAGGATCGACGCGCATCGCCCTGCGCGCCGGGATATACGCGGCGATCAGCCCCAACGCGATCATGACCGCACCTCCAAACACAACGGAGATGGGACTCTTGGCTGGCAAGTCGCGGATCAGACCGGCGATCACGCTTCTCGCCCAAAATGCCAACGGTGTTCCGAGGGCCAAGCCCGCGGAAACCGTCCACAGTGCATCGCGCAGTACCATGCGCATTACATCGCTTCGCGTCGCGCCAAGCGCCATGCGAACGCCGATCTCGTGCGTGCGCCGCGTCACGGTGTACGCCAGCAGTCCGTAGAGCCCGATCGCCGCGAGCAGCGCGCCCAGCGCGCCAAACCAAGCGCTCAGCGTGGCAACCAGCCGTTCGGGAACGATGGATGCATCGATTTGCTCGTTCATCGTCATGATGCGCACGATGGGCACTGTTTTCAACGCTGCGGACTCAGTCTCGCGGACCATGCCAGCGACAACATCTGGGGCGATGCTGGTGCGAACCGCAAGTTGAGAACCGATGAACCCCTCCTGAACTAAATCACAATAGATGGTAGGCGGCGGGGGCTGCTGAATATCATTATATTTCGCGTCTCCTACTACGCCGACAACCTCGTACGTAATCTCGCCCTTCGTCGACGTGATATGGCTCAGCGTCAAATGTTTCCCAATCGGGTTTTCGTTGCCGAAGGAATCGCGTGCTGCAACCTGATTCATGATTGCGGCGAGTGGTTTGCCTTGATCCTCAGCGGAAAAGTAGCGGCCGGCGAGCAAGGGTGTGCCGTACGTTTCAAAGTAGTCCGGCGCGACATCGTTGATGTTAACGTTGTGCTGATTGTCAAGATGCCCCTCCGCAAATGCAAAAGCCGACGCACCGGGGCCTTGCATCGGGCTCATAGTGCTCATCGTGGCTGATTTCACGCCAGAGATGGCCTCCAGTTGGGCTATCAATTGTTCGGACTGACGCGCGAATTGTGCAGCGTTGTAACCGCTGTGCGCAGTGTCCAGAGTGACTAGCAGGAGATGGTCGCGGCGGAATCCCGGGTTGAGGCTGCGAAGATGCGATAGGTAACCCACGAACAGCAGGGAAGCAGTCAGCAGCACAAGCGAGAGAGCGACTTGTGAAACCACTAGGCTTTTTCCGAAAAGTCCCTGAGATTTTGACTCTCCAATCCGCGCCGCCTGCTGCAATTCCTGGGCCGGAATCGGGCGGAAGGCGCGGATTGCGGGTGCCGCGCCGAACAGCAGCGCCGCCGCTAGCGCGATTGCGCCGGTAAACAGCAGCACCCGCCCATCCGGGTTGCTGAGAGACTCGAAGCGAACCGGAAGCCCCACAATTTCGCGTCCGGACGCGAAAATCCGTATCAGGCCGCGAGTTCCAAAATAAGCCAGGGAAATGCCCAGGGCGCTGCCTGTCATCGAAAGCAGCCAAGATTCCGTGAGCGTCTGCCGAATCAGCCGAGCGCGCCCCGCACCCAGGCAAACCCGCACCGCCATTTCGTGCTGCCGAGATGCCGCGCGTGCCAAAAGCAGTCCGGCCAGGTTCGCGCATGTCAGAAGAAGCAGCAGGCCTACCATAGCCATCAGAACGATCAGCGGCGTGGAGAGCGTCTCGCGCAACGGCGTGGACAACCCGTCTCCGGCGGGCTCGATCCGAAGTTTCATTCCTCTGACGAAGGGCCCCGCGTCAGGCGCGTTCACAACCCTTTGGAACAGCACCGCCATTTCCGCACGTGCTTGTTCCATGGAAACGCCCGGTTTCAGTCGTGCTAACAGTCCGAATCCCCACCCGGGAGAAGGGCCGAGCGATATAGGCAGCCAAATGTCCTGCTGGGCTTGTTCGCTGAGTCCGTAGAAGCCGCGTCGCGCCACGCCGATGATGGTGACCGGAGCGTCATCGACTACGATTTTCTTGCCGACGATTCCAGGATCCAGATCGAACCGGGATTTCCAGAACGACCAGCTCACGACGGCTACCGGGGCGTGATAGCCCATGTGAACATCTTCGGGGCCGATTAAGCGGCCAGCCGCGGCCTGCAAGCCGAGCGCTTGGAAGAAAGCTCCTCCTACATTTCCGCCGAATACCGTCTGCGGCTGCAGGTTATCGGCGCGGACAGTGACAAAGTTCATCGACCCGATGATCAGGTCCGAGAAGACACGATTACCGTCACGGATGATTTGGTAGGCGTCCCACGAGAAGCCGTTGAATCCAGGCTCAGGCTCGCCGGGATAGTGGTGGAGGAGTTCGACGAGCCGCCCTGGGTCTCGCACCGGAAGGGTGCGCAGCATCAGGCCATTGATCATGCTGAAGATCGCGGTGTTGGCGCCGATGCCGAGGGCGATGATGAGGACGGAGACGGTGGTGAAACCGGGGGACTTAAGAAGGATTCGGAAGCCGTAGCGCAAATCTTGCAAGAAGGAATCGAACCAGGCTCCGGCGCGGGCTTGGCGGACTTGTTCTTTTACTTGTTCGACGCCGCCTAACTCTAGTCGAGCTGCGCGGCGGGCTTCATCGGGCTTCATGCCTTCGCGAATCTTTTCCTGCGCAAGCATTTCGGCGTATCCGCGCACCTCGTCGTCAAGTTCCCGGTCATTTCGGCGCTTGCCGAAAATGTTTCGCAAGAAGCTCGTCATGCGCGAGAGCACGGGCATATCGCGTTCTCCGAATTGGGCGTGCATCGATTCATTCGTGCCGTAACGCTTCCATGGGATCGACGTTCGAAGCTCGCCGCGCGGGAATGTAGCAGGCCAGGATTGCCACGGCCGTCAACGTGACCGATACGGCGACAAAGGTTATGGGATCACTGGCCCTGACTCCGTAGAGCAGATGCGAAAAACTTGGGATTACCCGGGTGAGAATTAGCGCGGCCCCTGTTCCGATCGCAAGGCCGACAATAGCGAGGCGCAGGCCCTGCCCAATTACAATGCGAAAAACATCGCGCGTCTCGGCGCCGAGCGCCATGCGAATGCCAATTTCATGAGTTCGCTGCGACACCGAGTATGAAATCACACCGTAGATTCCGACGGACGCCAGCAGAAGCGCTAGTCCGGCAAAAGCGCCGAGCAGAATCATCGGAAAGCGCTGCGACGACATCGACTCTGAAGCAATCTGCTGCATGGTTTCAACATTGAAGACCGGCTGGTCGCTGCCCGCGCCGTAGACCGCCGATTTGATTGCGGGCATCACTGTGGCGGCTTCGAGCGGCGTGCGAACCATCACAGTCAGGTAGGGAAAGCCTA
>PKWH01000329.1 GCA_003131985.1 Acidobacteriota bacterium | reverse complement strand
CGCGCCTGAGCCGCGTCATGCCACGCAACAGCAGTTCCATCCGCCCCTTTTACCGTGAAGCTGTAGCCGGGTCCGTAAACCAACGAATCCGCCACAAACCCCGCAATCGCATTCATGCCGAAGACTAGAATCGGCATAGTCCACGCGCGGCGCCACCGTTTGATTTCAAGTATCCAATACAGAAAAGCCAGAAACACCAGAGAGAACCCGCCGGTAAAGAGCACGAACGAGCTGGTCCAAAGATTCTTGTTGATAGGGAACCACACATTCCACACCTCGCCCGCAACCAACCCGAGAATCCCAAAAAGCACCATACGCATCGCAATCGTCCCGCGAGTACGATTCGATCGCAGCCAGTAGCCGGTAAGCACTCCGATCAGCGTGGTTGCGATTGCAGGTATCGTGCTGATGATTCCTTCCGGGTCTCGCGTTCCATCGAAAAGATGCCCCATAAACAGTTTGCGATCGAACCACGCGGCGATGTTTTTATCCGGGTCCATAAACGGTATGTCGCGCCCCGGCACACCAAGACCAGGCACCGGCGCGAAACGCAGCAGCGCCCAATATCCCACTAAACAAACCACGATGGCGATGAGCTGTCCGCGAAAGTCCGACCACAACACCAGAATCGCCGCCACGAAGTAGCAAACCGCAATTCGCTGAGTCACTCCCTCCAATCGCCACGCATGCAAGTCCACCCCAATAATGGGAGAGGCGTTCACAAAGAGTCCCACCGCGATAAGAATCAAGCTTCGTTTGAAAGCGTGCAGCAGGATCTGACCTCGGGATTCGCCCCTGCGCAACCGTGCCGCGAATGCGAACACGATGGAAACGCCCACAAGAAACAAGAAAGCCGGAAAAATAAAATCAGCGGTAGTCCACCCATTCCACTCCGCGTGTTTAATCGCCCAGTAAGCCTTCTCGTCGCTGCCCGGATTATCAACAAGGATCATGCCCGCAACCATGAGCCCGCGGAAAATGTCGAGGCACATCAGCCGTTCAGCCGGCGGTTTTGCGTTTTCGCTTTTTGCGAATTGCGTGTCCATCGTGTCTCAGTCTCAGCGCATCCTGCGATTGCCCCTACACAGCCGGCGCGGGAACTCCACCGCGCGCCTGTTGCTCCANNGCGTGATAAGCATCCACGCCCGTCCCCCGAGCATTCCACGCAATGCGCTCGCCCAGCACGAATTCCTCCACCCGCGAAACAATCGTCACCCCAAAAGTCGTCCAACGAAACGTCGCCCCCAGCCGCATCGGACCTTTGCTCGGCTCCAAGTACGTCACATTTTTTGAATTGGGATACCACTCCGGCCACAAATCCGCACGGATCAGCCACTCCCACACAGCCGCGGGCGGCACATTCATCTCGAGCTGGTTGCTGACGAACACCGCTGTGTTCGCGGGCGCGTATCGCTCCGGCCATCGAATGCCCATCGCCTCCCTCCCAGCAGGGAAGCTATCACTAATTGGAACCACACCAATACTTATCGTGAGTACCGGTCACTCTGCTGCGACCCGCCTTTCGTTCCGATTAGTCCTCCGTGCCAAAATTGAAAAGTGCTCCATATTGAACAGAAATGCTTCTCCCCACGCTCTATCATATTTCTTATTTTGCTACCGGCGATTGATCCAGGTCCGATTGATCCAGATCATTGATCCGAGTCATGGGAGTTTAACTAAATGAAGATGTGCCGAGCCGTGCTTTTAATTGTTGCGTTAATGTTCGCTGCAGTTTTCCAGCCCTTCGCGAAGGCCCAGTCGTCGAGCGATTCCGCCACGCCGACTCAGACTCAAACGCCAACGCAATCGCCGACGCCAACGCCAGCCCCGCAGCAACCCGCTCCGCTCTCTTCTTCGAGATCCGCCACCATGCATCTCGACTTGGGCTACCATCGCCCGACGGAACGCGAAAAACTGAAAACATACGCCTTCGATACTTTCGGCCCATACGCGTTCCTCGGCTCCGCATTCTCTGCCGGAATTGCGCAATATGAGACCGCCGATAAAGCTCACAATGCCGGCATCCCGCCCGATTGGGGACAAGGTTGGGATTCCTACGGCGCTCGATTTGGAAGCAACTTTGGAATCAACCTCATAACCCAGACCGCGCGTTATTCCATGGCCGAAGCTTTTCGCGAAGACACGATTTTTTATCGCTGCGACTGCACCGGTTTCTTTCCCAGACTCAAGCACGCGTTGATTTCAACGGTTACAGCTCGCCGCGGCGATGACGGCCATCGCGTTTTTTCCTTCGCCGCAATCTCAGCTCCCTACGCCGGCACCGAAGCCGCCGCTCTATTGTGGTATCCCAGCCGTTACGACGCCATGGACGGTGCGCGAGCAGGCAGCTACAACCTCCTCGCCCAAGCCGGCTTCAACCTNNACAGGCTCGCACCCCGACCCGCAATAGAAAACTGCCGCAAAATTGCGCCGTCGCCTTTCGTGAATTCCGAAGGAATTCACCCAGAGTCTTTTAGCGAAGGGTAGCGTCGGTTTACCCTGACGAAGGAAGGCCGTCCTGCTTGCCCTGAGGTACGAAGGGCCGGCGTTTTTGACTTTTCCGTGTGGCCGCGCAATGCCCCCGCGCATTAGCAATCTGCTCACACACACAACCGACAATAATATACTTAGCTAACCAGAGCCATTGCGGTAGGCTTCCTGGATATGAGCACACTTTTTAAGGGTGCGCGTCTCAAGGTCAAAAGGGCCGACAAACACATCACGGACATTGAAGTTAGCGTCGACAGCCTGAAAAAAAGATTGGTCTGTCAGAGTCATGTAGATCCTAATACTGGAAATGAATTCATCAAGTGCGACTTTGTAGATATCCTAGATAGGGAGAGTTTCGAATACCTCCCCGCAATAATCGGGGATGCCGTTCATAATCTTAAGTGCGCGCTCGACCATGCATGGCTTGAGACAATGAGTCGTTTGGTTTCCTCCCGAGATTGGAGTCGAACCAAATTTCCAGTCTATCCCACCCGCGATGACTTTGAATCCGCTCTTAAGAACTTGGAGGTAAGCAGTCTCGCTCCTGAATTCTCCCGATTCCTCGTAAGCGAGATAAAGCCGTACGGTGGAGAGGATGGGGATTTTGCCATTCGCACCGTGCACGAACTCGACATCCGAGACAAGCACAGGCTCCTCATTCCAATCGTTAACTATTCCTCGATTGGCGATATTTATGTGAAAGACCAACAAGGGCAACGGCATCGCGGGGAGACATGGGGTACTGCTGACCCCCTTCCCCACTTCGTTGGGCCATTTGAAAGGGGCATACATATCGAAGACCCAGGAAGCGCGTCCTTCAATGTAATGTTCAAGTACGGGGACGCTGGACGCGAGACGCGAGCGGTGGATACGCTGCGCACTTACTCGACGCTTATCTTGCGCGTCGTGGAACTCCTTGAGAATTTCCATGAACCATAAGGCACCTAGATTTTCGCGATTTTTCCTCTTGACTCATGTTTACTACTGTGATAACATGTGTCAGGGCATGTATTAAGGCTCGGAGAGGAAGCGACATGCAGCACGGCGCTGGTGTTGGGAGTAGAAATACCGGCGCCCGAATACCGTCCGTGCAACGAGGCCTTTCCGCCCCAGCGACCCCACCGATCCTGAACGGTTTTAGCCAAGATCCAGCAAACAATCACCGCTGTTTTCTCGCATTTCTACCCGGTTCTTGCACACGAGTAGAATGCGACGTAACTTACTCAAAACAAAAGGCAGCGCCATTTCTACCCGGTTCTAGAATTGCACATTGCCACGCTCGAAGTTCAATCGCCAACGTACTTTCTAATCGAGAACTCGAATTATTAGAACCTCGCCTAACCCACAGAAAACAAACGATCGCACCCCGTTCTAATCGAGAACTTTCAACCAATCCGTGTTTTCGCAAATCTGATTTGCGCAGCATTTGCACTAGCCACTGCCCCGTTCTAACCGGTTCTGGCTCACAAACAGAATCGTCTGTAACTCACTCAAAACAAACGACCGCGCCATTTCTAACCGGTTCTAGAATTGTCAGTACGCGTTTTGCAAAGAACGCTGGATTATTCGAGGAGGCCGGCGAAGGGTTCGGCGGTAGCGAGTTCGGGGATTTCGATGTGAATTTGGGTGCCCTGACCCTCCTGGCTGCGGATGTCCATTTTGAATTGATCGCCGTAGAGCAGGCGGAGGCGCTCGTGAACGTTGCTGATGCCGATTCCGCCGCCGTAAACTTCGGCGAGGCGCTCGGTGGA
>PKWH01000305.1 GCA_003131985.1 Acidobacteriota bacterium | reverse complement strand
CGACGAAAACATCTATTTCTGCGGCCAGGATTCGAGCGGACGAAGCGCGGCATTTGATGAACACGTATAAGCGTCCGCCGATTGTTTTTAAACGCGGACGCGGATGCCGAATTTACGATTCGGAGGGGCGCGAGTATCTGGATTTTCTGGGCGGCATCGCGGTCAACGCGCTGGGACATGCTCATCCGCGGCTGGTGCGCGTGATTCGGCGAGAAGCTGGCCGGGCCATTCATCTTTCAAATCTTTTCCACAACGCATATCAAGGGCCGCTTGCGAGGAAGCTCGCTGATTGGTCCGGACTCGATCGTGTTTTTTTCACTAACAGCGGTACGGAAGCGATCGACGGGGCATTGAAGCTTGCGCGTGCTTACGCACACGCGAAGCAGATGAAGGGCGGCGGAGAATCTGCCCGGAAGAGAACAAGAATTCTCGCTCTGGAAAATTCGTTTCATGGCAGAACATTCGGCGNNGAATTCGTGCGCTTCAACGATGTGGCGGACCTCGAATCCAAACTTGACGATTCGGTTTGTGCGTTGGTAGTCGAGACGATTCAAGGCGAGGGAGGTATTTTCGCGGTGGAGGGGCGCTTTTGGAGTCGCGCGCGCGCACTTGCCACGCAGCACGACGCTGCGCTGATCGCGGACGAGATACAGTGCGGTCTGGGCCGCACCGGACGGTATTTCGCCTATCAGCAATTTGATTCGTTGCCCGATATTACTGTCGTCGCGAAGCCGCTTGCCGCGGGGCTTCCGCTTGGCGCGATTATCGCGAACGAGAAGTTTGCCTCCGCGTTCACACCTGGTACCCACGGAACCACGTTTGGCGGCGGACCGCTCGTCTGCGCTGCCGCTCTTGAGTTTCTTACCATCGTGGAAGAGGAAAACCTGCTCGTGCAGGTGCGAGAGCGCGGGGCTGAATTGCGTGGCGGCCTCGAAAAACTTGCCGCGCGGTTCGATTTTATCCGTGAAGTGCGCGGCCAAGGCTTGATGCTGGGTGTCGATCTGTCATGCGAGGGAGCGCCCATCGTTCAAGAGGCGCTGCGCCGAGGCGTACTCATCAACTGCACGCACGATCACATCTTGCGGTTGCTTCCACCGTTCATCATCCGCAAGCGCGACATCGCCGAATTTTTAACTAAATTGGAAGCTGTGCTGATCACAACCTCAAAAGCGGCAGCGACTGTATCCGCCAACGAACACAAATTAAAAACACAAATTCAAACGCAGCCGAAGGCCATGGCTGCTTCGAGGCAACTATGAACGCCGCCGTCGCTCCTCTGACGTTAACGAAAGATCTTTTAACCGGAATGGAATGGAGTCCCGCGCAGGTACGCGAACTATTCCATCTTGCCGCGGACGTGAAAGCCCATCCGGACCGTTATCGCGGAGCGCTAGCCGGCCGCTTCCTCGCACTGATTTTTGAGAAACCTTCCTTGCGCACGCGCGTAACTTTCGAAGTCGGAATATCGAGTCTCGGCGGCGCGACGGTCTTTCTCGACCATACGGAAACAAAACTGGGCCAGCGCGAATCCATTCCGGACGTGGCGAAAAATCTCGAGCGCTGGGTTCAAGGAATCGTCGCGCGCACGTTCACGCAGGAATCGATCGATGCTCTCGCCGAAAATGCGTCCATCCCGGTGATCAACGCGCTTTCAGACCGTTATCATCCGTGCCAGGCGCTCTCCGATTTCTTCACTTTGGAGGAACGTTTCGGCAGCCTACGTGGACTGAAGCTGGCCTACGTTGGCGACGGCAATAATGTCTGCCATTCGCTCCTGAGCATCGGCGCGCGCGCCGGTGCACATGTCCGCATCGCCACGCCTACGGGCTACAGTCCCGATGCGGCTGTGATATCGGAAGCCAAGCGCACGGCGCGCGAAACGCGCGGCAAGATTGAACTTTGTGCCTCGCCCGAGGAAGCAGTCGCGGATGCGCAGGCGATTTACACGGACGTGTGGACCAGCATGGGTCAGGAAGAAGAAGTGGCGGCGCGCGAGGCCGCGTTCGCGGCCTATCAGGTGAACGAAGCGCTGTTCGCGCAAGCCGCGCCGGACGCAGTCTTTATGCATTGTCTTCCCGCCCATCGCGGTTCGGAAGTCAGCAAAGAAGTGATCGATTCGCCCCGTTCGATCGTGTTCGACCAGGCGGAAAATCGCCTGCATATGCAGAAAGCCATCTTGCTCACTCTGCTGAATTAATTAATCGAGGAGAACGAATTGCCGAAAAAAGTTGTGCTTGCGTACTCCGGAGGTCTGGACACCTCCATCATCATTCCCTGGCTTAAGGAAAATTACAGCTGCGAAGTGATTGCCATGATTGGCGATCTCGGCCAGCAGGAAGATCTGGAAGCAGCGCGTAAGAAGGCGCTTGCCACCGGAGCTAGCTCCGCTTTTGTGGAAGACTTGCGCGAGGAATTCATTACCGGCTACATCTGGCCAACCTTGCGCGCCGGCGCCGTTTACGAACACAAATATCTGCTGGGCACTTCTTTCGCGCGGCCGCTTCTTGCGAAGCGCCAAGTAGAGCTCGCGAAAAAGCTGGGAGCCGACGCCGTAGCCCATGGCTGCACGGGCAAAGGCAACGACCAGGTGCGGTTTGAACTGGCAGCCAAAGCGCTTGCGCCTGAATTGCAAATCATCGCGCCGTGGCGCGAATGGAAGATAGCGTCGCGAGAGGAAGCGATCGCCTATGCCCGCGCGCATAACGTTCCCGTCGAGCAGACCACCAAAAATATTTATAGCCGTGACCGCAACATCTGGCATTTGAGCCATGAAGGCGGAGTGTTGGAAGATCCCGCCAACGCGCCGGATGAAAGCATGTGGCAATGGGTGGCAGCGCCTGCGGCAGCGCCCGAGAAACCCACCACGGTGGAAATCGGGTTCGACGGCGGGACTCCTGTATCTGTGAACGGCAAGAAACTCGACGCGATTCCGTTGCTCACGCTGCTGAATGAAATCGCGGCAGCCAACGGCGTGGGGCGCATGGACATCGTTGAAAACCGGCTGGTTGGAATCAAGTCGCGCGGAGCGTACGAAACTCCCGGCGGAACGCTGCTCGTGACTGCGCACCGCGAACTCGAATCGCTCGCGCTCGACCGCGAAACTGCGCACTACCAGCAGATTCTTTCGCTGCGCTACGCGGAAATGGTTTATTACGGCATGTGGTTCACTCCGCTGCGCGAAGCGCTCGACGCATTTTTCACCAGCTCGCAGCGGCGCGTCACCGGCACGGTTTCACTGGCGCTTTGCAGGGGCAATGTGTCTGTGACGTCCCGCCACTCGCCCTATTCGCTTTATCGCACGAATCTCGCCAGCTTCACCATGACCGGCTACAACCCGAAAGATGCAGAAGGCTTCATCAACCTTTTCGCGCTGCCTATTACCGTGCCGCAGGAAGAAACACAAACCAAAGCACAAGCTGCGCATCACGAGGCCAAAGCTCGATGAGTGATGCCGCAAGCCAGCGGAAAATGTGGGGAGGCCGTTTCGAGCGCGGCCCCGATGCATCGTTCTACGAATTCGAACGCTCCTGGAAATTCGACCGCCGGCTCTTGCCGCAGGAATTCGCGCTCGATCGAGCTTGGGCCCGCGCCATCGCACGCGCGGGAATTCTCACCAAAGAGGAAGGCGAGCAGTTGGTTGGCGCTCTCGATGCTCTCGAGACCCGAGCAGAATCCGACGCTGCTTGGCTCGACAATTCGAAAGCTGAAGATGTCCATCATTTCGTTGAAACCGCGCTGATCGAAAAACTCGGCCCCCTTGGCGCCAAGCTGCACACCGGCCGCAGCCGCAACGATATGGTGGCCACCGAATTTCGCATGTATGTGAAAGATGCCGCACGCGAAATCCGGCGCGCAATTGCTTCGTTCGAACACGCCATCGCCACGCAGGCTGAGCGCAACCTGAAAGTGCCCATGCCGGGTAACACGCATATGCAACACGCGCAGCCGCTGCTTCTTTCGCACTGGCTTCTGGCGCATGGCGAGGCGTTTCATCGTGACGCTGAACGTATCGCCGCGGCTGCTGCGCGCGCCGATGTCTGTCCGCTCGGCTCGGGCGCTCTTTCCGGCTGCGCGTTTCCGCTCGATCGCAAAGGGCTCGCCCAGGACCTCGGTTTTTCTGCTATTTCCGCCAACAGCCTGGATGCTGTCAGCGACCGCGATTTCGCGCTCGAATATCTCTTTGCGCTTGCAACGCTTGCGATGCATCTTTCGCGGCTCGCCGAAGATTTTGTGCTGTTCGCTTCTCCCGAATTCGGGTTCGTCGAGTTGCCGGATGAATTTTCCACTGGCAGCAGCCTGATGCCGCANNAAGAAAAACCCCGACGCGTGGGAGCTGATTCGCGGCAAGACCGGGCGGATTTACGGCGGCCTCATCGCGCTTTTCACCACCATGAAAGGGTTGCCGTCCAGCTATCAGCGCGACTTGCAGGAGGACAAAGAAAATCTCTTCCAGGCGCACGACCAGGCGCTCGCCATGCTGCAAATTGCCGGGGCTACACTGGCGGCTACGCAATTTCGCGAAGATCGTTTGCGCCAGGCGGCGCAGGATCCGGCGCTTGTTGCCACCGAATTCGCGGACTATCTGGTTACTTTCGGGGTTCCCTTCCGCGAAGCGCACGAAATCGCAGGCAAAGTATTTCAAGCGGCGGAAAAAGAAGGGAAATCGATCCGTGAAATGCCGGTCGAGCGGCTGAAAGAATTTTCCCCAGTCTTTGATGGGAATTTGGCCACTGCGCTGACTCTGGAATCGGCGCTGGCTCGCCGTTCGTCGCCTGGGGGAACGGCTCCTGGAGCAGTTCGAGCCGCGCTGCAAGAGTTCAAATCGCGCCTCGCGAAGCTCGAGGAGAGCCTATGAGAGCGCGTCGAGCCAGAATTTCCGATGCGCCCGCTATCTTTGGGCTCATCGCACTCTACTCCGAGCAAGGATTGTTGCTGGCTCGCACGCAGGAAGAAATCCGACGGAACATCGGTCACTTTCTGGTCCAGACAGACTCCCGCCGTGTGGTGGGCTGCCTTTCGCTTGAAAAATATAGTGCGGACCTTGCGGAGATTCGCTCGGTGACCGTGGATACGCAGATTCGAGGATGCGGAATCGGCACAAAGCTGATTGCGTTTGCATTAGAGGAAGCGCGCAAGAGCGAGATCGCACGAGTTTTTGCCGTAACGCATGCGCCGCAATTCTTCGAGCGACAAGGATTCGTCGCTTCCTCAAGAAAGCTGCTCACTGAAAAAATCGAGC
>PKWH01000108.1 GCA_003131985.1 Acidobacteriota bacterium | reverse complement strand
CGTGCCACACTCAACCTCGGACAGGAAATCCGCATCCCACCTGAGTACATCGAGAGCGAGAACCTGCGCCTCCGGATCTATAAGCGCATTGCGAGCGTTACCTCCGATGCCGAGCGCGAAGAAGTTCGCCGTGAACTCGACGACCGCTTCGGGCCTCCGCCGCCGTCGGTCGAAAACCTTCTCGATTACGCGGTGCTGAAGGCGCTCGCTGAAAAATTGCTGGTCGCTTCGGTCGATCATCGAGGAGATCAAGTTGCCATCAAGTTTTACGAGGACACGCCTTTGGGCCCGGAGAAGCTGGTCAAGCTAATCCGCAAGCGCAAGGGCATGCGTCTCGATCCGTCGGGTGTCTTGTGGTTCGAGTGGAAGGGCGAAAAGGGCGGCCCGACGGGAGCCACCAGAAACGTATTGCTACAACTACAAGCGTAGAGCTAAAATTTAACTGCGGGTGATTCCTATGAAAAATTGTAACGGATTTTTGACACACGTCGCCGTCGTAGCTATTGGCTTGGCTGGAATCGCGCTAGCCACGCCGACAGATGTGCGCGCGCAATCGAAGGGCACTGTGGTCGAAGAAATCGTCGCGCGCGTGAATAACGACGCGATCACGCTCTCAGACGTGCTGAAGGCGGACCAATCGCTGCACGAGGAAATTGCGCACGACTGTCAGGGATGTTCGCCTGACAAGGTTGAAGAGGTATACAAGGAGAAGCAGAAGGACTTGCTGCGCGATTTAATCGATCAGGCGCTTCTCATCGAGCGCGCGAAAGACATGGGCATCAGCGTCGAAACCGACGTGATCAAACGTCTCGATGAACTTCGCAAGCAGAACAATCTGGGGAGTATGGAAGAGATGGAGAAAGAAGTAGAGAAGCAAGGGTTGAGCTGGGAAGACCTCAAGACTCAGATCCGAAACAATCTCCTCACTCAAGAAGTGATTCGTCGCGAGGTAGGTTCGCACATCAATATTCCTAGCGACGAGGTGAAAAAATATTACGACGATCACCAAAAGGATTTCATCCGGCCCGAGCAGGTGGTGCTCTACGAGATATTCCTGAGCACCGCAGGCAAAAGCCCGGAGGAAATGTCCTCGGTCGAGAGGAAAGCGGAAGATTTGCGCAACCGCGTGGTAAAAGGTGAAGACTTTAGCGAAATCGCCAAACACTTTTCCGAGGGCAGCACCGCAACGGATGGCGGGCTCTTGGGAACCTTTGAGCGCGGCCAACTCGATAAACAGCTCGACGACATTGCCTTCAAAATGGATAAAGGGCAGATGACCGAAGTGATTCAGACGAAGACCGGCTTCGAAGTCCTAAGAGTAGGAGCCCATTATGAGGCCGGCTTGCAGCCGCAGGATAAAGTGGAAAACGAAATTATGAACCGCATTTACGCCCAAAAAATGCAGCCGACCATGCGCGAGTACCTCGGGCAATTGCGCGAACAGAGTTACGTGATGGTGAAGCCGGGCTATACAGACAGCGCCGCGGTGGCCGGCGCAAGCGTGATCCAGGAAGTAGCGCCCACACCCGACGCGGCGGACGCCAAAAAGAAGAAGAAAATGGCGAAGCCCAAAATTAACGGCCAGTGAAAACACACTACATTTGTGATTTGCAGGACGGCCAGGGAGTAGCATCGCTCTTCCTCGTCCGCGAGAAAGAAATTCGCACCTCGTCTCGCTCCGGAAAATCCTGGCTCGAGCTTGACCTCGTGGATCGCACCGGCAGAATCTCCGCAAAAATGTGGGACAACTTTGCGGTGATCGCCGTCACTTTCGAACGCGATGATGTAGTGCACGTGCGCGGCCGCGTAAAACTATTCAACGGGCAGAAGGAATTGACGCTCGAACAAATCATCCCGGCGGTCGAGCGTGATTACGAACTTTCCGACTTCCTGGCGCATACCAAGTACGATGTCGAGACCCTTTACGCCGAGTTGCGCGCCGCCGTGTCCGCCATGAAAAATCCCTGGCTCAAGCGGCTGCTTGTTAGCGTGGTCGAAGACCCCGCAATCGTGCCCAAGCTGAAACGTGCTCCCGCGGCCATGACCATGCACCACGCGTTCATCGGCGGCCTGCTCGAACACGTCGTGAGCCTCATCGGTCTGGGTCGCACGATTGCGGCACACTATCCCGAGCTTGACGCGGACCTGCTTCTGACCGGCATCGTTTTGCACGATGTCGGGAAAATTGATGAGCTCAGCTACGGCCGCGGCATCGACTACACCACGCAAGGTCGCCTGCTGGGCCACATCAGCATCGGCGCTGCGATGGTTCGTGAAAAGATTCGCGCCATCCCGGATTTTCCCGCTCCGCTCGCCGTGCTGGTTGAGCATTTGATTCTGAGCCACCACGGCTCCTACGAATTCGGTTCACCCTCCTTGCCCCAGATTCGCGAAGCTGTGGCTCTACATTTTCTTGACGACATGGATTCAAAGATGGGCGCCATTCGTGCCACGCTTGAGTCTCCGGAAGGGACCGATGATTGGACGGTACGCAATCCTTCTCTTCGCCGTTCACTCTTGCGTGCCGATAAGTTTTACCCCACCGTTGAACGGTCTGGCGCGGCATCGCAGGCTTCCGCGACAGTCGGACACCAAAGCTCGCCTTCGCCTCAAACAAGCTTTGGCGGTTTCGTCTCGCCTGTAGCGGCAGACAAGAAAGACAACGAGCGCGCGTAAATGACCGACCCAAAAGCTCCGTCCTCACGCCACGCGGTTCTGGATCTCGCCCCTCTAGAGCTCGATTGCATGAACATGCTTTGGCCCATGGGCGAAGGCACCGTCCGCGAAATCCGGGACGCCCTGGCCTCGCGTAGGCCGCGTGCTTACACCACCATCATGACCATCATGGACCGCCTCGCGCGCAAAGGCGTTGTCGAGCGTCGCAAGACAGGCCGCGCATACACGTATCGCCCGAATTTAAGCGCGGAGAACGCGCGGGCGCAAGCGCTCTCACAAGTTATCGAAAGTTTTTTCGGCGGGTCGAAAGAATCTCTGATGGCCCATTTGGACGGAGCGCAGCCGAAGCCGCGGGCGCTCGCTGCCGCGATTGCCGGCGGTGCCGGGAATCCGGTTCTTCCGGCGACGTCCTCCGCGCCTGCGGCTGGCGCAAGTCCCGCTGTCATTCCGCCCACTGGCGGCGATTCCATAACCTAGGCAAACGCCATGTTTCCGCTTGAAATTAAAATCCGCGACCGAGCTATTCGCCCCGCGACAATTCTCGCGCCCATGGCTGGCGTCACCGACACAGTTTTCCGCCGCGTAATTCGTTCGCTGGGCGGCTGCGGATTAATCATGACCGAATTTACCAGCGCCGAAGGCCTCACGCGAAATTCCGCGCGCACCTTGCATTATCTATATTTCGGAGAGGACGAGCATCCCATCGCTGCGCAGATCTTTGGCTCCGATCCTGAGGTGATGGCTTCCGCCGCCGCGCTCACGCAAGACCTCGGATTCGATCAGATCGACATCAACCTCGGCTGCCCGGTGAAAAAAGTTGTAAAGTGCGGCGGCTCCGGCTTGCTGCGCGACTTGCCCCGCCTCGAAATACTTCTGCGAGCGGTTCGCGCCGCCGTCACCATCCCGCTAACCATTAAGATTCGTTCCGGCTGGGACGAAAACAATATCGTCGCCGTAGAAGTGGCGCGCATGGCCGAACAAATTGGCGTCGAAGCTATCGCCATTCACCCGCGCACGCGCATGCAGGGGTATGCAGGCTCCGCCGATTGGTCCGTGATTCGCGATGTGAAACAAGCAGTGCGCATCCCCGTGATTGGCAATGGAGACATCCACACACCGCAGGATGCAGTCCGCATGATCGAAGAGACCGGCTGCGACGCCGTAATGATTGGGCGCGCGGCGTCTTCAAATCCATGGATTTTTACCCAGATCGCGGATTACATTGCAACCGGCCGCTACGACGAGCCGTCCGAGACGGACCGCTACCATCTTCTCTCCGGCTATTTTCGCAGTTTGATTGCCGCGGAAATGCCCGACGCGGTCGGCAAGATGAAACAGTTCGC
>PKWH01000143.1:1207-3368 GCA_003131985.1 Acidobacteriota bacterium | reverse complement strand
GGCGCGGCCATCATCGACGCCGGCCCGGACAAAGTACTTTTCACCGGCAGCGTCGCCACCGGTCGACGTATCGCCGAAGCCTGTGGACGAAAGCTAATTCCTTCCGTTCTGGAACTCGGCGGAAAAGACGCGATGATCGTCCTCGCCGACGCAAATCTCGAAACCGCGTCGAGCGCCGCCGTCTGGGGCGGTTTCACAAATTGCGGCCAAGCCTGTCTATCCGTAGAACGCATTTACGTCGAGCAGCCTATCGCCGAACGCTTCATCAATCTCTGCGTCGAGAAAACCAGAAAACTTCGCGTTGGTCCCGCATCCGATCCCGACGTCGAAATCGGCCCCATGATCCGCCTCAACCAGCTCGAAAAAGTCGAGCAGCAATTGCGCGAAGCCGTCGAACGCGGTGCCGAAATCCTCACGGGAGGGAACCGCCGCGCGGACCTCGGCCCAAATTTCTTCGAACCCACGGTTGTTACGAGTGTGAATCACTCGATGCAGCTGATGCGCGAAGAAACTTTCGGCCCGGTCATCGCGATTCAAACCGTTGCATCCGCGGACGAAGCCGTAGCGCTCGCGAACGATTCGCCTTTCCGCCTCAGCGCCAGCGTTTGGACCGGCGATTCGCGCCGCGGCACGGAAATCGCCTCCCGCATCCGCGCCGGTTCCATCATGGTCAACGACGTCGCCAGCTATTACGGAATCTGCGAAGCCCCGCACGGCGGTCCTGGCGCGAGCGGCTGGGGTCACACCCACTCTCGCCTTGGACTGCTCGAAATGGTTCAAGTAAAATATATCGATGTGGACCGCCTGCCGCGTATCGCGAAGTCCTGGTGGTTCGGTTACACTGCGGAGCTAGCCGCCGCTGCCGGAAGTTTTGTAGAATCGCTATTCGCGCCAAGTTGGAAAAAGCGCTTTTCCGCGCTCGCAAATAAGCGCGGCGCCCGCGGCGTAATTTTCCGTCGCGACCGCATTTAAGCAAGAGTTTAACATGTTAATGTAGCGCCGGCCTGCCCGCCGTGGCGGGGGCCTTCAGCCCGGCATCTTAGTTCTGTCTCATCAGTCTTCGGCCCAGGGAGCCATCGAGATGCCAGACGAATCCGTTCCAGAAACTCCGGCAAAGCCGCCAGCACCCGCAGCTGTGGCGTCGCCATCGCCGGCCGCGCCGCCTGCGACAGCTCCAAGCGCTCCTGCGCCTCCGTCTGCTGCCGCAGCCACGGCTGTCGCCGAACCCGCCGCGCCGGAAGCGCCCAAGGTCAAGCCAAAGAAAGCAACGCAGCGCGCCTGCGACGAAAAGGACGCAAAAGGAAAGCTCTGCTGTGGCCACTTAAAGCGCTGGTACGACTACCCAAAGGAAATCGAAGCGCTAGTCGGCGGAAAAGTGGAAGTCTATCGCTGCGAATTCTGCAAGACTCTCTACACGCCCGACCGCTCGCAGCCGCCCCACAGCTACACCGTGCGCTACTAAGCGCACCAGCGTCTCGGATATGTCTGGCCATTGCTTTGGGTTCGTCTTGATTTTCGACTTTCGCTTTTAGCTGTCATCCCGCTTGCCCTGACGAAGGAAGGGAGCGAAGCGAGGGATCTGCTCTCTGTAGCCAGGGCAAAACAAAATGTCGGGAAGTAGCATTCTTCGGCAGGGCAGGCGTTAGCCCCTGAAGCCACAACAATGAAACACGAACTCATCCACGACTGGAACACATACACCGGCGCCGAAATCCCCGTCGATCGCCGCGTCATGCTCAACGACGAAACCCTCCGTGACGGTTTGCAAAACCCGTCGGTCCACGATCCCACCATCGCCGAAAAAATCGAAATCCTTCACCTGATGGAATCGCTCGGCATCGACACCGTGAATATCGGCCTGCCCGGCGCCGGCCCTCGCGCCTACGCCGACACTGAAGCCCTCGCCCGCGAAATCGTAACCGCGCGCATGAAGATCCGCCCCAACTGCGCCGCGCGCACGCACAAGAACGACATCAAGCCCATCATCGAAATTTCCGAGCGCGTGGGNNGAGGAAGCCGTAAAATTTGCCGCCTCCGCTGGCCTTCCGGTAATGTACGTCACTGAAGACACCATGCGCACGGACCCGTCCACCGTCATTACGCTCTATTCCACCGCCATTCGTTCCGGCGCGCGTTCCATCGTCCTGTGCGACACAGTCGG
>PKWH01000143.1:835-1110 GCA_003131985.1 Acidobacteriota bacterium | reverse complement strand
ATCGATCGGGACCTCTCGACGCTCAAGAAATATTCTCGCGCGGTGGCCAAAGCCACGCACACCGAAATTCCGCCGAATTACCCGGTAGTCGGGCGCGACGCGTTTCGCACCGCCACCGGCGTCCACGCCGCCGCCATCGTGAAAGCCTACAAAAAAAACGACCACGAGCTGGCCAACTCAATCTATAGCGGCGTGCCCTCGCATCTCTTCGGCCTCGAGCAGGTAATTGAAGTCGGCCCGCTCAGCGGCCGCTCCAACGTGATCTTCTGGCTCGA
>PKWH01000143.1:0-825 GCA_003131985.1 Acidobacteriota bacterium | reverse complement strand
CGCGGTAACTAGATCGTAGAAATGTTCTGAATCTTTGTGAAGCCCAGCCGTCGCGAGTGCGCCGTGGCGTCAGCCGCCCAACCACCTTCGTGTATCGTGGCTTTAGCCATTGAAGATCTTTGTGGGTCGTGGCTTTAGCCACGACATAACCATCGCCAAATCCAAGCGGCTTTAGCCGCTGAAGTTCCCGCAGTCGTCCCCTCTCGCAGATCTGTGCGTCGCATTTCAGGGGTGTGCCCCTACCGCCGCCTTGCTTGCTTCCCAGCCTCGCTGCTAAAATCCGTGCACGAAACACGTGAAACTCGCTCACATCTCCTGTATCTTTCTCTTGATGGTCACACTTTCCTCGCGCGCCACGGATGACTCGATCGAAAAGCTCGCCGAGATGCCGGACTGCGCCCGCGGCCTCGACTGGATCACCAAAAACGTGCCTTGGGTGACTGACCAGCAGGTGCGCCTCACAGAAATTCCCGCTCCTGAATTTAACGAAGCGCGCCGTGGTGAATTCCTCAAAACACTATTCGAGGCCACCGGCTTGCAAGTTCGTATCGACAAAACCGGCAACGTCATCGCCGAACGTCCCGGCACCGACACAAAATCCGTCATTCTCCTCGTCGCTCATCTCGACACCGTTTTCCCAGCTTCCACCGATGTGCGCGTCAAACGCGACGCCAATCGCTTGAACGCTCCGGGTATCGCTGACAATGGAGCCGGTCTCGCCGCTCTCGCCGGCTTGGCCCGCGCTCTCTCCGAATCTCGCATCCGCACGAAAAAAACAATCGTGCTCGCCGGCGATGTCGGTGAAGAAGGCGAAGGCAATCTTCG
>PKWH01000082.1:2148-6398 GCA_003131985.1 Acidobacteriota bacterium | reverse complement strand
CGTTTCCGCGAAGATCTTTTCTATCGCCTTAGCAGCATCGAAATCCATGTACCGGGATTGTCCGAGCACCCTGAAGATATTCCCATCCTCGTGCAGCATTTCCTGAAGAAATATAGCGAAGCCTACGGAAAGCCGATCCAGGGTCTCACGCGCCGCGCGCAGATTCTTCTCTTGCAACACGACTGGCCGGGAAATGTCCGCGAACTGGAAAATGTAATCGCGAGCGCTGCCATTACCACCACGGCGGATTTTATCGACATCGGAGATTTTCCAGAACATCTGCAGAATCCTCACAGGCAAAGTTCCGCGTCGGACGAAAGTTGGCGTCCTCTTCCGCTCGAGGAAGTCCGCCGTATTCATATTCAGCGTGTGCTAGACATGTGCAAAGGCAATCGCGTGCGCACTGCACAAGTCTTGGGAATCGGACGGACAAGCCTGTACCGTTTCCTCAAGCGCCCAGCGAACGGAAAGTCTGCACTCAGCGCTGCATAAAGGGCGCTTCCCCATTTTCGGATACGATGGGCGTCCCCGAGTCGACGCCAAGGATGGGCCACATGAGAAAGCAACTAGCGGATCGGCAACAGTTTGGAACAATCACAACGGATGATCGGCGCCGCGAAGACCGCATGCCGTTAGCATTGGCGATAGAGGTTTGCGGATTTGACTGTTCTTTACGCTTTTTTACCGAGCGCACGGAAACGTCCAACGTCAGCGATTCGGGTTGCCAATTCCGATTGCGCATGGAAGTAGCAAAAGAAGCGGTTGTTGCTATCCGAGTAATTCATCAGAACGGCGGCGAGGAGTTCAGCTCGAAATCGGCTTTGTTTCGGATCGTTCGCGTGCTCCCGGAATCCCAAGCGATATTAGCCGGAGCGCAAAAACTGCAGCCGCACAGTTTGTGGAATCTTGGAGTCGCAAGACTCAATTAGACGCACACTGCGTTAATTCTGAAGCTGACCGGGTCCATGGCTCAACTGGTAAGCCACGAACCGAGTCATTTTTCCGCTCCAGCCAGGCGAACGATCGCAGACCCGGAGCAAAATCCCGCAGGTCACGCGCGAGTTCCCTCTTACTTTCCGCTCGATGTGTAAGCCGCGTTGTGCAGCAGCGAAGCCGGAAGGGAGATCGTGGAATCCATCCGCACAAGCATGCCGGTCTGGGCCGGGAGGTCCACGTCCTTACCCTTCTTGATTGCGATGTAAGCGCTCGTACCGACGAGCCCGATGACTGTGCCGCGCGCAACGTTGGCAAACAAAACTCCAACAAGAGCGCCAGCGCCGGTACCCAGGCCACCGGTCATGAGGTCGCCCTTGATATCGCGTTTCTCCTCTATTACGACTCCTTCTGTCATCTTTACGTCCTTGCGCTTCTTCTCCGACTCAGTTCCACCGCTGTAAAGCGAGAGAATGCTCATCTGTACAGGGAAGATCCGGCTTTCCACTTCGACCGAATTGAAGACAAGGTTCATCGAGGCGCCGCCGCGGAAAATCGCGAATAACTTTGGGCGGGTGACGCTTGTTACCGTGCCGTGGACTTTCGCTCCCGCGGGCAACAGAAGTTGATTTCCGATGAATACGGGTTCGGCGACGACCGCCGTGAAAGGATCGCCGTCATGGGCAACGCCGCTGCTGAGTCCGCTCGCCATAGTGAGCCGGACCTGTGTGCCAGGCTGGATTGCATTGGATTGTTGAGCGTGTACTGCGGGAGTCAAACACAACAGAACTGCCAGTAATGCGCAAACACTGATAAACCGCTTCATTGTTTCCTCCGGGCTTTGGAATTTGGACATGCCAAACCATCCCCGTGTCGTGGGGTTACCGCTGGCGCCGCGGTGTGAGTGCGGAGGATGCACCCGGAGATAAGATACTCCGCCGCAGGAAATGGATACCCGAAAATCGAGCCTCATGTTCCTAATCGCCAAGCCCGAGCAAATTGCGCCTCGCTGCGAATGAAGCCTCGCGGCAGATCAAAAAGCCGATGCTGGCCTTCCGTACAGGTGGCTGGGACGACAACGCTTGACGCACTCGCGAGCCCGTGTGCGGCATGGAATGTTAACCTCGCTTCAGACGGGCATCAAAGGCCCTCTCAACTTTAGGAATTGAGTTGTAACTGAAGAATTCAATGCGAAAACGTTTGCTGACTCTCGGTTTGTTGGTCTTCGGTGCGACGGCTCTCGCCTTTGCGACTGATTTTGCCGTCATCGTTCACCCGTCGAACCCCATTCGAGTGACGACTTTGGTCGAGCTTGGAAAAATTTTTAAGGGTAAGACACATATGTGGCCCAACGAGCGGAGCATAACAATCGTTCTGCGCGATCCGGATTCTCCGGGGATGAAATTCGTCATCGAGAAAATCCTAGGCGGCACCGTGGAAGAAGGGAAAGCGATCTTGAACGATCCAAGCCGGAAAACGACTGTTCCGGTGGTCTTCGTGTCGAGCGACGAGGAAGTTATAAAGATAGTGGAAAGCAGCCCCGGAGCGATCGGGGTGGTGGACGTTTACAACATCACCAGCGGAGTGAAAGTGATCAAGATTGACGACAAGCAGCCCTTCGATCCAGGTTACGTCCTGAAGGGCCGCTGATCGACACTTGAAAATTTCGCGCGAGGAATCATGAGAATCCAAAACCCCTTTCTGTATCCAGTCATCGTACTAGCAATCGCCGGCGCTACTGTTGCTTCGGCACGCACGCAAGCGCAAGAACCCACTATCGCCACGCACACAGCGGCCGACGGGGCGCCTGCGGCGGAGGTAGTTCCGGTGACGACTTCCTCGCCTGACGCACGGCACGATTACGAGCTGGCGCTGCTGTACCACGAAGACCTGCTGTTTGTTGACAAAGGGCTTGTTTCCCTGCGCAAAGCTGTGAAAGCCGATCCGCGCTTTGCGCTGGGCCACGCCACACTGGCTTACTTCACAACCGATCCGCTCGAAGAAAGGCGAGAATACGCTCTGGCACAAGAATATGTAGCGAACGCGTCGCCGGATGAACGTTTGCTGATTCGCTGGATGGATGGCGCGAAGAATGGAGGACTCGTTCCGGCTATCGCCGCGATGAACGATCTGCTCGCGAAGTATCCGAACGACAAACGGCTCGCAAATCAGGCCGCCGAGTGGCTGTGCTCGAATCAGGATGCCTACGAGCACGGCGAGAAAATTCTCAAGAATGTCCTGCGAGATGATCCGAATTATTTTCCTGCGCTGAATAATCTCGCGTACTGCTACGCGTTGAGCGGGCAGCCTAGCTTGGCGCCTCCGCTGATGGATCAGTACGTCGCAGCGCTGCCGGCCCAGCCCAACCCGCAAGATTCCTACGGCGAGATCATGCGCATGTTGGGTGATTATCCGGCCGCTCTGGATCATTATGGAAAAGCGCTGCAAATCGATCCGACCTTCAACACCTCGCAAGTCGGCATCGCTTCCACCTATGCGCTGATGGGAGATCAAGAACGCGCTCGCGCGGAATATCTGAAAGCGATTTCGGGAACGAAGGAACGCGCCACCAAGTTGGATTATCGAATCCTTTGGGCCATGACCTTCTACCGGGAAAATCAACTTGAGCGAGGGTCTCGGGAATTCGCCAAACTCGCGGCGGAGGCGCACGCGGCCGACTTGCCGGTGGAGGAAGCGGAAATTCACCGGGATATGGCGCTTTTCAATCCGGATGCGCATGCCGCATTGAGGAACCTCGATGCCGCTCGCTTGGTTCTGACGGAAAATCATGAGATCTCGCAAGGCAGCCGCGAAATAGAGCTAGCGAGCATTCTACAAACGCGCGCGTTCATCGCCGAGCGCGCGGGCATGACGGACGCGGCGCAGAAGGCTCTTAAACCATTGAGTGCAATGTCGCAGACGAGCCGAAGCAACCTGGTCCAACAGTCCTATCACTCTGCAAACGGCGCTGCGTTAATGACGCAGGAAAAGTATGACGACGCGATCCCGGAACTCATGGAAGACCCGCAAAACCCACTTTCGCTGGCGTTGCTGGCGGATGCCCAGGACAAAGCGGGGCAGCCGGTTGACGCGCAGAAAACTCTGACCACTCTGGCGGCGATCAGTGACGAGCGCGTCGAAACTGCGTTTGCCGTGCCGCAAGCGCGCGAGACGTTGAAACAAAACTTGGCGACGGGCGCCCAAGCCGGAGGCCACTAGTCGATCGGACGTAGCATTCGAGCTGGTAAAGAAGTTCGCGGTAGTAACGAGTTCTGTTTCATTCTTTGACGGCTTCGCAACACAATCCGCAACCAATC
>PKWH01000082.1:0-2121 GCA_003131985.1 Acidobacteriota bacterium | reverse complement strand
GCGGAGTACCCGAAGTTCCTCTCATCGCCCGCGCGAGGAAGGCTGGGACATTCAAGACATGGGCTACAAAGTAATCGCTCGAAAATACCGGCCGCAAACGTTCAGTGAAATCGTCGGGCAGCAGCACGTGACGCGAACGCTTGCAAATGCGATTGGTTCGAACCGCGTGGCGCATGCCTACATATTCTCCGGCGTTCGCGGCGTAGGGAAAACAACCACAGCGCGCATTCTGGCGAAAGCATTGAACTGTGCGAGCGGACCGACGGCCGATCCGGACAATACTTGCGACTCCTGCCGGGAGATTTCCGCGGGTACTTCGCTTGATGTGCTCGAAATCGACGCGGCTTCCAACCGCGGTATCGATCAGATTCGTGAACTCCGGGAAATGGTGCGTTACGCGCCGGCCTCGAGCCGCTACAAAGTGGTGATCCTGGACGAAGCGCATCAGCTGACCGACGAGGCGTCCAACGCTTTGCTAAAGACTCTCGAGGAACCGCCTGAACGAGTGGTCTTCATTCTGGCGACAACGCAAGCCGAAGATTTAGCGGACACGATCAAATCGCGCGCGCAGCTTTTCCAGTTTCGCTCGCTTACGTTCAAAGAGATTGCGGAAGAAATCGAGCGCATCGCGCGCGAAGAAAACCTTACGATCGAACCGGGGGCCGTCGCGGTTCTAGCGCGCGCCGCAGAAGGCAGCCTGCGCGACGGCCTTTCGCTCCTGGAGCAGGCCATCTCCTACAGCGAAGATACGGTAACGGATGCGCAAGTACGCGAACTCCTGGGAGTGGTGGCAGAAAACGTTTTGGATGATCTTGTTGAAGCGATCGCGACACAGTCTTCAGAGCGCGCTTTGGGACTGGTCCACCGCTTGATCGGTGACGGGCAAAATCTTCAGCATTTTTGCCGTGAAGCAATTCGCCACTTCCGCAATCTTCTGGTGGCGCGAGTGTGCGGCGCGAGTTCCGAGCTGGTTGCGGCGCCGTCCGAAGAGCAAGAGCGTCTTTCGGAGCAAGCGGCGAAGTTCAGCGAGGAAGACCTTACGCGTTTTTTCAACATTCTCCTGGCGACCGATGATGACCTGCGCAAGAAACCCGACCCGCGCCTGCATCTCGAGCTGGGGCTTCTGAAGCTGGTGAACGCGCAGCGTCTCGCGCCGCTGGAAGAAATTCTCGCTGACTTGCGCGGCTCAGGAACCCCGGCGAAATCAGCGCCTTCCTCTTCTGGCGGAGCGCCGCGTGCAATGTCCGCCGCGCAGTCAGCTTCAGCTACGGGCCATCCAGCTGTCACCGTCGCGCGCGACACCCCCAAGTCAAGCGCAGTGGCGGCACCGGGAGCAACGATTCCACCGGCGCGCACGGCTTCGCCGGCTTCGTCCGCGCCGATTCCAGCGTCGCCTCCGCGGATTATTGCGCGCGCGGCAGGGGATGCGACCGGTGGTTTGGCCTCGGCGCAAGTAGAGGCCATCAAAGCAGCGTTGCAAGGACAGAAGTTTCTGTGGTCCATGGTGGAGCACGCCACGCGCTGGGAAATTGAAGGCGGCGAACTGCATCTTTTTTTTCCGACCGAGAGCCGTTCGCTCGCGGAAATGTTGCAGGCGCGAGACCCAATGGAACGATTGCGCACAGTCCTGAACCAAGTGGTCGGCGAGCCACTGCGCGTCTGTGTTAAGCTTGAGAGCGGCCGGGCATCTGTGCCGCGCAGCTCTGAATTGCGCGCCCGGTTTGAAGAAGACCCGATCGTTAGGGCAATGCTTGAAAGGTTCGGCGGCCAGATTTCAAAGGTCAAGCGCCCAGGCGAGGAATAACCCATGGAAGTGAAAGCTCTACAGCAGATGTTGTCGCAGTTCCGGCAGGTCCAGGAAAAGCTCGAAAAGCAGATTGGCGAGATTTCCGTGGAAGCATCGTCCGGCGGCGGCATGGTCACTGTGAAGATGAACGGCCAAAAGCAATTGACCGAAGTGCGCATCGAGCCGGACGTCTTCAAGAGCAAGGACCAGGAAATGTTGCAAGAGCTGACGCTGGCGGCGGTAAACGAAGCGGCCCGCCGTGTGGACGAGGAACTGTCCAAGCAGGTAAAGGATCTCACGGGCGGTTTGCCTGGGCTCGCGGGAATGAAAATTCC
>PKWH01000145.1:1092-3741 GCA_003131985.1 Acidobacteriota bacterium | reverse complement strand
GCGAGCGCGGTGGCCGAGGCGGCGGCGCGCGGAATTGAGATCGTGCTGGTTACCGGGCGGAGATTCGATTTCGCGCGGCCCATTGCAGACGCTCTAGAGTGCGATCTGCACTTGATTGTGAATAACGGCGCGCTAATCAAAAGTAAAAATGGCGAAACGCATCAGCAGCTCCTCCTTCCGAGCGAGACGGCGCGGCAAGTGCTGGAAGCGACTGCGGAATTTCGCGCAAACGCCGGGGTCGTCTTCGACCGCCCGCTCGAGCGGCAAATAATCTTCGAGAAGGTGGACTGGGATGATCCGCGCCGTGGAGGGTATTTTCAGCGGAATCGCGCATACATCGCCGAGNNCCAATCGCCGCGGGATTTACGCTTGCGCTCACCGAGTATGAGTCGCGCGACTTTTCCATTCTCGATGTTTTGCGGCTTGGCGTGACGAAGGGAGTGGCGCTGAAAGAATGGACCCGGCGCAGAGGCATCGCCCGAGAAGAGGTGATGGCCATCGGCGACAATTGGAACGACCGCGAAATGCTCGAGTTTGCCGGACTACCGGTCGTGATGGCTAATTGCGTGGAGGAGTTGAAATCGTTCGGCTGGAGGATGACTTCGTCGAACGACGATAACGGCTTGGCAGAGGCTATTGGTACCTACGCCCTCGGAAAGATATGAGTTGGCGTGTGGCGAGGCCGCCGCGGTATAATTAGATATTGGATAGCAGCGATAGCTGTGAATAGAAAGCGAATTAAAAGACTAGGAATGCGCCGCCTAACACTTCTGATTACGATTTTCGCCGCGATCACCTTTGCGACGACCGGTGCGCCCACAGCGCAGGCCGATTATGCAGTGCTGCGTTCGGGTGTTCGTCTGCACATCACCGGCTACGAGCGAGCGGGTGAAGTCGTGCGACTGTCGATGGACGGCGGCTCGGTGGAAGTGCAAGCCAGCGATCTGGTCTCCGTCGAGCCGGAAGATCATTTTGCCGCGCAGCCGACACTGGCGCCGGCCAATGGGCCCTTTGGCAATTTGATTCGCGCCGCCGCGCTGAAGCATGGAGTGGACGAAAAACTAATCACGCATTTAATCGAGGTGGAGTCGAATTTTAACCCTCGCGCGGTATCCCGCAAGCAAGCGCAGGGACTGATGCAGTTAATTCCGGAAACTGCAGCGCGCTATTCGGTGGCGAATATTTTTGATCCGGCGCAGAACATAGAAGCGGGAACGCATTACCTGAAGGACCTTCTCGCCAGATATCGCGGCAATCTTTCACTGGCGCTCGCTGCTTACAACGCAGGGCCAGATATGGTGGCGCGGTACGGCGGCATTCCTCCCTTCCCCGAAACGGAGAAATACGTGCGGCGAATTACCTCGAAGCTGGCGTCGACCACCTCCGCTACTGTCTTTAAGTAGGGCGCTGCGGGAAGACCTTCTGTATTTCAATTCCTTCACGTGCCGGCAATACCTTTCGCTAACGCACCGTATCCAGTAAACATACAGCGGCACATGCGCGGTCGATTTTGTAGATTCGCACGGATTCGCGAAAACGTGGCTATTGAGGCTGCTGAGTCGGAGGTTGCTGGGGCGCAGGAGAAGTTGGCGGCATCGGAGAATTTCCAAAGGAACTGGAGCTGTTCCCGCCTATGCCGCCACCGGCAGTGCCAAAGCCAGTGCCCGAGGTTTGACCCGGCAGAACGCCTTGCGGGGTACCCATACTTTGTTGCGCGGATGCTAAAGCGTCTTCCAGCGGATTCCAGATGAATTCCCACTCCTGATATTTTTTGCCGCGCCGATAAACTTTTATTGATTTGATATCCGTGGTACATGCAACTCCGGTCAGAAAGCCCCCGAGTACAGGGCCGTCGACTGGCCCGGTTGGCTTTAACAGCAGGAGCGGATTCACAGCGCCTCCCAACTGACCCGACTGCGTCGAGGAAGACCCGAAACTCGACGGGCTTGACTGTCCAAAGGAGCTTGGCCCGAAGCTCGATTGCGTCGGATTCTGCTGACTCTGCGGATTTTGAAAATTTTGAATGAACTGGTTCACTTGAGCTTGCGTAATACCGGCCGGAAGTTGTCCGTTTTGAAGGTACGCGGTCACCATATCCGGCGTAATGCCCGGCGGGAGTTGTCCGTTTTGAAGGAACTGATTCACTTGATCCGAGGTCGGAGCAACGATCGCCGGGGGCTGCCCATTCGACTGGTCCGGCGTTTGACCAGTGGATCCTGACGGCGGCGTCCCTGACTGTAGCTGCGACGAATCCGTGCCGTTTCCAGTGCCGTTTCCCGTGCCGTTTGCCGTGTCGTTGCCAGCGCCGTTGCCCGTACCGTTTCCGCTGCCGTTTGCCGTACTATTTCCCGTATTCGGATCCGGGGGGACTGAGCTCAATATTCCGGACAGGACGCCCTGAAGTTGCTGCGAGCTTGCGCCGCTGGCACTGGCAAGGCTAGCTGCCGGCACTCCGATTTGACCGGGCATGGGAGCTGTCGCGGCGGCTCCTGGAATCAGCCCCGCGTACTGGTCGATCAACACCATTTGTTGAAGCGTGGCGTAGCGCACGCTGCCGGTAATTTGGCCCGTGGCATTGACGTAGATGAATCGCCAAGTGCCATCGGTCTTGTTCATCGGATTCTTGTAAGCCTGGCGCAGAAAATGGAG
>PKWH01000145.1:235-1073 GCA_003131985.1 Acidobacteriota bacterium | reverse complement strand
ATGAGCATCATGCCCAGCGCCATTAAGAAAGCGAATCCGGATTCTTGCGAATGCCTTGAACACGCAACTAGATTCCGCGAGGAGCGCGTGCGGAGCGGTGTTGCTCCGGAACTGGATCGGATTTTCATTGGCTTGGCGGCTGCGGAGCGGCTTCTCCCGGCGGCGGCTGCACCATTTGAACGGTAGCGTGGCGGCCGCTGGAAATTTCTTCCACATCCGCGGAGTCGTTGCCGATTTTATCGAGCCGGAACCGGTTTAGGAAAACAGACCCTTCCTGTACAACGATCACATCATCGCCGTTCAGGAAAAACGCCAAACGCCTCGGACTGCTTGGCATCGAAGCATATCCGAAAAATTGCGCCGGAACTTCGACGGGAGGCGGCGGGGGCGGACGGTCAACACCAGGGTAACGACGATTCGCCTTGGCTATTTCTGCGGGAGTGAGCGCAACCGGCAGCGCGACAGCGCTAAAAATATTGCGATGAGTTCCCGAATATTCGAGTTTCTGAAGCTTCGCGAGCAGATCAAGCCGAAGCTGCGGCTCGTCCACATTCAGCGGTTGGAACTTACTGTCAGACGCCAAGACGCCTTGAAGCCCGGGCATTTGGGTGCGATTGGCAAGGTACACCGCCGCGAGAACCCCCACGAGAACTACAAGTATCCAGATTTGCGTTCGCCGTGACATTGATCAGGTCCTAAAATAAGTGCGCAGTTCCAGATGCAGCCGGATAGCACCCGCCAAAGCTGTGTCCAGATGAAGATCATTCAAAAGATAGAAATATTTCGAACGCTCGAGCCCATTGATGAATTGTATGATCGCCGGATAATCTCCGTCGAC
>PKWH01000145.1:0-154 GCA_003131985.1 Acidobacteriota bacterium | reverse complement strand
AGACGAGTGCGCTGCGCGCGCATGCTTTCCACCCCTTCGCGAGTAGATTGCCAGAGAATGAATACCAGGGCCAAATCCGCGAGAAGCAGAACTCCCAGAGCGCAAAGGATCAGTTTTTTCCAAGTATTCCAGGGACGTTTTTTATTCATGTAGT
>PKWH01000191.1:2391-5448 GCA_003131985.1 Acidobacteriota bacterium | reverse complement strand
CTCCGCGCTTGAATTCCCGGCGGACAACCGCGCCGCGGTTCAAGCTAAGGAAAGTCCCGGAGACTCCTTGAAAGAAGGGAAGTTGTTGCAATTCCTCAATGGGGACGGCTTGGAAAGTGGGACCAGTGCCGAGAGCCGTATGGGTGAAGCTCTTGTTAGTGAGCGCTCCGGTGGGACAGGAAACCATGCATTCGCCGCACGAAACGCAGGACGACTCACCCATGGCGCGCTGATCGTCGAAAGCAATTCCGGCTGCCGTGCCCTTTCCCATCCGCGCTAACACAAAATGGTCGCGTATCTCGCTGCAGCCCCGGACGCAGCGGTCGCAGAGAATGCAAGAATCGAAATCCACCGCAATGCTCGGCGACGAACTGTCTTTCGCCCGCCCCGTGCGATGCGGCGCAAAACGCGGACGCGTCAGGTTCTCGCGCCTGGCGAGAGCTTCGAGTTCGCAATCCCCGGAATGCTGCTCGCGCGTGCAAGGGCTCGGATGGTCAGCCATCAATAGTTCAACAAGCGTGCGCCGCGCGCGCTGCACTTTCTCGGAGTTCGTATTCACCACCATGCCCGCTTCCACCGGGCGCACGCAAGACGCGGTGAAAACTCGCGCGCCTACATCTACAACGCACATGCGGCAAACGCCCACCGGCGTTTCGTTTTGTTGATGGCACAAAGTTGGGATCGCGATGCCATGCACGCGGGCCGCGTCAAACACAGTAGTCCCCGCAGCCACGGAGACTTTGTTTCCGTCGATCGTGAGTTCGACAAGCCCGTTTGCGTTCATACCGGCCTCGAAGCCATCGCCGCCAGATTGGGCCGTTTTTCGCCCGCGAAACATATCCCCGATGGACACTCGCGCCGCGATACGTGCGCTTCCACTTCTTCGCGAAAATGTTTCAACACCGACGAGATCGGCGCCGGAACTACCTGTCCCAGACCGCAGATCGAAGTCAGCCGCAGAGCGTCCGAAAGCTCTTCGATAAGTCCCATATCGCTCGGAGATCCTTCGCCCATGGTCCACCCAGTAAGCAGATCAACCATCTTCTGCGAACCCACTCTGCACGGAACGCACTTGCCGCAGGATTCATTGCGAAAGAACCGGGTAGCGTTCAGCGCCATGTCCAGCATGCAAGTTCCCTCAGCGCAAACCACCANNCGCGCCAGAACCAAGCATGGACCCGGCATCCGCGAGCGACTTGAAGTCCAACCGCACGTCAGCCATGGATGCCGGCAGATATCCCGACGATGGCCCTGACGGCGCAAAGCCTTTCAGTTTTTTCCCGTTGGGAAGACCGCCGGCATAGCGAAAAATCAATTCAGACACAGGCGTGCCCATGGGCACTTCATAAACGCCGGGCCGCACTACATCACCGCTCACGCCAACAAACTTTAGTCCCGCACATCCGCCCGTACCTTGCGCTTTATACCAATCGACTCCCCGGAGGAGGATCAAGGGCACATTGGAAAACGTCTCGACGTTATTGATGACGGTGGGCTTGTTCCACAGTCCCTGCTGAACAGGGAACGGCGGCTTATTCCGCGGCTCGGCGCGTTTACCTTCGATCGCTTCCAGAAGTGCGCTTTCTTCGCCGCAAATGTAGCCGCCGGGGCTTACAAACGTATTCAACTCGAATGTAAACTCGCTGCCCAGAATGTTCGGCCCTAGAAGACCTTGCTCTCTGCATTTCCGAATTTCTTCCTGCAGGATTTTTTCCTGCTCCTCGTACTCGTGGCGGATGTACAGAATCCCAGTCCGCGCACCTGTCAGCACGCCGGCAAGGATCATGCCTTCGATAACCATGTGAGGCAGGTGCGTGAGTATGAAGCGGTCTTTAAACGTCCCGGGTTCGCTTTCATCCGCGTTGCACACGATGTATTTTTCGTTGCCCGGCGCCTGCCGCACTAGCTGCCATTTCGATTCAGTGGGGAAGCCCGCGCCGCCAAGGCCCCGCAGGCCGGAAGCTTTCAGCGTCGCAAACGCAGAATTCCAATCGCGGGAAGCAACGACGCTCCTCACGACGGCATAACGCGCACCGATTTCATTTTGGTAAGGATCTGAGGCGCATTTTGCATCACGTTTCGGATGCGGAGGGTGCGGCAAAGCTTTACCCGATATTGCGTCGCCGATCATTACCATCACTCGCTCTTCGGTCATCCCGCCATAAATGCGGTCGTTGATGGAAACAGCAGGACCCTCATCGCAGCGACCCAGGCAGGAGACACCGCTGACGCGAACGTCGGGGCTGTTCGCCTGTGGAAAGGCGTCGTCCAAGCTGGCGCGCAAACTGCAAGCCTGACGCAGGTGGCAGGACATGTCCTGGCAAACGCGAACATCCACTTTGGGAGGCGGGGTCAGACGGAAGTGCGGATAAAAGCTGGCGACGCTATGCAGCCGCGAGAGAGGTACATCGATTTTCTTGGCCAAAGTCCGGAGCTGTTCGGCGGGGATGTATCCGAACTGGCGCTGAATCTCCCTGAGGTCTTCGAAAACCAAGTCGCTCTCCTCGCACCGGGAGGAACTCCATCTTATCGCACTGAAAACTCTGCAGCTGAGACGGGCGCTAAGCATGATTCATATAACAAATCCCCGGTAGCAAGTCCAGAAACGGAATCGACATAATTTCTCAAGTGCTATATCAAAGACGCCGAAAGGCGTGGTGATGCAGGGAACTTCAAATTAGGACACTGGCTAGGTTGATATCGTTGACTTCAGCCGAGGCGGGTAGTATAAAAATTCCGCTTGTTGGGTTTTTCGCTGGTTTCGCGGCGCGTGCGCCATCCTGCCAGACAGAATATGACAACGAGACTTGTGGCGGCGCATTCTCGCATCCTGAATGTTTCAATCCTTGTTGCCGTAACCGCTATTCTCGTGGCCCTTTCCCCGGCCCGAGTCTATTCGCAAAGCCGCGCTAATTCATCGCTCGCGACTGCAAATGCAGATGACGCAGTTGGCAAGTACACCGGACCTGGCTCCTGTGCATCGAGCACTTGCCACGGAAGCATCGTTGCCCGTACCGATAATCGCGTCCTCCAAAATGAGTACAGCATCTGGATTGT
>PKWH01000191.1:0-2304 GCA_003131985.1 Acidobacteriota bacterium | reverse complement strand
GGATGGCTGGGCCCGCACACGGAGCGCGATTGGACGCATCAAAAATCGCTCGCGCTGGGAATGTACGACACGCGCGATCTGACGAAGCGCAGCGAGAAATGCCTTTCGTGCCACCTTGGCAACGACGAAAAGTCCGTGGATCATGAAATGATCGCCGCCGGCCACCCGGATCTTTTCTTCGAATTGGATACCTTCTCCGATGTGATGCCACGCCACTGGAAAGTGCCGGGAGAGCCGGGCGAAGCCGCCGGAGCGGATCCTTGGTACAACGTTCGCGAACTCACGACTGGGCAGGCGGTTCAACTCAGGCAGTCCCTGCTGCGGCTCGCGTCGCGGTCGCATGGAAAAATTTGGCCTGAATACTCGGAGCTGCAGTGCTACGCGTGCCATCACAGCCTCACTCCTCCGGAGCAGAGCTGGCGCCAGGCGCGCGGCTATCCCGGACGGCACCCGGGTAATCCACCCTGGAATCCGTCGCGCTACGCGGTGTTCCGCGATGTGGTTCATCAGCTCGACGGAGAGAATGCCGAAAAGCTCGATTCCGAACTTTCGCGGCTGGGACAATTGATGAGCCAGCTCAATCCGGACCGCGATGCGGTCGCAGCATCGGCAACGAATTCAGCGCATTTAGCGGACGAGTTGCTGGCAAAGATGAATTCCGCGTCTTATGATCCCGTGATCACTCTGCGTCTGCTGCAGGCTATTTCGGCCGACGCCGACAATATTTCTGGACAGGGCGAGCATTCCGCGGCACAGGCCGCCATGGCGGTTCAGTCTCTTTTTCTCGCTTACGACCAAAACGAAAAATTGCAAAATTCCGCTCAGTTGCGTGCTGCCATTAAAGGCCTGTTTCAAGAATTGCAGAACCCGTCCGTATACGATCCAGCTCGATTCGCCGATCAGATGAAACAGGTGAACGCGCTTCTGCGCTAATCCTGCGATGCCCAAGAAACCCAGCCAACAATCCAGCGAACACAAGAGGCTCGAGGAATCCGATCCAGGTTCTGTCCCTCGCTGGTCGAGATGGGGACCGTACGTGAGTGAACGCGCCTGGGCCACCGTGCGCGAAGATTACAGCGCCAATGGCGATCCTTGGAGCTTCCTCCCTCACGATTTGGCGCGCAGTAAAGCGTACCGCTGGGGAGAAGACGGGATTGCGGGCATCTGCGATCGTTACCAGCTTCTCGTTTTCGCGCTCGCATTTTGGAACGGGCGCGATCCAATCCTGAAAGAAAGAATGTTCGGATTGAGTTCTCCGGAAGGCAATCACGGCGAGGACGTGAAAGAATATTATTTCTACCTCGACAACACGCCCACGCACAGTTACATGCGTATGCTTTACAAATATCCGCAAGCTGAGTTTCCGTACTCCCATCTGGTGGAAGAAAACCGCAGGCGCGCGGGACAAGGGCCGGAGTTCGAGCTGCTCGATACCGGCGTTTTCGACGACAACCGGTATTTCGATATCTTCGTCGAGTATGCCAAAGCCGACCCCGAGGACATCTGCATACGCGTCGAGGCTTTCAATCGCGGCCCCGAGGATGCGGTCCTGCATATTCTTCCGCATTTGTGGTTTCGAAACACTTGGGCGTGGACCGCGGCGGCGGGAACGGAACCGGTGATTCGCGAAGGCGCGGCGCTTGATAGCTCGGTAGTGCTTGAAGCAGACTGCACGGCCACAAAGCCGCTGGAGAATCTGCAGTTGGATTACCGCTTGGGCTTGATGCATCTCTATGGTCCCGCTCCGAACGAACTACTTTTCACCGATAACGAAACGAATGCCGACCGCGTGTTTGGCCCGGGCCACTCCAATCGCAAGGCATACGTGAAGGACGCCTTTCACCGCCATGTAGTCAACGGTGAAAATTGCTGCAATCCCGAACGCGTTGGAACTAAGTCGTGCCTACACTACGCCCTGAAAATCCCCGCGGGTAGATCTGTGGTTTTGCCTCTTCGTTTGACTGACAAGAAACTGAAGCGTGGGGATTTTTCCCTCGCAAACGTTGACACGATTATTAAGGGGAGAAGGGAAGAAGCCGACGAATTTTATTCCATCGTGCATCCCAGCGCCGCATCGCCCGAAGAACGCATGATTCAACGGCAAGCTCTCTCCGGCATGCTTTGGAACAAACAGGTTTATTTCTTCGACGTCGCCCTCTGGCTCGACGGCGAAAATCCAAATTCTCCTCCGCCTGCGTCCCGCAAAGAGATTCGTAATGTCCATTGGCGTCATTTGAATTCCATGCGCGTGATGCTCATGCCGGACAAATGGGAATATCCGTGGTTTGCTTCGTGGGACCTGGC
>PKWH01000053.1:327-3129 GCA_003131985.1 Acidobacteriota bacterium | reverse complement strand
TGGTAGGCCCGTGCGGGCTCGAACCGCAGACCTCCACCGTGTCAAGGTGGCGCTCTAGCCAACTGAGCTACGGGCCTACTGACTTATTTGCATTCTAGCACAGCGCTCGGCGGCATCGAACGCTCGCTCGCTTGCGCCCTCAATTCGATGTCGGCCGCACTGAAAATCCCATGAGCAGAAGGGATCGCTGGGAAAATGGCAAATATAAAAGCGCGGCGGTAGCGGCCAGGGCCAGACCGAAGCCGATCTGGCGAACGATCAAAAATGGTGCGAGGGCCCATAGTTCATCGAGCGGAAGTAGAAATGGGAAAAGCTTTTTGAATTTCGTGTTTAGCCCGGCGTAATTGAAACTCGCTGCGGCAAGCAGATAAAGCCGAATCGGTATTCCGATGGCCGCCGTAACAATTACCGCAGCTAGTATTGGGAACGCCGGATATACCGATTGGTTGAGAGTTGCTTCTACCTGGGAAATTCGCATCAACGAAACTGTGTAGAAGATCAGGTACATCAATTGAATCAACGAAAAAAGAATCCGTACCAGCTTTCTCGGAACGGATGGTAATTCGCTTGGGTCGCTCAAAACCGACGAGCGAGTTGACTGCGAAGCGGGTTCTTCCGACGCATCTGATCGAAGTTTACTGCCCTGCAAGTCGGCTTCTACCGGAGCAATAAAGCGATATCCGCGTCGAGGCAAGGTCTGGATAAATCGCGGGTTGGCAGCTGAATCACCCAACGAGCTTCGCAATTGATTTATCGCCGTGTTCAATCCGTGATCGAAATCCACGAACGTGTCTGCCGCCCATAACCGATTGCGGAGCTCCTCTCGAGAGACGACTTCTCGCGGCCGCTCCAAAAGCATCAGCAGTATTTGAAGCGCCTGATCCCGAAGCCGAGGCTGGGCCTTGCCTTCCCGGCACAGTTCACCGCTTTCGACGTCGAGTTCGAACACGCCGAACCGAAAATTTCGTCTCTCGCGCCCAGGCTCCATCAAGACAAGTCTCCCAATGCGCCCAATTCTAACGGAGAACGTCGATTAACCGTCTGATTTTAAGCCCGTTATGAAATGAGGTTTTTCGTGCGCGAAATGACCTCCAGGTCATTGAACTGGGCGGCATCTCGAAAGCATAGTCCGCGCATGCCGTGCAAGAAGAGCAGCGCAACATTCAAATCCAGGGAGGAACAGGAAGATGAGGGAAGAACAAACAACCGTTAAATCCGCACTTCGCCGCGAAACCCACGACCAACAGTTGAGGACTGCCCCAACGGAAGAAAGTGCGCACGCATTCCGCAACGCAACTCGCATTCAGGAAAGCCTCACATCGGGCCCGGAACGCAGGGCACTACTTTGGCTCGCCACACGCATGCCCTGTTGGGTCAATTCCGACCAGCTCACGCTACTCGGATTCCTGGCCATGATTCTTGCCGGGGCTGGTTATTTATTGGCGCGCTGGCATCCTGTCGGGTTGTTGCTGGCGACCGTGTGTCTGGCGCTCAACTGGTTTGGAGACAGCCTCGATGGGACGCTGGCGCGCGTAAGGAACCGACAGAGGCCGCGTTACGGCTTTTACGTTGACCACATGGTTGACTCATTCGGAGCGCTCTTTCTTATGAGCGGCCTCGCCGCTTCCACTTATGTCGATTGGCGGATCGCGATGGGCATGCTCATCGCTTTCCTACTGCTCTCGATTGAAAGTTACCTCGCGTCTTATACCTTGGGAATTTTTCGGCTTTCTTTTGCGAAGTTTGGGCCGACGGAGATCCGTATGCTCTTGGCGCTGGGTAATGTTGTGTTGTGGTTTCATCCGGAGATGAGAATCCCTGGATTGCCTTATCGTCTCTTGGACTTCGGCGGGTTAGTCGCGGTGGCTGCGATGGGGATTATGGTTGTCGTTGCGGCGGTGTGGCATACCAGGGAACTTTATCGGCAGGAGACGCTGCCGTAAGGGAACCGGTCGATTCGGTGATCGTCTCTACTTCTTCGTCGGTAGGGGCTGGTCTCCTACGCTTATCGTCTTCTTGAGGAACACAACGGTGCGGGACCAGGCATCGGCGGCGGCTTCGGGACGGTAGCCCTTCTCATTGTTCGGATTCTCAAACGCGTGGCCTGCTCCGTCATAAATCTTGATGTCCACGTAGCGGCCCAAGCCCGACAAAGTTTTCTGGAAGGCTTTTACATCCGTCGGAGTTATTCCGTGATCGTCCGCGCCGAAATTTCCAAGCACCGGCGCATAAATCTGTTGGATGTCGTTGGGATCGGTCGGCAGCGCTCCGTAGTTAACCACGCAAGCAGCCAAGCGCGGCTGATGTATCGCAAGTTGCAACGCATAGCCGCCTCCCATGCACCAGCCTACTGCCGCGATGCGTCCGCTCACGTCTTTGCGTGTCGCCAGGTAATCGTATCCCGCCTGCATGTCGCGCACCGCGCGGTCCTGCGGCAACCCTCGCATCAATTCGTGCGCTTCGTTCGGATCNNTAGCGTCCGGGCTTCTCCGGAACCGCCAGATACCCCTCGATCGTCTCCTTGCCGCTGGGGAATTTGACCGTCTCTGTCTTGGGCCCGGCCGCGCGCACGGTTACGATCGCGGCAAATAAGCCAGTCAAGAGAATGGCTGAAAGTATCTGGTACTTGTGCTTCATCAATGCCCTCCGCACTTACTTCGGCATTATATATGTTGTGCGGCTCCGTGGCGCGCGGGCATTGCATTGCTGGCTTCATCTTTTGCGCGGATTTATCGGCGCTATGTGTTGGTTCAAAGTTCTCGATTAGAACGGGGCTCTGTTGTTTGTTTTCAGTGAGTTGGA
>PKWH01000053.1:0-277 GCA_003131985.1 Acidobacteriota bacterium | reverse complement strand
GTAATAATTACATAGCGGCAGCACGGTCTCTCAGGCCAAGACACGGAATTTTTCTGGGCTTGCGCCAATGGGCGCCGCAGAAAACGCGGCGGAGGTGAGCAACCTTAGACCGGATTGCACTTGGAGCGAGGGAGGAGAGACCTGGGCGCGCCCGTTCGCTCGCCGCTGCGGCCTTAGGGGTCGCCTTGGCGAACAGGGTCAAAACCCCTTCGAGTCCGACGTCGGCACGGCTGCCCTTCGAAGCTCAGGGTAAAAAGGCGTGCCCTGACGACTCAGG
>PKWH01000106.1 GCA_003131985.1 Acidobacteriota bacterium | reverse complement strand
GTTTCGACGGAGCCCTTGACGTCGCAGTAAGCAGGGATCTGCCCCAAAGCCGGCATGTCCGTGGCGGAAGCAATCGTCATTTTGTGAACCTGCAACGCGGAAAGCGCATCCACCGTGCACTTGGGAGCATCTGCACCGGGCGAGGGAGCCGCAAGCGAATAAGCCGCACAGAATACGACCGCGATGCGAACCCAAACCACGCGACTGCTGCGGAGAAATCCCATCACAGTAAGCTCCTAATCACTCAGTCTGCGAAATTCCCGAACAGACGCTCAGCATGTAATACCGAATTGGGCGCGATGATACCACCTCGTTTGAAAGTAGCTGGATTTATAGTTTTATGAGGATGTTCGCTGGATGTCGTCTTACAGACCTTCCTATCTTGACTTGCGTTTTATAAAAGCCAGTCAACTGCCGACGCATATCGCGGTCACTCACCTTTACACTACGTAAGACCTCAAGCTCGACGCAGAAATCTTCGAGAACATCCGTTATCTTTGCGAGCTGATCGTGGTGACTAACTCCACGTTCCCGATACGAAGCTGTATCTTGGGCCAATTCATACATGCGATCATTGTCTAGCGCGGGAGAGTAAGCATTACCAATCAGAAATGCATCCATGCTCAGTACAGCCGTTCTCTTGTTCCCATTGTGAAATGGATGATTGGAGATTAGAGAATGAAACAGAGCAGCGGCTTTCTCGGTTATGGTCGGATACGCATCTTGACCGCCCGCCGAATGAAACGGACGGCCAAGCGCGGATTCTAGAAGCTGCCTGTTTCGGTATTCACCACCCGACACTGGATCTCTGTTTGGCCAACTACGGATACGAGTTCATCGTGAATCAACTCGACATATCCGATTCCAAGCCTACAGATTCGGCTACTTTTCTTCGGCAAGTTTGTTGAGTGCGGTGTAATACTTTGCGACGGAATAGACTAAGGCATTGCCAGAAGAAGCGCCCGCCTTGGATAGCTTCTGTTTAACGTATGGCAAATTCTCAGACATGCTGACGGAGAGCTGCGCCAGCACGCGCTTGATCTGATTGCTCATGTGGCACTCCTATGGGTTGGATGCAGATTACACCACAGAAGTTTGCGTGCGGTCAATGGGACGAAGGTTGATTCCTTAAATGCGGTTCTGGCCCCGGTTAGAAATGTCCCAGTCGTTTGTTTTGAGCGGGTTACAGTCGTTTTTGAATGTCGGTCAGAACCGGTTAGAAATTCGCTCGGGCGTAGGAACTCTTCGCGAAAAACGCCCGGTGCCTTCGCAAAAGACGCTCGGGGCTGGCGAGATTGTGTCTCAACCGCAAATTCTGTCCCTCAGCGGCTAAAGCCGCACTGATTTTGCGCCATTTACGGCACGACTAAAGTCGTGCCCTGACGAAAGATCGGATCGTTTGCGGCGCGACTGCCCTTCGTTGCCCAGGGTGAAAAGTCGTGCCGTGACGAAAATCGGAATTGCGACACAGACTCGGAGGCGCTGAAGCATGGGAACGTTCACCGATCAACTCAGACAGGTTCTGCGCAGGCTCGGCCGGGCGCCGATGTTTACCGCCATCACGCTGATTACGCTCGCCGCAGGTATAGGCGCAAACGTTGTGATATTCAGCGTCCTAGAAGGCGTCCTGCTGAAGCCGCTGCCGTATCCCGACCCGGACCGGCTGATCGGCGTATGGCACACCGCGCCGGGCATCAATATCAAAGACCTGAACATGGCGCCGTCGGTTTATTTTATCGATCGCGAACAGAGCACCACTTTCCAGGATATCGGCGCGTATGACGGAGATTCGTTCAGCGTCACTGGCACTGGCGAGCCTCAGCAGGTTCACGGTCTCAAAGTTACCGATGGCACCCTGCCGCTCTTGGGTGTGGTCCCTGCGCTGGGACGCTTGTTCACCCGCCAGGACGATTCGCCCGAAGCGCCGGACACNNGCGGCTAAAGCCGCACTGATTTTGCACCATTTACGGCACGACTACCCTTCGCAGCCTCACGGTGAAAAGTTGTGCCCTCACGAAATCGGAGTTGCGACACCGGTTCTAACGGGCTGACGTGCGTCCCCCGAAAGCATCCGAGATCCAAACTGCGCATGCCGCTGACCATCCGGGACGCAAAATGCGCGGTTGTAGTACCGGGTAGAAATGGCGCGGTCGTTTGTTTTGAGTAAGTTACGTCGGATTCTACATATTTGCTAGAACCGGGTAGAAATGCAGCTGCGAGGAGGCTTCAAGCACTCTGGGAACGTGTCCCTACGTTTCTGTGTAAATGATCCAGGATTGCTTTGCCAACCTGTTCGGGCGCTTCGCGATGGGGAAAATGGCCCACGTTTTCCAGCGTCAAGCGACGATACCCACCTGTGAAGTATTTTTCCTGCCCCTCTGATTCTTCCGGGGGATCACAACAATCCGACAAGCCCTGAATCATGAGAGTTGGCGTGGACAGGAATTCAACTTCGCCCAGCCTGCGCTGCAGATGAGCGTAACGCGGATCTGAAGCTTCGCCTTGCCGCCAGCGCGAACGGTAGGCGTTCAGCGTGATGGCGGCCCAATCCGCGCTCGTAAAACTCACAGCGGTTTCGGCGAACTCCGCTTCATCAAACCAGCCGTGCGGGCTCCATGTGTCCCACTGGATTCGCGCAAAACCGGCCGGGTCGTTGCGCACTTTTTCCGCTCCGCCGTCGGTGCACAGGAACCATTGGTACCAGAAGCGTCTGGATTGAGCGAACGACGGAACGTTGAATACGCCGCGAGGCTGGTAGCCGATTGACAAGGCCGCTATCGCCGCAATACGTTCGGGGAAGAGCGCGGACAGGATATAGGCAACTCGCGCACCCCAATCGTGGCCCACGACCGCAAAAGCTTGGAGCTTCAGCTCATCCACCAGTTCAACTGCGTCGTGCGCCAGCGCTACTCCGCTCCCCACGCGTGGCGTATTCTCTGATAGAAATTCAGTGGGAGCGCAACCACGCAGGCACGGCGCGATCGTACGGCAGCCTTCGGCTTGCAAAATCCGCGAAACTTTATTCCATCCGCGAAGGGTGTCGGGCCAGCCATGCAGCAAAATTACGGGAAGGCCGTCGGGCGGACCGCCCTCTTCATATGCAATTTCGAGGAGGCTGGTACGAACGCGATTCATGCTCCGCCTTCATTCAAGGGTTACTTCTTAGCGCGGACACGTCGCGCGGATGCGTCGCAAGCTTACTGGGGCTTTTTTTCGGCAGCAGACTGCTCTTGCATCGTCCCGGATTTTTTCCAGGTGGAATTGGGATCGTAGGATTTTATGGATTTAGCGGCAGAGTCGGTTTTCTTGCCGAGGTCCTTCTCGTACACCACCCCGTCTTTGCCGATGAGGAACGTCATCACGCCGGAATTGCGATACTCAGCGGGATAGGCCACAAATGCGAATCCGCCGGTCATTTTTCCGTTAACAATGTAGTCGGCCGCGCCACCGGGAGCGCTCTTTCCCTGACGAGTCACAACGCGGAAGTAGTAGCCGTGGAATGGCGCAGGGGGAGTATGCAGATTCTTTGGCGCGTCGTTCGGAACGCCGGCGTTCGCGACCAGCGGACCGATGGGGCTCTCCGATTGTTTATCGGAGCTGGCCCAGTACAAGCCGTCTTGCTTTCCCGCGTCACTGGCAAGTTTCTGCGCGTATTCGTTGTTTTCTTTCGCGAAGTATTCATTTTGCGCGGCCGCCAACTCCTGGCAAACGCGAATGGCAGCCATTTCATTCCGGCCGACCCGACGGTACAGAATCTCCTGCTTGCCCGCTTCTGTTCCGAAGTACCACGAACCGTCCTTGTTCACCAGCGGAATGGGCGAGGGCCAATTTTCCGCTCCGATATAGAGCGTGGTGGTTCCATCCGGCTCTTTCACCAGACGGTGCATTTCCTCATATTTCTTGGCGAAAGTCGTGCGGTTGGCTTCGTCCTCGACGGCGTCTCCGGATGAAATGATGTCTCTCCCGTCCGGCCCAAGAATCGCCAGCAGAGCCCCATCGTTGCTGCTCTTAACGGCAGCCACCAGCGCGTCAACGGCTTCTTGCGCCGATGCAAACGTTTTCTGGCCTTTTTGCTGCGCCTGGGCGCCGGCGGGAAGGCACATCAGCAACGCGAAAGCGAGTATGGCTAGGATACGAAAATTTGCGCCGTGAAAATTTCGAAGGTTCAATTTTATGCGCCGCATATGTCTTTTCTCCGTTCTGGATTTCAGAATAACTAAGAATGGTTAGAAAGCCTGGGAAACTGACTAGCGATGCCGTCCGCCACCACCGCCGCCACCACGGAATCCGCCACCGCCACCGCCAAAACTGGATTGTCCGCGTGACGAAAAGCTTCTGGTGTTTCCGCCATGGTTGTATCCGCTGAAGCCAGAGGATCGGCCGCTTTGCCCGCGATCGTCGCCAAATCCACGCGCTTGGCGGCTATCACCGTTGAAAGCCCGCTCGCCGGAGCGGTTTTGCTCTGCGCCGCGTCCCCCGACGTTTCCGCCATGATTGGCATTGTTTTCGCCGTGAGTGCCGTCGTTGTGTTCCACTCCGCCGCGACCGCCGATGTTTCCGTTGCGGTCGTCTCTCCCTCGGTTCACGTTGTTAGCTACGCCGCGCGCGCCGCCGTTTCGGTAATAATTATTGCGGTTATAAAACGTGTTGCTGTGGGAGACATACGTGTTGTGGTTGTAAACGACGGTGCGACCGCCCCAATTGGTTCCCCAATTGTGCCATCCCCATCCGTACCCGCCGTAAAAACCGATTCCGAAGCCGACTCCGAATGAAAGGTATGGGCCGCCAAACCAGATGCCGGGATAGTTGTACCAAAAAGGCCACGGCGCTACCGGGTAGCCGTAAACAGTCCAGGGATCGTAGGCCGGCACATAAACTACATCAGGCTGTGCGGGCTGAATCACAATATCTGACCCCTGCGTCTGGACAGTTTGTTGCGGCGTGTCTTTCAGGTTGCCTGTTTGTTGCGCCTTTTGGCGCATCACCTGAATCGCATTCATCACGTCGGACTGCTGGTTGTAGTAAGCGTCTCCCAATGAGGAAGCCCAGGAAAGGTTCTTGTCCATGTTTGCCAGGACGCTTGGGAATGCAGTGAGCGCTTTAACGCTGGGATCCCATGTTTGCTGATCCACGGCTTTGGCCAAATCGTCGCCCTTCAGATCGGGATTCGCCTGCACCCAGCGGTCGGCTTCGACGATCTCCGCGGGAAAAGTGGACGCCGCCAGAACCTGCGCCACGAGAGAATCCGGATATAGCGCGATAGGCGCTACCAGCTGATCCAACTGCTCGGTAGTCTGCGCGGTATAGGACGACGCCGCGGTCTGCGACCCGTCCGCGGCCTGCGCCGGCGCTTGGGCGTCTTGCGCGGCTAAGTTCTGCGGCAGCGTGGTGAACAGCAAGCCAATCGCCAGCATGAAGGCGAGCATCTGCTGAGGCAACCGAGGCCCGGAAAGGTTTGCGGCTCGCGCTCGCGCGGAAAACCCTGCTTCACCTCGCGACTTCGCGCGCATGGATCTTGTTGGCAACGTCATGGCCGTAAGCCTCCTGCATATAAGATTCGCTAGCGACCTTTTAGGGTACAGCAATTTGGAACTTTTCGCCACGCAGCCGGGCCGCGCACTGACACGCTAGGGGCTGAAAACGTGAAGCCTACTGCTTGCCGACGCTGTTGCGTCCGCCTTCGGAATCGACGAACTGGGCGAGTTCGCCGCCGAAATCTTGCTTCGTCGGCGGCATGGTGAACTGTACGCCTTTGGCCTTCATATCTGCGTAGAATTTGTGGAGGTCGGGCACCGTGAATCCCAGCTCAACGGTACCTGCGGCATTTTTGGCTGAAGCGCTATGCAGCGCGAGAGTGGTATCGCCGGTGGAGAATTCGCTCCACTCGGGAGAGTCGAACTTCAAAGGCAAGCCCAGCACATCGCGATGGAATTTCACCGCACGATCCATGTCATCGACAAATTTAATCACATAGTTGAGTTTCATCAGACGACCTCCCACGCAGGAGGTATTTTACTCCCACCGAACTACAAAATCGCCAGCAGTTAGAGTATTGGCGCATCTTGCTTTGGTCCCGGACCTTGCTGGTGCTTCCCGGAGCTCTCCCCGTTTTAGTTTAGGTAACCGCATTGAGCCAGAGGCGGCTTTGTCGGTGCCTTGAGCACACCGGACAGGGGCGCGCATTTCCCTCCCGATTGGCAAACAACGCTGACGGTTGCAAAGTCCAAAAATTGTGGCATCCTATGTGGCATGGGAAACAAAGACGCACGTAGACGCGAAGTGAAAAAACCGAAGAAGAAGGTGCCGAAGCCGGAGCCAAATCGTCCGGCGATCACCTTCGTCAACAAGCCCTCGACCCCTTCGTAGGCGCCACCGCCGGCTACCGAGCCTTGCGCCATCGCGTGATTTCGCAGGGGCGCAGGATGCTACACCCCTACGGTCGGATTTCAACTCGCGGAGGTCGAAAGTGCGCGGATCGGTGCGTGGCGTTTCAGCAGCAACTCTTCGCCGAGCGGGACGCTGGTCAACACCTCAACAATTTTCTCGGACGCGACGCCTTCGCCGTACGGATTCGTCATGCCTTGAAGGCTGCGGCGAAAATCGGCGCTCTTTGCCGTCGCGATGGCTTTGAGAATGGCGCGAACCTGTGGCGCGGCATCGATCACGTTGCGCGCGCGTTCCCTGCCCTGCTGCCGAAGGCCAACGTT
>PKWH01000027.1:2390-6420 GCA_003131985.1 Acidobacteriota bacterium | reverse complement strand
GCCGAGATCATCGAGTAACGACTATGAGAGAAATAATCACATTACAGTGCAACGACTGCAAGAACCGGAACTATACGACGACGAAAAACCGGAAGAAGCATCAGGACAGGTTGGAGACGTCGAAGTTTTGCAATACTTGCCGGAAACATACGGGGCATAAAGAAGTTAAGTGAATCGGCTGTGAGCGGATTCACCCTGAGGGCCAGGTGTATCGGACCGAAGGGTTGAGCTACAACGGTGGGAAGCGAAGAGGCTTGGTTTTGTTACATGGTTGAGTGTCGGGATGGTTCTTTGTACGTGGGATCGGCGAAAGACCCCGTTAAGCGGACCAAGCGGCATAATTGGGGCGTAGGGGCGAGACACACTGCGGCGCGGCGGCCTGTGAGGCTGGTTTGGCAGGAAGAGCATACGAGCGAACTTTCGGCGCGCGGGCGAGAGGCTGAGATTAAGGGATGGCGGCGGGACAGGAAATTGAAGTTGGTCGCGGGGTATCGCGGCGTTGAACCCTCGGCGGACTCTGGGTGAGTTTTTGGAGCTGGGGGGGGCAAATTCACCCTTCGCCCTGAAATGCGGGCTCTGGGTGAATTTTCCGAGCCTGCGGCTCGAAAAATTCAGGGGAGTAGGTTCAACGGTAGACCATCGGTCTCCAAAACCGAGAGTGGGGGTTCGAATCCCTCCTCCCCTGCCAGNNCGCGTAAGCGGGTTTTCGCTGCTGGAGCCGATTGGCAAGCTGGGGGGCTACCCGCGGAAGCTGCACTCATTTCTTCACGATGTGCGCATCGAAATGCGGCAGGTGAATTGGCCGACGGGTTCGGATGTGGTGTCCACGACGGTGGTGGTCACCGTGACGGTGGCGTTTTTTGGGATATTTTTCTTTTTGGTTGATCGAGGCGTTGGAGAATTAATTAGACGGGTGCTCGAATACTTTCAGAAATAGGATCGCTAATGTCAAAGCAGTGGTTCATCGTCCACACATACTCGGGGTTTGAGAAAAAGGTGAAGGAAAGCCTGGAAGGGCGTGTGGCTGCGTTCGGGCTGACGGACAAAATCGGGCAAATCATTATCCCGACGGAGTCCGTGGTGGAAGTGCGCGGCGGCAAAAAAGTGATTTCGCCGCGTATGTGTTATCCGGGGTACGTGCTGGTGGAGATGGATATGGACGATTACACCTGGCACGTGGTGCGTTCGACGCCGCGCGTGACCGGCTTCGTGGGTTCAGGGCAGACGCCTTCGCCGCTGACGGAAGAAGAAGTACAAAACATTTTGAATCGGGCTACGACGACGGCGGACAAGCCGAAGCCGAAGCTTTCGTTTGACCGCGGGGAAAAGGTACGCATCGGAGAAGGGCCTTTCGCGAATTTTACGGGCGTGGTGGAGGAAGTGAACTCCGACCGCAGCACACTGAAGGTTTCGGTCACAATTTTTGGGCGCTCGACGCCGGTGGAGCTGGATTTTGCGCAGGTGGAGAAGGTCGCTTAGATATCCAAGTACGCTGCTCGTGAGATGAGCGCGCATAGGAAGTAAGGACAAAAATGGCAAAGAAAATACAATCTACTGTGAAGTTGCAATTGCCGGCGATGAAAGCTACTCCGGCGCCGCCNNTTTAATGCGAAGACGTCGAAAGAGCCGGACGGAATGATCATTCCCGTGCTGGTGACGATTTATAGCGACCGCACGTTCACATTTATTTTGAAGACGCCGCCGGCTTCGGAACTGCTGAAGCGCGCAGCGGGGATCGTGAAGGGCTCGCCTGAGCCGAACCGCAACAAAGTGGGAAAGCTTACGCGCAAGCAAGTGGAAGAGATTGCCAAACTAAAATTGCCGGACTTGAACACGATGAATTTGGACGCCGCTGTGCGGTCGATTATGGGCACGGCGCGAAATATGGGGATTGAAGTCAGCGAGTAATTCGAAGCGGGAGAAGACACGATGGGCCGCAGCGCAAAGATTGGTGGAAAGAATATAGATCGCGCCCGCAAGCTGGTGGAAGCGCGACCGTACAAGCTGGAAGAAGCCGCGGAGCTGTTGCGCAAGGCGCACTTCGTGAAGTTCGACGAGACGGTCGAGCTGGTGCTGAACCTGGGAGTGGATCCGAAGCAGTCGGATCAAATGGTTCGCGGCACGGTGGTGCTGCCGCACGGGCTGGGGAAATCGAAGCGCGTTCTGGTGATTGCGAGCGGCGACAAAGTTCGCGAAGCGGAAGAAGCCGGCGCGGATTTCGTGGGCGGCGAAGATATGGTGCAGAAGATTCAGGAAGGCTGGACGGATTACGACGCGGTGATCGCTACGCCCGACATGATGAAGTCCGCCGGACGCCTGGGTAAAGTTTTGGGCCCGCGCGGATTGATGCCGAACCCGAAAACGGGCACGGTGACATTTGACATAGCGAAAGCGGTAGCCGAAGTGAAGGCGGGCAAAGTGGAATTCCGGCTGGATAAAACCGGGATCATTCATTCGCCGGTGGGCAANNAATGCGCATGCTTTGCTGGCGGCGATTTTGAAAGCGAAACCTGCCGCGGCGAAGGGCAAGTTCATCAAGAAAATGACGCTGACGTCGACGATGGGTCCGGGCGTTCCGATTGATAGCGCGGAAGCAGAATTGGCTGTAGCCGTCGCAGCGTAGCAGGAAAAAGCCATCAAGGAGTTCGGCATGAAGAAGAAGGCCGAGAAAGTAAAGCAAGCAGAAGAACTGAAGACGCAGCTGGCGACCGTCTCTACCGTTATCCTTTCGACGTTCAAGGGGATTACCGTGGAGCAGGACACCAAGCTTCGCCGCAGTGTGCAAGCAGCCGGCGGACATTATCTAGTGGTGAAGAATACGGTTGCCGAGCGCGCGGGCGCAGGAACTCCCGCGGAGGGCCTGCTCAAGAATCTGAAGGGTACGAATTCGATTGCGTATACGAAGACCGATCCGGTTGCGCTGGCGAAGATTCTGACCAAGGTGGCGAAGGATGTTCCGGCATTTCAGTTTCGGGCCGGATGGGTAGAAGGCCGCGTAATTTCGATTCAGGAAATCGGCCAACTCGCTTCGCTGCCGAGCAAGGAAGAACTGATCAGCAAGGTGATGTTCCTTTTGAATTCACCGGCGCAGCGGGTGGCAAGCGTGCTGGCGGCGGTTCCGAGAAATCTTGCAGTGGTAACGAGTGAAGCGGCAAAGGCAAACAAGTTCGGACCGGGCGGCGGCGCTCCGGCACCTGAAACGGCTGAGTAAGCATCTAAGCAATAAAGAAAAGATTTTATCTCGAGGGGAGGGTGGGAAACGCAATGGCCAGCAAAGTGGAATCGATTCTGGAAGAAATCAAAGGTTTGACGCTGCTTGAAGCTTCCGATCTAGTGAAGAAAATGGAAGAAGCTTTCGGCGTGTCAGCGGCAGCAGCGGCGCCAGCGATGGCAGCAGGCGGCGGTGCGGGCGCGGCAGCGGGCGCGGCTGAGGAGAAGACGGAATTTACCGTCGTCCTCACCGAAGTCGGCGCCAACAAGATCAACGTGATTAAAGCGGTTCGTGAAGTTACCAGCCTGGGCTTGAAAGAAGCCAAGGACCTGGTTGATGGCGCCCCGAAGACAGTGAAGGAAGGCGTCAACAAAGAAGAAGCCGCCACAATCAAGAAAAAGTTCGAAGACGCTGGGGCGAAGGTAGACGTCAAGTAGTTGCCGCCCGGCTGCGGCCCGCACGTTGGGCTGCAAAGGAATTCGCTTTCACGCGCGCTCCTTTGGAACTGGAACTTCAAAAATCGTCCTTCCCGGACCGACAGGGCGGGTGTCTATCCGCGTTGTCGCTTCCGGCGTAACCCTGAAGAGGTCAATCGATGAGCAATCGAAACGGTAATCGCGCTACTCGGGAACGAGAGCGCCTGGACTTCGCCAAAATCAAGACGACGGTCCAAATTCCGAACCTGATTGACGTACAGAAGAAGTCGTACCAGCGCTTCCTGCAGATGGATTTGCTGCCGAGCGAGCGCGAAGATACCGGCTTGCAGTCGGTGTTCACGTCCGTGTTTCCGATACAGGATTTCCGCGGACTTTCGCAGCT
>PKWH01000027.1:0-2322 GCA_003131985.1 Acidobacteriota bacterium | reverse complement strand
TGCCAGGAGCGCGGGATGACCTATTCCGCGCCGTTGAAGGTAACGATTCGTCTGACGATTTACGATAAAGATCCGGACACGGGCGCGAAGTCCATTCGCGACATTAAAGAGCAGGAAGTTTTCTTCGGCGATATTCCGCTGATGACGGAGAACGGAACGTTCATCATCAATGGAACCGAGCGCGTGATCGTCAGCCAGCTGCACCGTTCGCCCGGAGTTTTCTTCGAGACGGCAAATAACCGCAGCTACTTCCTGGGGAAAATTATTCCCTACCGCGGATCTTGGGTGGAGTTCGAGTACGACACGAAGAATATTCTGTACGTGCGCATCGACCGCAAGCGCAAATTCCTAGGCTCGATTTTCCTTCGCGCGCTGGGAATGAAGTCGAACGAAGACATACTGCGGACTTTCTACCAGACGGAGCGCGTTTCGCTGAAGGATGGCGAGCTTTTCTGGAACGTTTCGGAAGGCTTGATCGATCGCAAGCTTTCGAAGGAAATCAAGCACGGGAAATCGGGCGACGTGCTGGTCGGCGCGCACAAGCGCATCACCGAGGCACTGTACAAGGAACTGGCGAAGGCGCGGGTAACGCAAGTGGAAATCGGGCCAGCCGATTTGGAAGGCGCGATTACAGTGGGCGAGATGGTGAACCGGCAAACCGGCGAAGTTTTGCTGGAAGCCAATAAGCCACTGACGCCGGAACTGTGGGCTGCGATTGCCGAAGCGGGAATCACGGAAGTGGATATTGCGTTCCCGGACCGCGACGACGTAGGCATCGTGGTTGGCCGTACGTTGGAGAAGGACACGATTCGCTCGTCCAAGGAAGCGCTGATTGAAATTTACCGCAAACTGCGACCGGGCGATCCTCCGACGCTGGAAACCGCGACTGCGCTTTTCAACGGAATGTTTTTTGACGCGCGCAAGTATGATTTCAGCAAAGTGGGCCGGCTGAAATTCAACATCAAGCTGGGTCTGGAAACTCCGCTCGACAAGCGCACGCTGGACCCGTCGGATTTCGTGGCGGCGATCAAGTATTTGTTGAAGCTGCGAAAGAATATCGGCTCGGTAGACGACATCGACCATCTCGGCAATCGCCGCGTTCGCGCGGTCGGCGAGCTGCTGGAGAACCAGTTCCGCATCGGCTTGGTCCGCATGGAACGCGCGATCAAGGAAAAGATGTCGGTATATCAGGAAATGTCCACGGCCATGCCGCACGATCTCGTGAATGCCAAGCCGGTAATGGCGGCGATTCGCGAGTTCTTCGGCAGCTCGCAACTTTCGCAATTCATGGATCAGACGAACCCTCTCAGCGAAATCACGCACAAGCGCCGTCTTTCGGCTCTTGGGCCGGGCGGTCTTTCGCGAGAACGCGCGGGATTCGAAGTGCGCGACGTACACCCGACGCACTACGGACGCATTTGTCCGATTGAAACGCCGGAAGGGCCGAACATCGGTTTGATCAGCTCGCTTTCCTCCTACGCGCGGATCAACGAGTTTGGGTTCATCGAATCGCCTTACCGCAAAGTGCGCGGCGGGCGCGTGATCGACTTCGTTCAAATTATCAATTCCGGCGACAGCGAATTCAAGGCCGGCGAAGTGGTGGAAAAAGAAAAAGTTGAGGATACGAACGAAGAGCTGAAGCGGCGGCGCGTGGTTGTCGAGCCGCATTGCTTCTACCTTTCGGCTTGGGAAGAAGACCGCTACGTGGTGGCGCAGGCGAACGCTTCGCTCGACGACAAGGGAAAAATCACAACGGAGCTGGTCAATTGCCGGCAGGCGGGCAACTTCGTCCTGAAGAGCCGGGATGAGGTGGATTACATCGACGTCTCGCCGAAGCAGCTTGTTTCGGTGGCGGCGAGCTTGATTCCGTTTCTCGAGAACGACGACGCGAACCGCGCTTTGATGGGTTCGAACATGCAACGCCAGGCTGTGCCGCTGATTCGCGGTGATGCGCCGCTCGTCGGCACGGGCATGGAACGTGTTACAGCGCGCGATTCGGGCGCTGTGATCGTTTGCCGCAGAGACGGCATCGTGGACCAGGTGGACTCCGAGCGCGTNNACGAAGTTCAAGCGCTCGAACCAGAACACTTGCATCAGCCAGAAGCCGATGGTTCGGGCGGGCGACCGCGTGAAGCAGGGTCAAGTGTTGGCCGACGGTCCCTGCACCGACCGCGGCGAACTCGCGCTGGGGCGCAACGTCCTGGTCGCGTTCCTTCCGTGGCGCGGATACAACTTTGAAGACGCGATTTTGGTGAGCGAAAAGCTGGTGGAAGAGGATTACTACACTTCGATTCACATCGAGGAATACGAAATCGAAGCGCG
>PKWH01000306.1 GCA_003131985.1 Acidobacteriota bacterium | reverse complement strand
CATGCAATGCCCGCTCGTCGCCAGCTTCGTGGCCGCACGGTTTTTAATCTACTGGGACCGCTGACGAACCCAGCGGGGGCTTCAGCGCAAGTGGCGGGCGTGTACGACGCTAGCTTTACGGAACTGATCGCGCGGGCGTTGGGTGAGTTGGGAGTGAAGCGCGCTTTTGTGGTGCACGGCGCGGACGGGATGGATGAAATTTCAATCGGCGGCGAAACGAGCGTAGCCGAGCTGCGCGATGGAACCGTGCGAAGCTACACGATCGTTCCTGAAGACTTCGGATTGCGGCGCGCGCCGCTGGAATCGATTCTCGGCGGCGACGCGAAACATAATGCCCTGATCATTCACAAGGTGCTTGGCCGCTCGTTGGTACCCCGCGAACACGGGGCACACCGCGATATCGTCCGCGCGAACGCTGCGGCTGCGCTGGTGGCCGCGGGGCGAGCCACGGATTGGCTTGACGGCGTGCGTATTGCGACGGAATCGATCGATTCAGGGGGGGCACGCGAGCGCCTCGAAAGGTTGGTTGCCTTTACGCAGGCCGAAAAGGGAAACGCACACAGCGCGATCTGAGAATTGAAACAACAATTCAGTTCTGAAGTCTGCCATTCGACGGATCAGCGGAAGTTGCGGAATCGAGATCGAGATAAATTGGGGCCGCGCTATTTCCTAGAGGCGGATAGCAATTGCCGTCGCGATTGTAATTAGCGGGACAGCCGCGCGCGAAGTCTTTGCGGCGAGGCGACTGCGCGAATTGCCAGATATCGGCGAATTCGATGCCGCTCGCGGATGGGAGCCCGGGAGATTTTGAACTCGCGCATCCTGGGGACGGTGGGCAAACGTCGTTGTAAACGAAGTAAATAATTTTGCGGCCCCTGGCATGATCGTGAATATCTTCTGCGGTGGTGATGGATTGGTTGCCGTCTTCTCTCACCGGAATTCCTGAACAATAAACGCCTGCGCGGTAACCGGCAGAAATTATGCCGTCAGCCCAGGCAAGGAAATATTCCTGCTGCTTGGGTAGCAGGCGCCCTCCTTCTTCTTGATCTAAGAAAATTACCGTTCCAGGCGAGAAACCTTCGCGCTTTGCATTCTCAATCGCGGTTCGCGCGTCCGCTGCCGCCAAGGCGGCAGGATCGGCGGCGTGCTTCAGTTCAGCCGATGTGCGGCCATTGAACAGCACGAGAAAACCGAAGCCGCTGTCGCGAAGGATTGCACGCTTGCCTGCCCAGCTATTCGACTTCGCGCCCGGAGGCACGTTCAGCCAATAGCCTGCAAAAGAGAAAGATTGTTTGAGCGCGGGCAAGTAAGAATCGCCTGGATAGTCGTTTCGATCGAAGCCGAGATATGCGAGGTCTGGATCCTGCGCGGATCCTTGAAGAGGAGATTGACTATGCGCCGGGAAGCGCGCGACGGCAAGAACGAGACTACAAGAGAAGATTGCAAGGATGCAGGCTGCGAACTTCTCTAGACCACGCATGCTTGGCCTCGATTTAAATGTTCAGAAAGTTTTCGAGGAGACGGAATCCCGCGCTCGTGAGGATGGATTCCGGATGAAATTGCACGCCTTCTACGCGAAGTTTACGGTGACGCAAACCCATGATCGTGCCGTCGCTGGTCTCCGCAGAGATTTCGAGCGTGCGCGGGAGCGATTTGCGCTCCACGATCAGTGAATGGTACCGCGTAGCCACGAATGCCTGCGGCAGACCGCGGAATATCGTTTTGCCATCATGCTGAATTTCACTCGTCTTGCCGTGCATAATTTTTTGCGCGCGAATCACATTGCCGCCGAATGCCGCTCCGATGGCCTGATGTCCCAAACAAACACCGAGGATGGGAATTTCCCCGGCGAAGCGCTGGATTAACGGCACGCTGATCCCAGCTTCTTTGGGCGTACACGGGCCGGGCGAGATTACGATGCGTTCGGGCCGCAAATCTTGAATTTCGTCCAGGGTTACTTGGTCATTGCGGCGGATTTCCAGGTCTTGCCCCATCTGGCCAAGATACTGCGCCAGGTTGTAGGTGAAGGAATCGTAGTTGTCGAGGAGCAGAATCATTTTTGCCCAGCGCGCTCGTTATGCGCAATCTCAAGTGCGGCCATTACCGCTCGCGCCTTATTTATCGTTTCCTGATATTCGCGTTCGGGCACTGAATCAGCTACCACGCCACCGCCCGCTTGAATGTAAGCCCGTCCGTCTTTCGCAACCAGCGTCCGAAGGGCGATGCACGAGTCCAGATTACCGGAAAAATCGAGATAGAGGATCGCGCCACCATAAAGTCCGCGGCGCGTGGGTTCGAGCTCGTCAATAATCTCCATCGCTCGAATTTTGGGAGCGCCCGACAGCGTTCCCGCCGGAAAGCAAGCCATCAGGGCTTCGAAACAATCCACGCCATCGCGAAGGCGGCCGCGCAAACTCGAAACGAGATGCATCACATGCGAGTAGCGCTCGACAAACATCAAGCGCTCGACGGTCACCGAGCCATATTCGCAAACGCGCCCGAGATCGTTGCGGCCGAGATCTACTAGCATGATGTGCTCGGCGCGCTCTTTCGGGTCGGCAAGCAGCTTCGATTCCTGCTCGCGGTCCTCCACTTCGTCTCGCCCGCGCGGCAGCGTTCCGGCAATCGGACGATAAGCCACTTCGCGTCCCTGAACCTTCACCAGCATCTCCGGCGAACTGCCGACAACCGCAAGATCGTTGAGATTCAGGAAATAGAGATAGGGCGAGGGATTCACAACGCGCAACGCTCGATAGATTTCGAACGGGTCAGCATTCGTTTGCGCAGAAAAGCGCTGGCTGGGTACTACCTGAAAGATATCGCCGGCGCGGATGTAAGTTTTTGCCTTGCGTACGGCCGAGAGATATTTGGCTTTCGTGAAGTTGGATTGGATGCGAAGCGGACGGCCCTGAGGCGCATGACGCGGGCGAGGCAAAGGGCCCGAAAGTGTGCGGCGAACCTTGCTGATTTCGCGGATCGCTGCGTCGTATTTCGCGCGCAGAGTCCCTTTGCCTTCGGTGAACACGTTGCGAACCACCCAGATGCGATGACGCACGTGATCGAATGCGACGAGTCCCAGATAAAACATCATTACGCAATCGTCCAGGCCCAGCTCGTCGCGGCCGCTCGCGGGGATGCGCTCCATCAGGCGAACCATATCGTAAGCAAAATAGCCGATCGCACCGCCGATGAGCGGCGGCAGCCCGGCCACGCGTACCGGCTTGTAGCGCGCAACTAGCTTGCGCAAACGCTCAATGGGATCTGCTTCGAAGTTGGTTCGTTTCCGAGCGGATTCGAGCGAACACGCGCGACCACGCGATCGAAAGACCTCTTCGGGGTTGGCTCCGGTGAAAGTGTAACGCGCTAACGTTTCGCCGCCTTCGACGCTTTCCAGCAAAAAGGAATATTTCGCGTTGTGCGCGAGGCGGAGATGGGCGCCCACGGGCGTCAAAAGATCTGCCGTGAACGAATCGTAAACAGGCACGAGATTACCTTGCTGCGCGAGCTTACGAAACGTCTTGAAGTCGGGTTGGATCACGCTTGGGCTCGCAAATTTGGCTTGTCTTCGGCGCCGAGAGCAGCGAGAACGGCGCGGCGCATAGCCGCGACCGGCGCACGCTGGCCGGTCCATATTTCCCACTGCGCAGTGCCTTGCGCAAGGAACATTTCGAGCCCGGATACGGTTTCGATGCCGCGCCGCGCGGCGAGTTGCAGAAGTCTCGTTTCGACTGGACGGTAAATGAGATCAAAGACAAGCCGGCAATTCAATTCGCGCGCCGCCAGAGGCGACCGTTCAATAGCAGGAAACATGCCGATAGGCGTAGCGTTTACAATCGCGTCGAAAAATTCCTTCCGTAACCGGGCGCGCACTACTGCTTCCCCTCCTGCGGCTTTGGCGAGCGATTTTGCTTGCTGTGGCCGTCGCGCGCATATGCAAACGGCAGCTCCGGACTGAGCAAGCGCAAACGCGACGGCTCGCGCCGCGCCGCCCGCTCCCAGAATAAGCACTCGGCTAGCCGGGAGAGAGATTCGCATTTGAAGCGCGCGAAGTACACCAATATAGTCAGTATTATAGCCGTAAAGTTTTCCCGCGCCGCGAACGACGACCGTATTTACGGCGCCTATCGCCGCAGCCAGCGAGTCGCAGTCATCCAAATGGCGCAGTATTTTCTGTTTGTGCGGCAGCGTGACGCTAAATCCACGAATGCCCAGCGGTTCGACGGCAGAAAGAAAATCCCGCAGATCGTGGACTAAGAAAGGCAAATAGACCGCGTCCATTTTCCTGGCCTGAAAAGCGGCATTTTGCAGTTGCGGCGAAAGCGAATGAGCGATCGGATCGCCAATTACACCATACACACGGGTTTTGCGGCTGATTCGGTCCGCTCTATACAGATTTTTCAGAGTATGAAGCGACACTTGACCGGGCGCGGTCGCCGTTTCAACCGGGGCGTAGGAGAGGGCACTACCCTCGCGCAACGCGAGACATCGCTGGGGCAGCGTTACATCGCCCATTGGGATAGCAACGACATTTCGTCTGCCGCGTGCGAGACGCAACAGACTGAGGCCTTCAGCCAGTGAACTGGAATTTGCCGCGATTTTGATCGCATCCGGCCGATTTCGCCAAAGCTGGGTAGCGAAGCTCTGCCAGTTCGCCGGTTTGCCCCGGAAAAAATGCGCCGACTCAAGGCGGCGCCCCCCACCCAGAAGAACTTCGAGCAAGTCGGGCGGACATTTGGAGGTGCTTTCAATCTCAAGGTCGTACCAAGAACAGCCAGCCCGAATAGCCTCGGCAAGAATGAGCAACTGGCTTGCGATCGTGCCACGAAAGCGCCCGCTGGCCTTAAGACGCCGACATGTGGCAATCAAAGTAGCGCGCGGCCGTTTACTTGCGAGCCGCCGAAGGAAAGCAAAAATCTCCCCCTCGGTCCGAAGCCAGTCAAGGCGCAATTCCACGGTGCGAGTCTGCCGTAGCGCCCGCCCAAGCTGCGTCCACATCGACCGCTGATCTTCCGCAGCCACAACTGCGCAAATTTTGTCTTTGCCGATCATTACCCGGATGCCCCGCTTGATATGGCCCCTTCGGATCTCACATATAAGCTCTCGTACTACATAAGCCATTTGTCTAATGCATGGACCAACAGATGGCCGGTCTGACGGCCCGGATTCCAAAACCTGCCCCAAAGGACAGGTGAGTTCAGGCTTCTAGCACGTGGTACACAATGTGTAAAGCACAGGCGACCAATGTGTTGACGGGTTCCAGTACGTCTATTACAGTCGAGTTATCGGCATAGCTACGGGAAGCCCGTTTGAGCGGCCGGATGGTCTAAAGGAGCAAGCATTATGCGTGGGAAAATTGTCATTGCTGGTCTAATTTTGAGCCTGTCCGGCGTCGCCACCTCGGCACAAAATGTGCCTGCGGTGCCCATTCGAAACGACTTATATTGCTCGGGCGTCGTCTCTAGCGAAGCAGTTCCCCGCGATACCTTCGTAATATCGGGCGAAGGCTCAAGCTACAAGATAACGTTTCAGGAAGGCGACTATGTCTTCGTCAACAAAGGGGCAAGCCAAGGCGTAAAAGTCGGCGACGAATTCTCAGTAATACGGCACACGGAAGACTACACGAAGACTGAATGGACCAAGTGGCAATTCCTCATCTTGCGCAAAATGGGTATCTTGTGGGAAGACGAGGGACGCATAAGAGTGGTGGTGGTGCATCCTGATACGTCGGTGGCGCAGGTGGAGAACTCCTGCAATTACGTCCAGCGCGGCGATATTCTTCTGCCATTCGCTGAACGGCCCGCACCGCCTCTCAAGTCAGAAGATAAATTCGACAGGTTCGCTCCTCCGTCCGGCAAAGCAACGGCCATGATCATCACGGGCAAGGGCTACCTGTCGGAACTCGGTTCAAACGATATTTTTTACGTCAACCTGGGCAGCGCGCAGGGCGTGAAAATCGGCGATTACCTCCGAATCTTCCGCTATACCGGCACAGAGCATGAATATGCATTCCAGACCAAGCGGTTCGCGTTTGACGCGGATGGTTGGAATGGAGTGTACGGGTACGGCAGCGTTCCGGCGAAATATAAGTGGGATAACACGCCACGGGAAGTCGTTGGAGAAGGAATCGTCGTGCGCACAGCGCCGAATTCTTCTTCCGTTCTCTTGACCTTTGGACTGCGTGAGGCGTACGCCGGAGATTACATCGAAATCGAGTAGTTGGTTTCCGGCTTCTCCAGGGTTACTTCATTGGGGGGGAGGAAAATCCCCCTCACTGAAAACTTCTGCTGTGAACGCCTGGACCCGGGTAACCGGGTCTCTCCAGGCTTCCCGCGCAAGATCAGCTTTGGCGCACGTTTCTTCCAGAAACCTCTGGGCGTTCCAGTGAAATTGCGCAGCTACCTGCGGTAAGAGAACTCCCCGCTTCCACCCGCAACTGACAACCAGGCCATGTTTACCGGGTTGGATCTGTTCCAGGGTTACCTCAATTGGCGCAGAAAGCACGGAAAGTTCGATCTCGATGCCGGGTAATTCGACAGCAGACACTCCCTCAAACCGCGGATCTTCCAGCGCCGCAGACTTCGAACAATGCGCGATGACCTCAGCGAGAGTATCTTTCGAAGGAAGCTGTCCAACGCAACCGCGGAGTCGCCCGCGGTGATGCAAGGTGACGAACGCGCCGCCATGCTGCTGCAGGATTTCGTCGTCCGGGAGATCCTTGAGTGCCTCTCGGTTTCGAACGGCCAAGACGAGGGCGCGCCGTGCAAGTGCCAGAAGCAACTGCTTTTCGCGATTACCGAGTGAGGACATCCTGAGGTTTTTCGTCCTGCTTTACGACTACTACGCCACGGCGCCGCTGCTGCACCCGGAAGTTGATTTGGCTCCAGAACATCTGGAAGTAATGCACGGCGGAAGCTATCGCGCT
>PKWH01000080.1 GCA_003131985.1 Acidobacteriota bacterium | reverse complement strand
GGCTTCAAATATTCCACGATCAGTTCCGCCGTCACCGCACGCACTGCGCGAAAGCGGCAGACCTTGCCCATAGCTTCATCGAGGACGGTGGCGATAATTCCGCCATGAATAAATCCCGGGCCGCCCTGATATTCAGCGCCCAGCTTGAAAGCTCCGCGAATGCGCTTGCTGGCGTCGTCCTGCTCGAAGGTGAGCTTCATTCCACGGTCATTCGCGCCGCCGCAGCCGAAGCATGTGTTCGTCGGATTGGGTGCAAGCAGCATGGTTCCTAAACGAATGCCACACGCGAGGGCAATTCGCTTCTCGCGCCGCGCTGGCGCTTTTGAAACTCAACTTTCAATAGCTCGCTAAACGTCTGCACGCCGCGAGCAATCTTCTTCTCGTCTAAGCCTGCGAAACCGAGCCGCAAAGTGTTGGGTTGCGGATTCTGCAAATAGAAATAGCGTCCTGGGACGAAAAGCACGCCGCGCTCGCGAAGATGAATCAGCAGCTCACCGGCATCGAAGCCGGGCGGCAGAGTTACCCAGACAGACATCCCGCCTTCGGGGCGCGTCCATGTGGCTTCCTTCGGCATGTATTTTTCGAGCGCGGACTCCATAGCCTCCAGACGGTCGCGGTAAACTTTCTTCATCTTGGCCATGTGCCGCGCCAGGTATCCGCGGCGCACAAATTCGGCAAGAGTCGCCTGGGCCAGTTGGTCCGTGTGCAAATCGGTGGATTGCTTCACCAACCGCAAACGCTCGATGGCATTTTCCGGACCGATGCACCAGCCGACGCGCAATCCCGGGAACGCAATTTTCGAAAAACTGTCGATCTGAATCACATTTCCAGACTTGTCGAGCGCCTTCAGCGATGGCAGCGCAGTGCCGCGCAGCCGCAGCCGCGCGTAAATTGAATCCTCGATGATGGGCACTTGATAGTGCGAAGCAATTTCGAGAAGCCTGCGGCGCTCCGCCAGAGGAAGCATTGTCCCGGTTGGATTGTGAAAATCGGGCGTGACGAAAATGAATTTCACGCGGTTCTGCAACAGCACGGATTCGAGCGCGTCCAGATCCAGGCCGACATGGCCGATGCGCCGGGAGTCCGTTTCAACGCCAACGGCCAACATACGCACACGCGCTCCGGCAAATATCGCCACTGCCCCCGGATATGCCGGGTTCTCGAGGGCTACCGAATCGCCCGGACGCAAAAAGGCTTTGCACACCAGATCGATGGCTTGCTGGCAGCTACCCGTGATCAGGAGCTGCTCGCTGCGAACGTGCAGGCCGTCCGCGCGAAGGAATTCAATAAGGACGCGCTTCAGCGGCTCGTACCCGTCCGAGGAACCGAGCTGCAAGACGTCTCTGCCATTACTGCGCAGTACCGCATTGCAGCAGCGCCGAAATTCTTCAACTGGAAAAAACTCTTCGGAGGGCCGAGCTGTTATAAACGCAATCGAATCGGGCGGAACATCCGGCATCAAGCGAGTGAGATTTTCGTCGGCTCGCTCGTCCGCAAAAATTGATTCCCAACGCATCCCGCCGCCATTGCCGTTCGCACGCGGAGGCGGAGTGAACTGCTTTGCCGGAGCGCCACAAATGTATGTGCCGCGGCCGACGTGTCCTTGAATCATTCCTTCCGATTCCAACTCGGCGTATGCGTTCGCCACAGTCGTGCGGTGTACGCCCAGTTGCGTGGCCAGCTCGCGGCTTGCAGGGATGCGATCGCCCGTGCGAAGTTCCCCGGAATGGACCAGAGCGCGAAGCTGATCGCGCAGTTGCACGTAAAGCGGTATGTGACTTTCGGGCTGTAAATGTAGTGGAAGCATTGGCTCGTCCCTGTAGGCCAATATAAAGAATTAATTATAGCTGTAAAGAGCCAATTTGTCTTGCGGCAGGATTGCGGTAGTGGGCCAGTCTGCGGTTATCCTGACTTACCAGGCATTGGCGACGGAATGGCGTCACTTAGGGGAATCACCTATTCTTCGCGAAGAGCCCGCATGGGATCGACGCGAGTGGCACGCAGGGCGGGGACGCAGCATGCCAGAAGCGCGGAAGCGATCAGGAGAACAGCGACCGCGCTGAAAGCAGCGGGGTCGATGTTGCCAACATCGAACAAAAGACTGTGCATGGCCCGGCCGACAAAATAAGCTCCACAGAGCCCTAGAAGCAGTCCAACGGAGGCCAAGATCATGCCTTCGCGCAGGATGAGCAGAAGCACGCGGCCAGTGCTAGCGCCGAGCGCCATGCGCAATCCAATTTCGTGCGTTCGCTGGGCGACAGCAAACGACATCACTCCGTAAATCCCCAGTGCTGCGAGCAGGAGTGCGACAGCGGCGAAGCCTCCGAACAGAAATGCCTCGAAGCGGTCGCCGGCTAGGGACTCATCCTTGATTTGCTCCATCGTTTTGACGTCGCCCAAAGGTAGGTTGGGATCCATGGATTGGACGACATCGGCAATGGCCTTGCTCAAAGTGGCGGGATCGAGGGTGGCGCGGACGGCGATTGCTGTCTGCGGCCACGGACTCTGCCAGAAAGGTACGTCGATTTCGGGGAAGCCCTCAGTTTGGAGGCCACCGTTACGGACGTTGTGGTAAACGCCGACGATTTGAAAGGTGATCGGGGGCCCGAGTTGTGTGACGCCGGGTATCAGCTTCTCAACGAGAATGCGTTGCGCGAGCGGATCGACGCCGGCGAAAAATTTCTTCGCAAAGACTTCGTTTACAACCGCGACCGGAACACCCCCGGCTAAATCCTGCTCGGTCAAGGCACGTCCCTGTTCCATGCGAATGCCGAATACCTGGAAATACTGAGGCGTGACCATGTTGAAGCCTGCACCGGGACGCTTCGACATATCCTCGACTTCCTTGCCGAGGATTTGAAACGGCATGCCGAAGTTGACGCCCTGCAGCGGCATGCCCTCGGATGCGGAGACGTAGGTAACGCCCGGGAGCGCTTGCATTTTTTCTAGAAGCTGGCGATAGAACGCGGTGATCTGCTGCGGGTCCTTCAGCTGACCTTGTGCCACGGGAAGACGGAATGTGAGCAAATGATCGCTGCGGAAGCCAAGGTCTACGTGAGCAACATTCCACAAACTGTGGATGGCAAGAGCGCCTCCAGCGAGCAGACTGAGCGCCAGAGCAAACTCGGCGACGACGAGGCTGCGGCGCAGCCCGTGGCGGCTGGCGCCCACGGCAGACCGGCCACCTTCCTTCAAGACGTCGTTCAAATTCAGGCGCGTTGCCTGCCACGCCGGGGCACAGCCGAATAGAACGCCCGCGAGCGTTGTAGCTGCGAGAGTGAAGAGCAGAACCGGAATATTGAGCCGGACGTCCGCTTCGGATGGAAGCGTGAAAGGGGGCATCATGACCATAATCAGTTTCAGTAGTCCCCAAGCGAGGACTATGCCACATACACCTCCCAAAGATGCCAAGCAGAGGCTCTCCACCAGAAACTGGCGGAAGACCTGAGCGCGGGTGGCGCCCACGGAAGCCCTCACCGCAACTTCCTTTTGGCGCGTGATAGCGCGGGCGAGCAGAAGGTTTGCGACGTTGGCGCAAGCGATCAATAGGACGAAGCCAACGGCGCCCAGGAGCAACCAGAGACCGCGGATCACATCACGATCGAGGAAATCATTTTTTAGAGGCTCGACCATGGCCCCCCAACCTTGGTTCGATTTGGGGTAAACCTCGGCGATGTGGCGGGTCACGGAGTCCATATTAGCGTTGGCCTGCGCCAATGTGACTCCAGCCTTGAGTCGGCCCACGACCACCAGCCAGTGAAAATCGTGATTGATTTGCTCGGGCTTGAAAGCCAGGGATACAAACAATTTGCTCTGGGAGTGATCGGCCGCTCCGGGAGTTAGAACCCCGACGATCGTATAAGGCTCGCCGTTCATTTGGACTTGGCGGCCGATGATTCCGCGGTCACTTGCGAAGCGGTCCTTCCAAAGAGCGTTGGTGAGAACGGCGACGTGATCCTTGCCAACTTCGCCTTCCTCCGGCGAGAAATCGCGGCCTAACAACAATGGCTGCCCGATTATCGCGATGTAGCCGGGAGTGGCCGAAATACCCGGGACTAACTCAGGGCGACTGGCGGTCGCCAGGTTCACGTTCGTGCCACTCCACGCCGCCAAGCCCTGAAAAACAGCGCTCTCATTCTTCCAATCCAGATAATCTCCAGCCGCAACTACATTCTTCTCGCCCTGAATTTTCGACCACACTACCGTCAGTTGTTCGGGATGAGGATAGGGCAGTGGTGCGAGCAGTGTGGCGTAGACGACGCTGAAAATGGCGGTGTTCGCACCGATGCCGAGGGCAAGTGCGAGAACGGCCACGGATGTGAAGCCTGGGTTTTTCCTGAGCAGACGGAATCCAAAGCGAGCGTCGCGTAGCAGGTCGATCATGTTTGCTCTCTCCGATACAATAAACGACTTGAAGTATGGCGATTGATACGATTCGAGCGGCCGTTTTGTTCACAGAGATCAAAGCTTGAGAGATTCAAGACCTAACGACGCATGCTTTAAACGGCGCCCAAAACCGTCCTTCAATGTTGAGCATGGGTACCTCCTTGTTTAGCTCTGAATCGCAATTTTTCACCGAGGTTGCTCAGCGATTCCCGCATTCTTCCCAGTGCCCGCACAACTAACCAGAAGCTAGAAGCTGGAAGCTAAATGGATGAAAATGGTTTCACATTTTCTTCGAGCACATCGCAGACGCCCCTGGCGACATGCGCGGGCCCGCAAACTTTACCTTAAAGCTCCAGGCCCTAGCATCACGCACACGAAAGAATTAATAGCTAATTGGGGCTGTTCCGCGCCGAAAGCGAAGTGGGACCCTTAATTCTGGATATAGTCAGATGAGGAGATTCCAATCGTGCTACGCGCTCGTCGAGGTACTCAGCGGATTTTGTCGGTCTATCTTCATGGCCTGCTCGGTACCCTTGCGAGTTTTGTACCGGCCGGCGCAGCGGCGCCAAGCTCCACCGAGCGCCATGGTAACAATCGCGTTGAAAACCATTCCGTCTTGGACCATCGAGCCATCGTTCGTGCGGCGAGCGGTCTGGTTGCAATCTTCGCTCTGCTAAGTATGTGGGCGTGCAACGGCGGATTTGAAGGCGCGAAGCCACTGCCTCCGACGATTATCACGCAGCCGGTGAGCCTGACCGTGGAAGTTGGACAAACAGGAACGTTTAGCGTGACGGCGACGGGCGCGGCAACACTGACCTATCAGTGGTTCAAGAACGGAGTGGCGATCAGCGGCGCCAC
>PKWH01000162.1:3020-5983 GCA_003131985.1 Acidobacteriota bacterium | reverse complement strand
TGTGTCGCACGGCGCTCAATTCCCTTCAAAAGTGAGGGAGAGGACGGTCCAGGGCTTTCCGGACTGGTTGGAGAAGATTGTTCTGGAGGCGGCTGGGAGCCAGACTGCGCTGCCGGCGGAGAGACTTTCCTTTTGAATGGCGGTGCCTGATCTTTGAATTTCGGAACCGGCGGCGATGACGAGCAAGGTTGGCACTCGCGCGGCGATCTCAACCGGTTGCGCGCCGGGACCGTAGGAATCGAGTTGGGCGGTCATTTCGTCGGTCTTAAACTGCGGGACGCTGGAGGGTTCTTTTTTCTGGTCGGCTGAAGCGTCGGGGCAAGAAGGCGCTAGAAGGGCACCGCCGGGCACAATTTTCGCGCAAAGGTTTTGCGGCTCGCCCTGAGGCTTCAGCAACTCGATGGTGACGTTGTTGAATACGACGCCGGAATCGGTGCGGGCGATGTGCGCGAGGCCGCCGCGAGAGTAGCCGACTTGTCCATCGGCCAAGACTACGTGGACTTCGGGCCTGCCGGCGACGGCATTGACGAAGTCAGCGGGGCCGAGAGAGACGGAGACGTAGGGCAGGTCATGTTGATGGAGCAGCGTTGCGCTATGCGCGGGAATGCTTACGCGATAAACGCGGACGTAAGAATTTTCAAGTACGAGCTTATGATGCGGTTCCGCTGAGAGCGGCACAGCGGCGGGCGCTGCGGGCGTCTGAAGATTGGGCGCCGAGCACAGCAGAGCGATTGACAGCAACCAGACAGTTCTAAGCAGTGAAGGGTTTAGAGGGAGCATGAGGAGCACATTCTAGCTTTATTTCGCGGAATTTGAAGAGCGAAATTCGCAGGGGCGAGCTCGATTCGCAAAATCCATCCGACGATCCAGTTAGTCGGGTGTAACTCCGAGGTAGTCGTCGTGGCCACCGAAGATCGGCGCCAGATTGGACATCAGAAACAGGTCGATGATTCTCTGATTCGCGTTGACGATTTTCAGCTCGTGCTTTGCCTGCTTCGCCGTCACCCACAATCCCACGATCGTCCCCAGCCCGGAGCTATCCAGAAAACTCACATTCGTAAGATCCAGCACAACTCGTTTGGTATCGGGAATGAGAGGACGGACGGTGCTCTTGAGCAACTCGGCCGTGCCGGACGTGATTCGNNAATTCGGGGGAAGGAACAGCTCCGGAGTGCGACATGGCGTACCTCCTAAAAGTTAGTACTAATCCATGGGGAAATACAATGTTGCTGAGTCTAACACAGGTATTCGAGTCGACCCGGGGTTTTCGATTTTGCTCTTGTGTTAGGCACCGGGTAAGAAAAAGCGAAGATCGACGAGCCTGAAGATCGACCCAGGGCACGGAGGCTGCGGGAGCAGGGGTAGCGCTCGGCGTGGAGCTGATTATTTTACGGCGATGACGACGAGGGTGAAATCGTCCTGGAAGCTTCCGTTGCAGAAGGAGACTACCTCTTTCTTGATTGCGGCGAGCAATTCGGAGGCGCTTAACGCTGCGTTGCGACGTCCTAGATCCAACAATCTTCGCTCTCCGAATTCCTGTTCATCGGAGTTGGTTGCTTCGGTTAGACCATCGGTGTAAAGAATCAGGCGGTCGCCGGACTCCATTTGAAGACCTATATCTTGATAATCCTGGTTCGGAAAAATTCCCAGAGGGGGTCCGCCGTCCTTCAGAGGGACTGCGTCGCCCGATTTGCGGAAGAGAATGGGAGGCATGTGACCGGCGCTGGCGAATGTGAGCCGGTTATCGTTGGAATCGATGGTGCAGTAGCAGAAGGTGATGAATCTATCGGGAGCGATGTTGTTGGATATCACCTCGTCCAACTTCCCAACGAGAGTGCCGGGCGAGACCGATTCGGACGCGAAGGCTCGGAAGCTGGCCTGCAGGTTGGCCATCAACAACGCGGCGCTAATTCCTTTACCGGCGACGTCACCGATGCAGACGCCAATCTTTTTCTCGCTGAACTTCAGGACATCAAAATAATCTCCGCCAACGACGCTTGCGGGCTGCCAGGCTCCCGCCACTTCCAATCCTCTGGCCTGGGGAATCTTCTTGGGTAAAAGGCCTTCCTGAATCTCTCGGGCCTTGTCCAGATCCAGGTCTTGGCGTTGCGATCGCGTGTTTCCGATCTCGACGGTGCGCTGAAGTTCGAGATTCTTGCCCTCAAGGCGCGCTTGCGTTTCGGTATATAGATGGCGAATGGTGCCGACGATCAAAATAACGAGGACTATAAGCTTGCCGGTGGTCCATAGCTGGGCAGAAAAGGTGCTAAAGGGAGCGCGATACACCAGCATGGTGATGGCCACAACCAACATGACGCTGACAACCGCGGTGAGGAACAAAAATATAATGTAAACGATCCAGTCGAACGGAAAGCGGAGACGCGAAGACACGGGGGCGAGGCGATTCATAACCGGCATGGTGAAATTTCCGATGAAGAGAGTGTAGAGGAGCACAGGAACGAAGCCGCTGCCCTGCCCGCGCACGCCGGTGACCCACAGAACGGCAAACAATGCGACTGCCACCATGAAGAACAGCCACTGCCTGTCGAGAAACGCGCGCACGCCAGCGGAGCGGGGCATGATCGTCTTCCGTGTTATTTGGGATTGCGCCGTTGCGCTTGCTCGCTGGCGAGGGCGCGTTCGCCTGCCGGCATGGTGATGATCGTATCGGGCACGCGAATCGCGCCGTAGGCCAAGGCCGCAATCGCCGCGCCAACCAACGGCGCAAGAATGAACAGCCATAATTGTTGCAGCGCCCAGCCTTGGACGAACAAAGCGGGACCGATGCTGCGCGCGGGATTTACGGACGTATTGGTGATGGGAATTCCGACGAGGTGAATCAGAGTCAGCACGAGGCCGATGGCGAGGCCGGCAAAGCCTACCGGGGCTTTTACGTCCGTGGCGCCAAGAACGGTGACCACCAGAAACATCGTGAGGATTACTTCCGCGATGAACGCGGCGAC
>PKWH01000162.1:0-2978 GCA_003131985.1 Acidobacteriota bacterium | reverse complement strand
CCAAAAATCTGTGCGACGACGTACATCAGCGCGTCGCGCGCGCCGATTCTTTTGGCCAGCAGAACGCCCAGCGTGACGGCGGGATTAATGTGGCAGCCGGAGATTGGCCCGATGGTGTAAACCATCGCTAGTAACGCGAGGCCGAACGCGAACGCCACGCCTACGAATCCTATGTGGCTGCCGGCCAGCACTGCGCTACCGACTCCGCCGAAGACTAGAACAAAAGTTCCGAGGAATTCCGCGAGATATTTGCGCACGAGGGGCGTCCTCCTTCTGAGAGTGCGGGGAGTATACACCAGGGCCTCATATGGCCGCGCTTGATAACGGAAGTGGAATCGGTGTGCGGATCGAGCGCGCTGCGGGGCGGAGCTATTTCGCGACGCTTCTGCCTCAACAGGAAGTGATGAGGGCGGAAGAGCTTTCAAAAAGAATAATTATTGCGCGCGATTCCCTTGCGCGGTATGTTCCGTGAGACTTCTGGAGCTAAAACCGCGGTTCCTACCTCTATGCCTACACTAAGACTGACGCGTCTGATTTTTCTTTCCGTCGTTGCGGGGATGTTCGCGCAGCCGAGCGCTGTGGTGCGCGCGCAAACAAGCCTGAAATACCAGCAGCCGCCGAAGGCGATTGTCGAACTAGTGGATGTGCAGCCTACTCCGACGATCCGTCTTTCGCCGGCGGCCAAGGGGCAGGCGAGATGGATGCTGATCGAGCAGTTCTCGGGCTTGCCGTCGATCGCCGACTTGGCGCAACCGGAATTTCGATTGGCGGGGCGGCGGTTCAATCCCAAGACGAACGGACCGAGCCGGGGGCGTTACATCACGTCGCTAAAAATTCAGGCGTTGCCGAANNTGAGTCTTTGGATCGCGGATGTTGCGTCGGGGCAAGCTCGGCGCCTGCCCGGCATCGCGCTGAATGGCATGTTCGGCTCGCCATGCGAATGGGTGAGCGACAGTCAGAGCTTAATTTGCAAGACTGTCGCCGCGGATCGCGGGCCTGCTCCCACGCGAAATGAAATTCCCACGGGGCCGATCGTGCAGGAGAACCTCGGGCGTCTTACACCGGGCCGCACATACGAAGATCTTTTGAAGAATCCCGAAGATGAAATTATTTTCGATTATTACGCCACTTCGCAGCTACGGTTGATTTCGCTGGACGGCGGAAATAAGGCGATCGGGAAACCCGGCATCATTACGGATGCTTCGCCTTCGCCGGACGGCAACTACGTTCTGGTTTCCGAACGCCACCATCCGTACACATACCTGCTTCCTTTTGAAACTTTTCCCGAGCGCGTGTCGGTGATTGATTTGAAGAACAATGCGAACAGCAAGCAGTTGGCGGACAATCCGCTCCAAGACAATGTCCCGAGTGTTACTGATGCGGTGCCGACGGGTCCGCGCGATTACGATTGGCGCAGCGACGTTCCAGCGACGGTGGCCTGGGTAGTAGCCGGCGATGGAGGCGACCCGCGAAAGGAAGCGGCCGTCAGAGACACTGTTTTTTTTCTCGACGCGCCGTTCGATGCGACTCCCCGCAAGCTGATTGATTTGCCGGTTCGCTACCGGAGCGTGACGTGGGCGAACGATCGTCTGGCGCTGGTGGAAGAACGCCGCTGGAAAGACCGCAAACGAATCATTCTGGCGGTCGCTCCCTCGAATCCGGCGGCGCCTGTGAAATTATACGAAGGCTCATTCGAAGACCGCTATCACGATCCCGGCCAACCGCTCGAGGAAAACAATTCCGCAGGCAAGACGGTACTTCAAACAACTCCGGACGGAAGCGGCATCTACTTTCGAAGCCCAGGCGCGTCTTCGGAAGGCGATAAACCTTACCTGTCGGTGACGAATGCCGCAAACGGTGAGAAGAAGCAGCTCTGGCAATCGGCCGCTCCGTATTATGAGGTTCCCTGGGCTGTTCTGGATTCTGTTACGCAGACGATCTTGATACGCAGAGAATCGCAGGAAAAAAATCCAAACTTCTATCTGGAGAAAATCGGGGGATCTCCGGAGCAGATCACATTTTTTCCGAGTCCTTACGGAAATGCCGAGCTTCCTAAGAAGCAGGTGTTGCACTACAAGCGCGCGGACGGGGTTGAGCTGAGCGCCAATCTCTATCTGCCGGTTGGGTACAAGCCGCAAGATGGGCCGCTGCCTACGCTGATGGAAGCTTATCCAACTGAATACAAGACGAAAGCGGCGGCGGGACAAGTGACCGGGTCGCCCTACCAGTTCCCAATTTTGTACTGGGGTTCGCCGATTCCTTTTGTTACGCAAGGCTACGCCGTACTGGAAAATGCGACGATTCCGATCGTGGGCGAAGGGAAGGCCGAGCCGAACGACACATATGTGGAACAGCTTGTTGCCAGCGCAAAAGCCGCGATTGACGAAGGTGTGCGACTCGGAGTCGTTGACCGCAACCGCGTGGCGGTGATGGGGCATTCGTACGGCGCGTTCATGACTGCCAATCTGCTGGCTCACAGCGATTTGTTCAAGGCCGGCATCGCGCGCAGCGGGGCCTACAACCGGACTCTTACGCCATTCGGCTTCCAGAATGAAGACCGGACGTACTGGGAATCTCCGGAGACTTACTACAAGATGTCGCCATTTTCTTTTGCGGACAAAATCAAGACGCCGCTTTTGATGATTCACGGCGAGGCGGACGATAATTCCGGGACATTCCCGATACAGAGCGAGCGGTTCTTCAGCGCGTTGAAAGGACACGGCGCGACGGTGCGGTTCGTCCTGCTACCTCTGGAAGCGCACGGATACGCGGGCCGCGAATCGATACTGCACATGTTTTGGGAAATGAATAACTGGCTGAATACTTACGTGAAGAATCCGGGGAGCGCCGCATCGACGGCTCAGCGCTGAATCTATCGACGTGGCTTCGATCGTTCCGAATCCAGCGGTAAGTTACAGTTACGAAGGAAAAGTGGTGAGCCGGGCAGGACTCGAACCTGCAACCCGCTGATTAAGAGT
>PKWH01000081.1 GCA_003131985.1 Acidobacteriota bacterium | reverse complement strand
TTGAGGATCTCGATGCCCTGCAGCGTCGCCACTTTGTTCAAGTTGTAATCGTTGGTGACGATTTTCGCCTCGTAGCGTTTGGCCAGCTCGATGAGTTTCAGATCCACTTCCGGCACCTGCGGGAAATCCTCGTCAACGATCTGCACTTCCAGATGCGCCATTTTTTGAATGCGCTGCAGCACTTCCAAACCTCGCCGGCCGCGCTGCCGTTTCAACGGGTCAGCCGAATCGGCCACAAGCTGCAGCTCGTGCAGGACGAATTGCGGAATGATCACCGTGCCATCGAGAAACTGCGCGTCTGCAATGTCTGCCACGCGCCCGTCGATAATCACGCTGGTATCCAGCACTTTGAAGGAATGCTTCAAGCTGCGCTCGCTCCCGAACAGGCCTCCAAGCGCCTGCAGATTGAGCATGTCGCCTTTGTTCGCGCCCAGGATCAGACCGATATAAGCCATCACTAGAAACGTCGCCAGGCTGAAGAACGAGCGCGTGCTCTCCGGCATCGAAGTGTGCGAAAGAACCAGCGTGGTGAAATACGCGCCCACAATTCCCAAGATCGACCCCGTAGCCGCGCCAATCAGCCGTCGCAAACTCGCGCGGCGTAGCCGAAGCTCAAACAGGATGACGGCTATCGCGAACAGCAACCCGACGGCCGAGCCATATTCCTTGGAAACGCTGAACGGACGAAAATGGAAGCCTGCGGCAACACAAATCGCCGTGAAGATAATGCGGATGCCGAGCATGTCCCAGAAGCTGCCGACGCTGTCCTGGCCGGTACGGGGATGGCTGTTTGTCTTTGCAGCGGGATTCTCAGGAGCGGGAACTGACGACGGACGGCTAGGTACGTTAGGAGGCCTTTGCATCGTTCCACCTTATGAAGCGTATGAATATATAGTTACGCAGCTATTAATTGGTCCCTGTGCTCTTCCGAATGCTCGGTTTTATGAAACTTTAGGCGCCGAATAAAAGTGAAAGCAAATATGAAAAGTTATAAGCGCACTATAACACCCGGGCGAAGTTCGAGCAATTGATGCGTGGATTGAAAAGCCGCGGTAGGAACCGAATGCAACCCGAGGCTAGAGGTAAAATTTGGGGACGCGCCGCCCTAACGCACACAATAAATCAGAAGTGACCGTGCCGATTTCGCGCGCCACTTCGGAAACTTCAATCGAAGCCTGTCCGTCTTTTCCGTAGATCGTGACCACATCGCCAAGCTTTGCCCCCTCCACATCGGTTACATCAAGCATGGTCAAGTCCATCGAGATCGTTCCGACCAGTGGAACGCGTCTTCCGCGCACCAGAGCGCATCCACGGTTAGTTCGCGCGCGCACGATCCCGTCGGCATAGCCAGCATTGATCACCGCAATCCGAGAAGTACGGCTGGTAACGAAACGGGCGCCGTAACCCACTGCCTGTCCTGCCGGAATCTCGCGCAGCGAAATAATCCGCGCTCGCAACGCCAGGCATGGCTCCAGCGGCATCGCGCACATCACTTCCTGTTTTTTCTGCGGCGGGTCGAATGACTGGTGGTACCCGTACAGAATCGCGCCGGGACGCACCATGTCTCCCAAGGTACTCGGCCGTGCGCAGATCGCGCCGCTGTTGGCCATGTGCACGATTCCCGGCGAAACTCCCAGCGCACACATCCTGTCGAGGCAATCGCGGAAAAGCCGCTCCTGCACCGTGGTTTGTTCCGCCGTAAAATCCTCAGCCGAAGCAAAATGGGTGTAGGTGCCTTCGAGCTGGATATGCGGGCAATCGGCTAGCGCAAGGCAGAACGCATCGATTTCATCCGGCGCAATTCCCAGCCGGTTCATNNGCCGCGCGTTCGATATAGCGCAGATCGTCCACGCGCGAGACGGTGGGCGTAAGCTGATTCTGTATCAGCCGCTTTTCCTCGCCGGGCCAAAAACCGGTAAGGATCAGTATGCGCTTGCGAATCCCCGCTTCGCGCAATTCGATGCCTTCGTTCGCGCAAGTTACCCCGAACCACTCCGTCCCGGCTTTCTGCAGAGCTTTGGAAATCGGCACAGCACCCAAACCGTAAGCGTTCGATTTCACCACCGCGAGGATTTTTCGCTTCGCACCGACATGGCGGCGAATCACTCGCAGATTGTGCAGTATGGCTTTGAGCGAAATCTCCGCCCAAACCGGCCTGCCCTCGAAATGGATGGCTTTCGGCATCGTCTTAAGAATGCCAGACTCCTTATTCGCCGCGCGAACGAAATCCGACTCAACCAATTTGGAAGCGGCGTTTAGGTAAACACCTGGCAGGAGTAATCGCAGGTCGCGGGCCATCTCACGGAACGTAACACCTCGAACGCGCAGCTGGGAATCGCCAGCAAAATGCAGAGGTTAGGGGCGCTACCGTAGTCCAACCAAACCGGCAAGCCCTGGCTGTGTCACGTGAAACGCGGGCGCTGCGACACGTTGTGGGACGATGGCAACGCTACTCTTCGCGACTGGAAGTGCTCCATGCGTCCGGCGCAGCTTCCTCAAATCGCGTGTGGCGCGCAAGAAAAACAAAGTTCATGCTCCCGGTAGGCCCGTTGCGCTGCTTGGCGATAATCAGCTCGGCCTTGGCGCGATCTTCTTCCGGCAAATCAGTCTTGTAGAAATTCGGGCGGTTGATGAACAGCACCACGTCAGCATCCTGCTCGATCGCGCCCGATTCGCGCAGGTCGGAAAGCTGCGGCTTACGGTCATCGCGCTCAGGTGCGCGGGTCAACTGGCTCAAAACCAGAACCGGCACCTTCAATTCTTTCGCCAAGCCTTTCAAGCCGCGCGAAATGCTGGAAACTTCTTCCTGGCGATTCGACCCGCGCCCGGTGTGCGTGGGAACCACGAGTTGGAGGTAATCCACCACCAGAAGCGAAAGCCCGCGATCACGTTTCAGGCGCCGCGCTTTCGCGCCAATCTCCATCACCGTGGAGGAAGCCGAATCGTCAATCCACAGCGGCGCATCGGCTAGATTCGTCAGCGCTCCGGTAACTTTTCCCCAGTCGTCGCGGCCCATGTGCCCGGTGCGGAATTTGTGCGCATCCACGCGAGCTTCGGAGGCCAGCAAACGCAAGAGCAGCGATTCTTTCGACATTTCCAGGCTGAACACGGCCACCGGCTCGCGCAGGCGCAGCGCGACATTTTCGGAAATGTTCAACGCCAGCGCCGTTTTTCCCATCGAAGGGCGCGCCGCCAGAATAATTAATTCCGAAGGCTGCAGCCCCGCGGTTTCGTTGTCGAGCCCGGGGTACCCGGTGGTAAGCCCGGTAATGCGTCGGCCTTCGCTGAAAATCTTCTCCAGCCTCTCGTAATTATCGCGAACCAGCTCTTTGACGCCGATCAGGCCGACCTTAACGCGATCTTCAGCCAGCTGAAAGATCACCGACTCGGCGCGGTCCAGAATCACGTCCGCGTCATCGCCCGCCGCCAGCGCCTGTTCCTGAATCGCCGACGCGGAAAAAATCAAGCTGCGCAGCACGGCTTTTTCTTTCACGATGCGCGCGTAGTGCTCCACGTTCGTCACGCGCGGCAGCCCATCCGCAAGCTGCGAGAGATACGCGATTCCGCCCGCAGCTTCCAGTTCGCCGCGGCGAGAGAGATCTTCCATCAGTGTGACGACATCGATAGCCTGCTGCTTCTCGCCGAGCTGAATCATGCGCTCGAATATCTGGCGATGCTGCGACAGGAAAAAATCCTCGGAGCGGATTTTCTCGATGGCAGCGTTCAGCGCGTGGTTATCCAATAGGATCGCGCCAAGAATGCTGCGCTCCGCTTCGAGATTATTCGGAAGCGGCCGTTCGATAGTGGTGTCGTTCGCCATGATTCGCTTTTTATTCGCCTCTAGTCTCGCTCAAGCCGCGCGCCTGCGCAAGGCCTGCGTTGATTCGTTCTGCTGGTAGTTGAACGCAAAAGCATTTTCGGGTTGGAGCGCTTACATTGTTGCCAGTAATCGCGCGAAGGTCAATGACTCAGAGCCTGTGGACGCTTTCGGAAAAGTGGAAAACTTGTTGCGGTAGCCGTTGGTTTTTTTTTCGGCGGGAAAAATGGAAAGAAGAATGAAAAATCGCGCAGAGGCCTCTGCAAAAATGCGAAAGTAAAGCTGTCGAAAGCGCCGCGAACGCCTACTCTTCTTTCTTTACCGTGACCTTCACGTTCGCGCTGATCTCGCGGTGCAGCTTCACGGGAATTTCGTAATCACCGACGATCTTGATGGGATCGGCCAGCGTGATCTTGCGCTTGTCGATGTGGTACCCCTGCGCTTCCAGCGCTTCGGCGATGTCCGCTGAAGTTACCGAGCCGAAGAGTTGTTCGTTGTCTCCGGCTTTGCGCGCAAACGTCAAGGACACGCCTTGCAACGACCCGGCCAGCGTCTCCGCCGCGCCCTTCTCGGTCGCTTCCTTCTTTGCAAACGAAACGCGCATTCGTTCCAGCCGTTTCATGTTGCCCGGAGTAGCTTCGATGCCGAGCTTACGCGGCAAAAGAAAATTCCGTGCGTATCCCGCCGCCACGTCCACCAGCTCTCCGCGATTGCCCAGCTTCTCCACATCTTCCTGCAAGATGATTTGCATAGCGTCCTCTCAAACCTTCTCAGTTAACTTCGCTCCGCCGCTCTCAGGTGCCGCAGCCAACACGTCGGAAAGCAGTGTGCTTTATAGCTCCGCGGCGAACGGAAGCAGTGCAATGTTCTGCGCCCGCTTGATTGCCACCGTCAGCCAGCGCTGGTGACGCGAGCACGTTCCAGTCATGCGGCGCGGAAGAATCTTGCCGCGCTCCTGAATGAACGGAGCCAGAATTTCCGCCTTCTTGTAATCGATGAAATCAGCTTTATCCACGCAGAACCGGCAAACTTTCTTCTTGCGAACGAAACTCCGCTTGCCGCGTTTTGCGGGGCCGCCAGGCCGTCCGCCGGGACCTCCGCCAGGCCCTGAAGACCGCGGACCTCCTCCGCCTCCGGACGATCCGTACGATTGCTGCTGTGGTGCGTTTTCTTCTGCCATTCGATTTCTCCCTGACTAATATCCTGAATAGATTATTCGGCTATGCCGTCGGCGCTGCGGCTTGCGGTTCTGTCCCTGGCATTAGCGGTGCAGCCGGAACAGCCTTGCGAGGACGGCGCGCGGCTCTGCGCTCGCGATGCCGTTTCAACTTGTCTTGCCGTTTCAGTTCTTCGTCCAGACGCACGGTCAGATATTTCATCACCGGGTCGGCAACCTTCAGCCGGCGCTCGAGCTCTTTCACCACTTCGCCATGGCTCGAGCGAACGACCATGTAAACGTAATATCCTTCCCGCAGTTTCTGCACGCGGTAGGCCATGCGCTTGCGGCCCCATTTATTCACCGAGTCGATTTTGCCGCCCTTTTCGGTGGCTACGTGCTCGAGTGTCGTTATCACTTTGTCGATGTCCGC
>PKWH01000132.1 GCA_003131985.1 Acidobacteriota bacterium | reverse complement strand
TGGAAGTCGTGCAGCACCCATATCAGGCACCCAATCGACAGGCTATATCCCAGGATTAACGGGATTTTGGACCTCTCGGGCTCGGCGGTCTGGAACAGGGTGATCAATTCGAAGGTTCCGGTGAGGTCAGCGCGATTTTCTTTATCATGCGAGTTTAGGGTGCATTCCGACCAATCCCGCTTCCAGTTCACGGGTATTGAAATGTATTGCAAACTTAAATTGGAATCCAGGCTTTCTTATTGAGCACTGTTCGGGGCAAATTGGCCCCGGTGAACTCAGCTGACAATTACTGGTTAGATCCCGACGGGCGAAGGGAACCCGAAACTCTGTACAGCCTACGACAACAGGCTCGCCTAGGCAATCCGTGAGTTATTCCTGATAGTTTTGGATTCAATATCGCGGGGGCCAACGCTGGGTGGTTTCATCGCGTCCGCGCTGGAAGCCGGCGATGCCGCCATCGTTGTCGCTGACAAAGCGGATCGCGACGGGCTTGCTGGCAACTGGAATCTCGCGGATTGAACGTGGTGATTGCTATGGCAGGGAACTTTGCGGCTTTATCGTTGCGCAGCACTCGTCCGCAAATAAGTGTCTATTGCTGTCTCCCATTCCTTGCCCATGCCTCGATCTTTCTCACCCAGTTCGCTTATGTGGCCGTTGAGCCTGGGATCCAATGCCGTGCGCTGGTACACAACCTTTACTCCCGTGATTGATGGGCCTTTTTGTTCGAGATGGATATCGATCAGCACCGCTTGGGCGTCTGGGATCACGTACACGTATTGAACGTGGCCTGACTCTAAATCAAACGCGGTATTTACCCAGGTACTCCGCAGATGGCCATGAGGGATAGTAAAGACCTCTCCAAGAGTGTCGCGCGGAGGCGAGGGATACAGAAACTCCGGAGTCCAATCATCTCCCGCCCAGGCGCGCTCTACAAACGCACCGAACAGAGGAGCCACGGTCTTGTATGGGCCACGGGCCGTAAATTCAAATCCATTTTCAACGTGTACCACCGGTTCTTTCGGCGTGTGTAGCGCGCGCAGATGATAGTAGGCAACGGTCGCGACCACCCCGAACAACAACATAGAGACCGCGATGAAGATGGCTTTCACTTGCGTCGCTCCTTTAATTGATGGCTGTCCGATGCCTTGAGAGTCAATCCGTAGATCTTCTTGAACTGTTCGATCTCTTTCAGCGTTTGCGCGGAAAAAGGAGCCAGACCTTCAAACGCATGGAGCACGACGCCTTCCAGCAAATCTCCCAGCGACATGTTTTTCAATTCCGCGACGGCTTTCAATACCTTTAACAGCCGCTTTTCCAAGCGCACGCCGGTTTGGACTCGTTCCACTTCAATGTCTGGACGATTGTTTACCTTGGTCATGGTACATATGTACCATGGTACCAAACAAAAAGCAACTTATGCTTGTTCCCTTTGAATCGGGGACCGAGCTGTGGACCGAAGGCGTCAATAACGATAGGTTTGGTGAGGGCAAATGCACTGGACGCGGCTTTCGTTTACGCGATTCCAGCTCGCGATTTTCGGCGCTCACTTCCCTGTCAACTCTTGGCGGTGGCCGGACTTGTGAATCTATGGCAAACTCGACAGTTTGAAGGACGCGGCGGGCGCGCGCGCAGACAATCGCGCTCTACGCGGCCGCACTCGACGCAAAAAGAGCCATGGATCCCCAGTTCATCCGGAATTTCTGCATCATAGCGCACATCGACCACGGCAAATCCACGCTGGCCGACCGTCTGCTCGAGCTGACCGGCGCGCTCACCCAGCGCGAAATGACCGCGCAAGTCCTCGATTCCATGGACCTCGAGCGCGAGCGCGGAATCACCATCAAAGCGAAAAGCATCCGCCTGCATTACACCGCGCGAGACGGCCACGAGTACCGGCTGAATTTGATCGACACGCCCGGCCACGTGGATTTCTCCTACGAAGTTTCCCGTGCGCTGTCCGCCTGCGAAGGCGCTCTGCTGGTGGTGGATGCAAGCCAAGGCGTGGAAGCGCAGACGGTCGCTAACGCGTTTCTAGCGTCGCGCCACAACCTCACGATCATTCCAGTCATCAACAAAATCGATTTGCCTGCCGCCCAGCCCGAATACGCCAAGGAACAGATCGAAAATGTTCTGGCGATTCCGGCCGAAGATGCCCTGCTCATCAGCGCCAAGAGCGGCCAAGGCGTTGGGGACGTTCTCGAAGCTGTCGTGAAACATGTGCCTCCGCCCGTGGGCTCGTCCGATGCGCCGCTGCGGGCCCTTATTTTTGACTCGTGGTTCGACATTTACCGCGGCGCCGTCGTTCTGGTGCGCGTGATGGAGGGGCGCATTGCGCCTCGCATGAAGATTCGTCTCTGCGCCAACAACGAAGTCTACGAAGTGGAGACGCTCGGCGCGCTTACTCCCAAACCCATCGCCTTGGACGAGCTTGCCGCGGGCGATGTCGGTTTCATCGTCGCCAATATCAAGCGCGTGGCCGACGCGCGCATGGGCGATACAGTTGTAGAAGCAGATCGTCCCGCACTCCCTCTTCCAGGCTTTGAAGCCATTAAGCCCATGGTTTTCGCCGGGTTGTTTCCCGTGAACGCGAGCGATTACGAATTGTTGCGCGACGCGCTGGGAAAATTACAACTTAACGACGCTGCCTTTTTCTACGAGCCGGAAAATTCCACCGCGCTTGGATTTGGATTTCGCTGCGGCTTCCTGGGGCTGCTGCACATGGAAATCGTGCAGGAGCGTCTGGAACGAGAGTTCGGCATCGACCTAATCACCACGGCGCCGAGCGTGGAATTCCGCATCACCACGACCGCCGGCGATGTGATGGA
>PKWH01000139.1 GCA_003131985.1 Acidobacteriota bacterium | reverse complement strand
AGGCCATCGAGCTGCTTCTTGATGATTAACGCATCGTAATCGGATTCCATTCCGTCCGCGATGGTTATAGCCAGTAACGCGTGGATATCGCGGGGATTCAATTTCAGGCGTCGTTTGGCCAGATCTCGAGCCTGGTTGTTAGCTTCCACAAATGCCGGATTCTGATTTTGTGCAGCGGTACCGTCCGCTCCGCCGAGGAACTTGGCGTCGTTCAGGAAAAAGTCCGACGTCAAAATTCCCTTCGCGTTGAACTGTTCGAAGAGGTAACTCGCTGCTTCCGCAGCCTTGCCCATCGGATCGTCGGGGAGGTTCTTCTGATAAGCCAGGAATTCTACTCGCGCGCCGTCGAAATTCAATTCGTAAAGACGCTGGAAGCCTTTTTCCATCAAACCAACGGAAGGATCGGGTTCTATTACGGGCACTTGTGAAGGGGTAGCTTTCTGCGCGGCAGCTTGGTCCGAAACCCGGGGCCCCGCGCTCAGCGCAGGACATAGCGTAATTCCCGCCGCGACAAATGCCATTAACAATGGTTGGTTAAATTGAATTGGCATAGATCGTCGCGACACTACTCGCGTACTTTGCAGGTGTTTTGGATTGCTGCTTAGCGGCCACCGGCAGCCTCATTATATTTGAATACTGCAAAATGTGATCGGTTGCTTTCAGCAGTTGTGCCGTGAAAGAGCATCGGAAAGATTTCAGATATCCGCTAATTAATTTGCGCTCTGAGGCGAGGAAACAGTTGTGGATGCCGCTGGGGAAATTGCATCGTTCCCGCGCTTCCTCCGGGACAAAAAGGCGCAGACCGTAACGGCCAGTGAAAAAGCGAAGAGCGAGCCGTCGCGTAGCAATGATTTCACTCCGAGCTTCTCGCCCGGACCAAAACAGCCGCAGTTGATCTCGAGCCCGGCCGAATAGGTCCGGACCATCAAGGCGAAAAAGCCTCCCAACAGTAATGTGGTGAAGAGCGACGAATAACGCAGCCACAATCCACTCAGAAGCCATAGGCCCAAGCCCAGTTCAATAAACGGCAAACAGTGCGCGGCCGCACTCACCGCTTGCGGAGAAAGCAATTGGTAGGAATCGACCTGCATCGCGAACATGGAAAGGGAAATCTTAACGGAAGCGACTGACCACGGCATCGCTGCTTGCGGTTTCAGTTTTGCGTAAGCCGCAAATAAGAAAGTTGCTGCGAACGCCAGCCGCCCGATCAGCAAAAATGTTCGCAGCGAATTTTCACGCGCACGGTTCATAAGCTATTGCATCTCCGCTACTGGGCGAGAAGCGAATCCAGGAATGACTTCAGAATCGGCCATGTTACAAAGCCAGGCATGGCCGGATATCTTTGTCCCTTGTAAGTGATGACTGAAGTGGGCGTTTGCGTTACTGGCACCGATTTTGCCAGTTCCTGGTCCTGCTCGATATATTTGTCGAGCGCGCATGCTTGTTCCGTTTGGCCGCTACCGGAGAGCGATGCGGGCTTTACCGCCGCGGTGGCATTCGACTCGCATCCGACCATCAGTTTTTGCACGCGCTTGAAATCCGCCGGCTTCAACGCAGCAGCCACGAACTTCTCGATGTTTCCATCGACCGACCATGCAGCCTGATTGTCGAAAAGCGCCGCATCCACCTCTTGGAATTTGCCAATCTTTGCTGCGGCATTCGACCAGCGCGCAGCCTGATGAGAATAGGGATGCATGGGCAGCGGAAAGTCGCGGTGAATGAAGTACACTTTTCCCGCGGCGACATAGTCGGTGATCATATACTTCAAGCTGCTCTCATAGAAGTTCCCGCATGACGGACATTGGTAGTCGCTAAAGACTTCCATCGTGATTGGCGCGGCGCGGTTTCCAAGAGACTTCACTGGCACAGCACTAGCGTCAGAATCAGTCGTCGCGCGCGTATGTGAGCGCGTCTGAGCCTGAGCCTGAGCCGAGACCCCCGAAGCGGATGCTAGAGCAAAGGCAACCACTACGGCTAGTTCACACAGTATCGACCTTCGGGATGGAAGATTATTTCGGCGATTCAAAGCTACCTCCGAGAATTTTGTTGAAGCGACCGGAACATTGTAGCGCGAATTGCGCCCTTAGCGGCAGCGCTTGTGTATCGTTCGATGTCACGTGATAACCTGCCACCTACTCGGCGTCTTCGCTGATAGGGGAGGACTTCTCGGGCTCACCCGGTCCCGTGGAGATGTCGCAAAGCGTCGAGCGCAGTATTTGCCTCATTAACGCTCTAAAGTCATCATTGTCAGTGGAATACAGACGCACAGATAACTTGACAATGACACGCTCAACGTGTATTATTGCCTTCGTTTCATTGCTAGGAGTCGCGGGCTGAGCCCGACTCGACTCTACAGGAGCGCATTCTATGAGCAAGATTATCGGCATCGATTTGGGTACCACCAATTCGGTTGTCGCCGTCATGCAAGGCGGCGAACCAACCGTTATTCCCAACCAGGAAGGAGCGCGGACCACCCCCTCGGTAGTTGCAATCACAAAGAGCGGTGAGCGTCTGGTGGGCCAAGTAGCAAAGCGCCAATCAATCACGAACCCGGAGAACACTGTTTACTCGATCAAGCGTTTCATAGGACGCCGCTTCGACGAGGTGCAGGAAGAAGCCAAGCGAGTGCCTTACAAGGTGGTGAAGGGACCCCACGACGACGTGCGTGTCGAACTTTCAGGGAAGGCTTACACTCCGCAAGAATTGTCCGCCATGATTCTTCAAAAGCTAAAGTCCGCGGCGGAAGATTTCCTCGGAGAGAAAGTAACCAAAGCTGTGATCACCGTTCCGGCATATTTTAACGATAGCCAGCGCCAAGCCACAAAGCAGGCGGGCGAAATTGCGGGTCTTGAAGTTCCGCGCATCATCAATGAGCCTACCGCGGCGGCCCTAGCTTATGGCCTCGACAAGAAAAAGGACGAGACCATTGCCGTTTATGACCTGGGCGGCGGAACGTTTGACATCTCCATTCTCGAAGTGGGCGAAGG
>PKWH01000193.1:27758-28981 GCA_003131985.1 Acidobacteriota bacterium | reverse complement strand
CCGAGAGAAGTGGCCGAGGCAAATGTCTCTTGATGTAGGATGCGGAAGAATCCATTCGATTTAGATTTCAGACTAACTTCTAACGCAAAAACTTCTGACCAACAGCGCCCGGCGGCAAGATTGAGCAACACGCACGTTCCAAAGCGCCGTTCAGAAGGCACATTCTATCTTCAAAGCTGCTAAAGTCCACCGACAATCGGCGGCGATTTTTGTGTCGATTCTGAAACCTCAGTGAGTGCAGAATCAGATGCCGACATTTGTGAGGGAAGAATGAACCCGAAGGACCAGGCTTGGCGCAATTGGCCGCTCGTGCGGATCGAGAAGGAATATTCTCCGAGTAGTTGCGTGCCTTCGGCCGAGCCGTTTCTAGCGGAGTATGCAATCCGGAGCCGCAAGGCGGAGCAGGCGCTGGTGTGCCAAAAGGATCTGCAGTGGGGAGACAAACCTGACGAAACCTTGGATTTTTTCCCCGCTGCTTCGCGCGAAGCGCCGCTGCTCGTTTTCATTCATGGCGGCTATTGGCAGGAATTATCGAAGAATGAATCGCTTTTTGCCGCGGCTGATTGTGTGGCGAACGGAATCGCGTTCGCGGCTATCAATTACACGCTAGCGCCGCATGCCGGCGTCGAGACGATCGTCGATCAATGCCGCCGAGCGGTTGCGTGGCTTCATGGACAGGCTGACGCGCTCGGGTTCTATCGCGACCGGCTGTATCTTTCAGGGAGCTCGGCCGGTGCTCATCTGGCCGCGATGATGCTGTTGAAAGGATGGCAACACACGGCCGGTGTAGCTGACAATGCGATCGCGGGCGCGATTCTGCTGAGCGGCGTGTACGACATCGAGCCTTTGGTGGGGACGCGCGTTGCAGCGCCATTGAATTTAACGGCGGCGGATGCCGCTGGGTTAAGCCCCATGCGCTTGAGTCTTGGCCGGCCCGTGCCGACGATCGTCGCGTGGGGAGAGAACGAGACAAGCGAATTCAAACGCCAGAGTAAAAGCTACGCTTCGCGATTGGAGGCTGCGGACTTTCCGGTTTTGGTATTTGAAGTCGCTGGAGCGAATCATTTCGATATTGTTTTGGGTTTGGCTGATCCGGGAACCGTTTTGGGGCGCGCGACGCTGGGATTGATCGGAGGCTCGGCGCCAAAATGAAGACGATGCTAGCGGTGCGTCGCACTCAGGAATTTTTCGGCGAAGGTGTGGACGTCTAGAAACGTGTTGTA
>PKWH01000193.1:7026-27673 GCA_003131985.1 Acidobacteriota bacterium | reverse complement strand
TGCATATTTGCTTCGTCAAAAATCTCTACAGAAGCGCGCAATGCCGCAGCCGACAAAATGGATGGATTGCTGAGTTGCCAGCCTTCGGCTCCCGGGATGGCGTGAAAATCCGGCTGCATGCGGAAACGTTTTTCCTTATCGTGGCCCCACCAGCCGGCGAAACGTGGCAATTTCGAATCGCGGGCGTGGCGTTCGTGCACGAAGCATCCGCCTATAGCGCCAGGGCCGGCGTTGAGATATTTGTAACTGCACCAGACCGCGAAATCGACATTCCACTCGTGTAACTTCAGCGGAAGATTTCCGATGGCGTGCGCCAAGTCGAAACCAACTACACATCCTTCGGCGTGCCCGGCTTCGGTGATACGCGAAAAATCAAAAGCCTGTCCCGAGTAGTAATTCACGCCGCCGAACATAACCAGCGCGATCTTTTCTCCTTCTACAGCGATGAGTTTTTCGATGTCTTCAGTGCGGGTAGCGGATTCGCCGGGACGGGGCGCGATTTCAATCAGCGAATTTTCCGGATCGTAACCGTGATACTGAATTTGTGATTTCACCGCGTACTGGTCGGAAGGGAAGGCGTTGGCCTCGATCAGGATTTTGTGGCGCTGCGGAGTGGGCCGGTAAAACGAAACCATCATGAGGTGCAGATTCACAGTGAGCGAATTCATTGTCACTACTTCGATGGGAAGGCCGCCGACCAGCCGCGAAATGGGCGCGCTGAGAATTTCGTGATACGGGATCCAAGGATTGCGCGCGTGGAGTTGCGCATCCACGCCGAGGCGCGCCCAGTCTTGCAGTTCCTGTTCAACGTATTCGCGCGTGGATTTCGGCTGCAAGCCGAGCGATTGGCCGCAAAGATAAATGCAGTCAGAGCCGTCCGGCATTTTAGGAATGTGAAAGCGTTCGCGGAAGTGAGCCAATGGGTCGCGAGCGGTTTGCGCCGCGGCAAATTCCTTCGTGGCCTTGAACTCGGTGCCGGGCATTTAGAGTTGGTCCAAGGGGGTGAGCTGACGATGAATCATCATTTCCGCTTTTGCCCAGTCAAGATCCTCAATCCGATCGATTGAACCGCACAATTCCGCAAGCATAGCATCCTGTACGAGTCCTCGAGAAAGAGCCAAGGAATATGGTACACGGTGAAAAGTGACCATCGCATATTTCGGAACGAAACGGCGCGGAAATTTAGCTTCGAGAGCGAGTTCCACTTTTTTCTTGAATAGGAAGCGAGGATCGCCTACGCGGTCGCGCATTTCGACGAAATTCTCGAGAGCAAGATCCGCGATTGCATCGGTATTTGCCTTGCGCGAGCGCTCAAACTCCGGAAGGACCTTTGGCCAGTCCGCGCCGTGGCGATCGAGAAGATCGAGCAAACACGTGCAATCTTCGAATGCGCAGTTCATGCCTTGTCCGAAGAAGGGGACGATGGCGTGAGCGGCGTCACCGATCAAAAGCAATTTTGCGTCCACATGCCAAGGCGAACATTTGATGGTGACCATCGAGCCCGTAGGATTATCGCGAAAATTGTCGCGGAGTTGCGGCATCAACGGCAGGGCGTCCGCGAAGTTCGACTGGAAGAATTTCAGGAACTTTGCTTCTGAATCCAGGCCGGCAAAACTCACTTCGCCTTCAAACGGCAGGAACAGGATGCAGGCAAAAGTGCCGTCAACATTGGGCAATGCGATCAACATGTGCGAGCCGCGCGGCCAGATGTGCAGCGCGTTCGTTTCCAGAACATGCTTTACATCTGGTCCGGCTGCGATGGTCAGCTCTTTGTAGCCATAATCCAGATGCTGCTGCGCAAGATTGAAGTCGCTAAGTTTGAGCATCGCGAGACGAATTGCAGAGGACGCGCCGTCTGCGGCGATGACAATCCCGGGTTCGGAAGTTGATTCACGGCCGGTCTCTTCGTTGTGGAACCGCGCGGTTCCGGAATGCAGATCGAATCCGAGGCAGCGTTCATTGAAATGAATATTGACGCCTCGCTTTTCAGCTTCATTCATCAGGGCGGCATTCAAGTCCGCGCGAGAAATCGAATTGATGACTTCGGTTTCGTCTTTGCCGTACGGCTGAAACGTAAGCTCGCCGGAGAGCGAGTGCATCATGCGGCCTTTCATCGGAATGATGATGCCGCGCATAGATTCCCACAGCCCGGCTTCCCGAAGCGCGTGAATCCCGCGAACGGAGATGGCGAGATTGATCGAACGTCCGGCGGGCAACTGAACGCGGCGCATATCCGGACGCCGCTCGTAAATCGCGACACGGAATCCGCGTTGAACGAGAGAAATCGCAAGCAGGGGACCGGTGAGGCCGGCGCCGATGAGTGTAATTGTGTCGGATGGACTTGGCATGTGTTGCCGGAATCTCAACGGCTCAGATTAGCAGTGGAAGATTCAATCTCCCAGACGCGAGCGCGCTTCCCACAACTCCGGAAAGAATTTTTTCTCTAACGTGAGCTTCAGATAGGAGGAGCCAGTGCTGCCGCCCGTGCCCATGCGCACTCCGATGGTGCGCTCGACCATCTGAATGTGACGCAGCCGCCAGCTAACAACCAGCTCGTCGAATTCCGTCAAGCGCTCGCAAACATCAATCCAGTCGCGATGATTGCGCTCGTCCTGATACAGCGCTTGAACGGCCTTTGCGCGCGCTTCGAATCGCTCGCGGTCTGTCGCGACGGCGCTCATTTCCGGGAGCTTTCCCAGCGATTTCAGAGCTTGAAAAAATACGTCGTGGAGCGAATCCTCGCTGAGCCGTCGGTGAAGGATGGCATGAGCTTCGGGCGTGAGTTGATGGTAGAGCAACATCTTTTCGTCTTTCAAGCCGCAAAGGAATTCGATCTCTCTGAATTGCTCCGACTGAAAACCGCTGGCCGGATTCAGTTTTCCGCGAAAGGCGAGAAAGTGAGACGGAAGCATCGTTTCCAGGATGGTGAACTGTTCCACCAGGACGCGCATGATTTCCGTGCAGCGTCGAAGCAAGCGTGCGGCTTCGTAAACACCATCGCGCGAAGACGGATCAGCGCCGGCAGCGCGAAGATTGGCAACTACAGCGTCCAAATCGTGCAGCAATTCCTTGAACCAGAGCTCGTAGGTCTGATGAATGATGATGAACAGCAATTCGTCGTGATGTACAGGCGAGGAAACTGGGTGATGAAGCGAAAGCAGTTCCGGGATGCGTAGATAAGAGCTATACGTCAATCGATTTTCGGGCTCGGCTGAATCGCTGGAGGAGGCCGCCCGGTCGTTTGCAAGCGCGCCGCTTCCAAATGGGCAGCCGGCGGAAGTTTCTGACTTTGGCGCACCTGATGATGTGGATGAGGCCGTTGCGTTCGCCGCGGCATTCACGCTGGGCAAATTCAGAAATTTCACTGCGTTGCCACCGAGCAATTCCGCTTTCACTTCCGGCGAAGAATGGCTTTCACGGATTAATGTGCCGGCGCGCGCTTCACCCAATGGAAACGGGTAGTCGGAGCCGAGAAGCACGCGATCAGTTCCCATCACTTCGAGGAGGAATTGCAAAGTGCGTTGTTCGAAGACTGCGGAGTCGACGCGAATGCGATCCAGATAATGGCTGGGCGTGAACTGCGAAACGCCGCGCGCGACTTCGTGATTTTTCCACGCGTTCTCCAACCGGCCGAGAAGAAAAGCAAAACTTCCGCCACCATGCGCGAAGCAGATACGCAGGCTCGTCGGCAAGCGGTCGAAAGCTCCGCTTAAAATCATGGACACAAGCGATAGCTGCGTTTCGGCCGGCATGGCCACGGTCCAGGGCATCATGTAATTCGGCATGCGCTCGCCGGCCATCATGTCCCAGGGATGAACGAAGACTGCAGCTCCTTCCGCGGCGCAATGCTGCAAAAATTTCAGGATGCCGGGATCGTCGAGATTTTTTTGTCCGACGTGATTGCCGATCTGGACGCCGAGGTGGCCGTCGCGCATGCAGCGGGAAAGTTCCGCGCAGGCTGAATCGATATCCTGCAAAGGAACCTGGCAGAAAGATTTCAGCCTGCCTTTCGAGCGCTGGCACATTTCAAGGGCGACGTCGTTGAACAAGCGCGCGCAATCGAGCGCATGTTTGGCCTCGCGGGCATAGGCAAAAAGAACAGGCGTGGCGGAAATGATCTGCATGTCCACGCCGTTGCGATCCATGTTTTCGAGACGCACGTTCACGTCCCAGCAACCGGAAGTGACGTGGCGGAACATGCGATCGCCGAGCATGATGTCGGCTTTGCCCGGGCCGGTATGTTTGATCGACGGCCAATCGGGAGTGCCGTAACGCTTGGCGAGATCGGGCCAGGACTCCGGGAAAAAATGTGTGTGAATATCTATGACTGGCATGTTGTCTCTGTGCCGTTATTTCTGCGGAGCCGGTTTGCCCGGGTGAATTTCACCGCAGTGCTTGCATTTCCGCAGTTCCGGACTTTGTTGAAACTTTTCAAAGAGCGGCGGCAGATCACGCACGATACTTTTCAAAAGAACTTCGGCGCGATACACGCGGTGATTGCATTTTGCACAATACCACTCGAAGCCGTCCATCACTCCTTCGGGCCGCGGCATTTCGACCACCAATCCGATGGTGTCCGGAGCGAGACGCTGCGGCGAATGCGGCATGTGCTTGGGCAAAAGAAAAATCTCACCTTCCTTGATGTGAACTTCTACCGGCGGTTTGCCCGGCTCCGGCATCAAGCGCAGGAAAATGTCACCTTTTAGTTGGTGGAAGAATTCCTCTGTGGGATCGTCGTGATAATCGTTGCGATTATTGGGCCCGCCCACCACAGTCACCATCAAATCACCGTCTTCCCAAATCTGCGCGTTTCCCACGGGCGGCTTCAGCTTGTCGCGATTCGCGTCGATCCATCCTTGGAAATTAAAAGCTTTCAGCGTCTTGATCGATGGCATTACTTTGTCCTCCCGGCTGCGGCTTGCGTTTCCGCGTGCGATACAGGCTTGTAGGCAATGGCTTTCATTTCAATTAGAAGATACGCGTGCGGCAATTGGTGGACTGCAACGGTAGTTCGCGCCGGTCCTTGCTCGTCAAAGAATTGCGCGTAAACCTCGTTGTAAGCGTCGAAATCATCCATGTTGACTAGATAGGTCGAAATCTCGACCAGGTCTTTCAGGCCGGCATCCATGCTGGCAAGAATGCCGCGAACATTTTCTATCACGGCGCGAGTTTGCTCGCGAATATCAAGATGCGTCGAGCCGAATTTGTCGGTTTCGGCACCGGCAATGGAATCATCAGCGCGCCGCGAACTCGTCCCCGACACGAAGAGAAAATCGCCGGAGCGCTTTATATGCGGAAACTTGCCCCGCGGCTTGGCTTTGCCTTCGACGACTTTGCTTTCCATTTCAGATCACCTCGAATTGCCGCCCGCGAGATTCCGGTCACAACTTGACACAAATATTGTTCAGTTCGGAATAAAAATTTAGCGAGTGCAGGCCGCCTTCTCGACCAATGCCTGACAGGCCCGCGCCTCCAAAGGGTGTGCGCAAGTCGCGCAAGAACCAGCAATTGACCCAGGTGATGCCCACGCGCAACTTTTCCGCGACGCGGTGTCCTCGTTTTAGATTCGTAGTCCATACCGAAGCCGCCAGGCCATATTTTGTGTCATTGGCCTTGGCGATTGCCTCTTCTTCGGTATCGAAAGGTGCGATGTGGCACACAGGTCCGAAGATCTCTTCCTTCACGCAGCGCGTTGATTCGGGAAGGCCAGTGAAAATGGTCGGCTGAACGTAGAACCCGTTGTCGCGAGCGTCGCCGAATTCGGGTGTGCCGCCGCCAGTTACGACCGTAGCGCCTTCCTTTTTCGCGAGCTCGTAGTAGGAAAGCACTTTCGCACGGTGCTCTTTCGAAATCAGCGGACCTGTGGTCGTTTTGCTGTCGCCTGGCCAACCTAGTGACAAGCCTTCCGCTTTTTGTTTTAGCGCCGAAACGAAACGGTCGAACACCGGGCGTTCCACGTAAACACGCTCAGCGCAGAGACAGACTTGGCCGGTATTGAGGAACACGGCATCAGCGAGGCCGCTTACTGTTTCGTCGAAATCACAATCGGCAAAAACGATCGCCGCGTTTTTGCCGCCAAGCTCGAACGAAATTGGCTTCACCGTGGGCGCTACAGCGCGCATGATGGCCGATCCTGTTTTCGATTCTCCCGTAAACGTAATCGCGTTCACGTCCGCGTGGCTGGTGAGGAATTCCCCGGCCGAGCCTGAGCCGAAACCGTGAACCACGTTGAAGACTCCAGGAGGCACGCCCACCGATTGCATCACCTCGGCGAGCAACGTCGCAGTCGCCGGAGTTTCTTCTGATGGTTTCACCACCACGCAATTTCCGCAGGCCAGCGCCGGAGCGGCTTTCCATGTGAGCAGCAACAACGGCAAATTCCATGGGGTAATGATGCCGACTACTCCGAGTGGTTTGCGAGCGCAATAATTGAGCGCCGAAACGCCGTCAGAAGTTTCCGTCCAAAATGCTTCGATCCCCGCATTTTTGATAAGGTCCGCAAAAACCCGGAAATTCGCGGCGCCGCGTGGAACGTCAATTTTCGAGGCGAGCGAGACTGGCTTTCCGGTATCCGCCACTTCCGCTTGAACGAAATCGTTGAAGCGCGCTTCGATGCCATCCGCGATTTTGTGTAAAAGGGCAGCGCGGGCGGGAACGGCGAGCTTGTCCCAATTTCCGCCAAGCGCAAGACGCGCGGATTCGACCGCTTGATTTACCAGCGATTCATCAGCTTCCGAAACTTGGGCGATCCCCGTGCCGTCAGCCGGATTGATATCGGAGAACTCACGCGGCCCGCGTACGAACTTGCCGTTGACGTAGTTCTGGATGAGCTTAGAAGCGGACGTCACTCATTCTCCGAGATGCGCACGGAAATACGATGCCGGCGCACGGTTATTATACTCAACTGTGGATGATTAATAGCCGCTGTTGCCGGCCTGGATACCGCTGGCGGATTAAATCCCTCAAACACGCAGGCCAAATCGAGCCAGCATTTCGCGCCGCCCAAAACTTGTGACGTCGACGGCTCTGCTATCGAGATCCTGCGTCAGCCATTTCCTTTTCAGCGCGACTTTCAGGAGGGCTGCCCCCAGCGCGCCGCCGACATGAGGCCGCCGCTCACTCCAATCCAGGCATGCGCAAGCGAATCGGCGACGCAGCGTCCGAGTTACCACGAGGTCGATGCCGAGAGTCTCAAACGCCTTCGTTCCAGCTAAGCTGAGGTCGTACGCATTGTCATTACGTTTCGAAGCGGCTGAAAGCCAACCCAGTGCTTTGAAGCGGTCGTGAAGCGCTACGCCGACCGTGCCGGCCAAGTGGTCGTAACAAGTCCGTGCGGCGCGCAGCCGACTTGGCGCGGTTGGCACGAACTTATCGCGCGAGCCGCCGGCGAGGACAGTCAATCCTTCCAGTGCGCCGGCCACGTCGGGTCCACCGATGCTGTAGAAACGATGCTTTCCCTGGGCGAGCACTTTGACCAGCTGTGCTGTCTTCAACCGATTCAGGTGCACGCTCGCGGTTGACGGACTCACGTCAGCCACCACCGCAAGCTCGGTGCTCGTTCGCGCGTGCCCGTCCATCAGGCAGAAAAGTATGCGGGCGCGTGCAGGCTCGGCGATGGCGGCGGCGATTCTGCAAACTGCTATGTCAGCATGCTCCTCGACATTCATACTTTGATCGTAGACGAATTGTTCATGTCAAGCAACCGGCATGCTGCCGAAGGTGCAGCCAGCAAAGCCCCCGCATCGCTCCAGCGACCAGACTGTCCACCGGGAGGATTTTCGTGACTATAACCTGCGTCATCCGATACCAAGTTGATCCGTTCCAGCACGATGCGTTCAAAAAGTACGCCGAGAACTGGGGGAGAATCATTCCTCAATGCGGCGGCCACCTTGTCGGATATTTTCTTCCGTATGAAGGCACGAATGATGTGGCCTGGGGCTTGATCGCATTCGATAGTCTCGCCTCTTATGAGGCTTACCGAGCGCGATTGAAGTCAGATCCGGAAGCGCGTGAGAATTTTGCGACGGCACAGGAGAAGCGGCTGATTCTCCGCGAAGAGAGAGACTTCGTGGAAGTAGTCGAAGGAACGTTTGGTATTCCGTCGACATTCGCAGGAAAAACGTGAACACCAAGGCCGCCGGCGCCGGGGTTAGCTGACGTGTTTACGGATTGTTTTTATATATTCGCGGCCGCGCTCGAAGCCACGTTTGAAAGGCTCGCTCTCGTGCATGCGTGGGTGCAGATCACCGAGCACTTTCTGGCATTGCTCGTAGGTTCGATCGCGATTCTTCGCATGCAGAGCTGCTTCGAAGCCGCAGCGAAAATAGCGCTCGTCGTCTTGAAACTTGCCGCCGCTGGTCTCATATTTTTCTTTTTCGGCGTCGCGCAGACCGGCCCACCAGTTGTCACGAGCTTGATCGATGCTCTCGGCTCCGGCATTTTCCAGTACGCCGCGAACCGCGTCGGCTTCGTTATTATCGGCCATCACTACTACGACGGAGCGGCCCTTGCGCAAGGCATCCTCATAGACGAACATCTCGTCTTCCGGCAATCCTTCGAAGACGTTGCTCTCGATGGCTCCGCCGGCCGCGCCGCCACCAACTGCGCCGATCGCGCCGAGGAGCACTCCCCCAACAACTCCAATCGCGAGAACTTGTCCCACTCCTGGGATCAGAAAGCTTGCGAGCATCGGTACCAGTCCCACGCCTCCGGCAACCCCGATAGCGCCTCCCAGAGCCGCGCCCATCGCTTTACCCATGCCCGGTTCTTCTCCTGCAACAGTCGGGACGGCGGCGAGTTCCTTTGCGGTCGCGTGAGGCGTAAGAACGGTGACTCGATCCTTCGGAATATCCAGCGGGGTGAGCTCAGCAGCGCCACGCTCTGCATCTGGTCGCGATTTGAATACGCCTACGACGGCCTTCATGAGTCCTCTCTTTCGACCCGTATAATATGACTCCACTTCCGCTAACGCAACCCTACACTTAAGGCCATCGAAAAGAGGCGGACGGATGCAGGAAAGCAGACCGGAAATCAGTCCTTCAGCAGCGTTCGATAATTGTTGCGATGCCTTGGCCTACGCCAATGCACATGGTGCAAAGAGCGTAGCGCGCTTTGGTAGTCTGCAACTGATAGGCGGCTGTGGTGACCAAGCGAGCGCCGCTTGCGCCCAGCGGGTGTCCTATGGCGATGGCGCCGCCATTGGGGTTTACGTGCGAGGCGTCATCCGGCAGACCTAAATCACGTGTGACGGCGAGCGCCTGGGCGGCGAATGCTTCGTTCAGCTCGATTACATCCATTTGCGAAAGTCTTAGACCCGTTTTTTCGAGGATTTTGCGCGTTGCGGGCGCGGGAGCGAATCCCATTATGCGCGGCGCGACTCCCACGGCGGTGGTTGCGATAATGCGAGCGAGAGGTGTTAGACCGTATTTTGAAGCAGCCGTTTTGGAGGCGATGAGGAGCGCGCACGACCCGTCGTTCACGCCGGAAGCGTTTCCCGCGGTCACGGTACCTGTCGGTTTCACGATGGGCTTCAGTTTAGACAGCGCGTCGAGAGTAGTATCCGGTCGGGGATGTTCGTCGGTGTCAAAAATCTTCGGATCGCCTTTTTTCTGTGGAATCGAAACGGGGAAAATTTCGTGTTTAAAGAAGCCCGCGGCATTGGCACGCGCCCAGCGCTGCTGTGTGCGCAAAGCGAAAGCATCCTGGTCCGCTCGCGAAACGTGAAACTCCTCGGCCACGTTTTCAGCGGTTTCCGGCATGGAATCAACGCCGTACTTGCTTTTCATCAGCGGATTTACGAAACGCCAGCCGATCGTTGTATCAAACGTTTCCGCTACTCGGCTGAACGCGCTATCGGCCTTGCCCATCACGAACGGAGCGCGCGTCATGCTCTCCACGCCGCCAGCGATCATAAAATCCGCTTCTCCTGATTTGATGGCGCGAGCGGCCACGCCGATGGCGTCCATACTGGAACCACAAAGCCGATTCACAGTAGAACCAGGAATTTCCTTTGGAAGACCCGCGAGCAGCAAGGCCATGCGCGCGACGTTGCGGTTGTCTTCTCCCGCCTGGTTTGCGCAGCCGAAGACGACGTCATCGAGCGCCATCCAATCCACGCGAGGATTGCGTTCGATGAGTCCACGCAGCGGGATGGCAGCCAAATCGTCGGTCCGAATTGAAGCGAGCGCCCCGCCATAACGCCCAAAGGGCGTGCGAATTGCATCACAAATGAAAACCTCATTCACAAAAGTCTCCCAAAAAATCGGCCACTGATTGCTGCACGCGAAGGAAACTGCGCGTCAGTGGAACCGCTCTAGTATAGCTGACCGCCATTGAGTTTCTATTCGCGCTGCCGGCGGCCAAAAGCCCTCCAAGTCGCATTTCATGGAACAGCCCTGCCGGGTGTAAAATAAAAACATGAGCGAGAAAATCAAGAAGGACGATGCGGAGTGGCGTTCGAAGCTGACGGAAGAGCAATTTGAGGTGACGCGGAAGAAAGGCACCGAGCCGCCATTCACTGGAGAGTACGCAGACACGGAAACGAAGGGAACATACGTTTGCGTTTGCTGCGGCCAGCCGCTCTTTAGTTCGGACGCGAAATACCATTCCGGTTCAGGTTGGCCCAGCTACTACCAGCCCATTGCAGCCGAGAATGTCGAGATGGAGCGAGACAACAGCCACGGAATGGCGCGCACGGAAGCGATCTGCAGCCGTTGCGACGCGCATTTGGGGCATGTTTTCGAAGACGGGCCGGAACCCACGGGCCTACGATTTTGCATTAATTCTGCTGCGTTGAAGCTCGAGAAAAAAGACAAGTAAGCGTCCGCGATCGATTTGCGCCCACTTCTTCCCAACTATCTGACTAGAATCCTAATGGCTAAGGAAAATAACCTGGGGATGGCCATTCCCTGTGTTTGAATCCAAAGAAATCATCCGCACGTCGCTGGGTGAAACAATATAGAACACAAGATTGGTCGGGAACCCGGCAATCAGAAGCGGCGTCATGTTCCCGCGGCCGTCGGGAGTTACCGTATAACTGGCAGAGAAAGGAATGTCCGTGGACGGAGGAGGGCTGGGGGGAATGAATTCATCCAGAGTACCGACGATATTACCGGCCCCCGCAGAACTCAATTCGCCGATCATATTTACCGCTAGGGTGTCAGCTTCTTGGGGCGCGGAGAGGACATAAGTGCCCTGAACGGACGACAGAGAGAATGGAGCGCCGCTTTGTTGTTCGAGCAAGCCGTACGTCGCAGCCGAGTCAGAGCCAATGATAAACCCTTGATCGGGTCCAATCAGGTAAGCTGCGGCCAGCCGGTTACCCAAACTCGTAAATCCTACACGGCCGTTCTGAAACACCTGATATGTGCCAGATGCCGAATTCAGCTGCGTGACCGTGCCACCGGCATTCTGGTCGAAAGTTAGGTTCGCGGTGCCATCACCTAGAGTCGAGGTCAACAAACCCGCGAAAACGGTCGAGTTTGAGCCGGCGATCCCGGTGCCGGCGAGTCCCGTACCGGTCACAACACCAGTTCCTTGCAAAACGCTCTGAGTGAATTGCGTTCCGCTGTCTTGAAGGAACATTTCGCCGCTCAGTCTGGGCAGGGTATTCGTTGAAGAGGCGGCGTCAATCTCCGCGAAGAAAATGTCGTCGGCTGAGACGAAATAGAATGTAAACGTGAGAGTGATCTGTTGGCCTGTTGGCGGTTGATACGTCATCGTTGCGAGACCCTTCGAACTTGCATTCCCGACCGCGAAGCCTCCCGTGAGAGACAGTTGCGGGGAATACACGCCTCCGTCGTTGAAGTCGACAGTACCCGACCTAAAAGTTTGCATGCCATCGGGGTTGACGACGCCTGCCAGCACGGTTGGTTCAGTCAAAAAATCCTGTCCGGCGAATTCAAACGCGTAATTCCCGGAGAAGTTTGTTGCTGCAAACGTACCAACGGAGACCTTCATGATTCCCGAGCCGTGCGTGATTCCTACGCCGTTCGTCGGCACAGTCTCATCCTCGATTACGTGTATATTGCCGCTCGAATCGAGCGCCAACAAATAGTTTGAGGTAAACACCGTGAGGTTACCAGTCGTTGCGATCAACTGCATGGTGCCACGGCCATCGGTTCCAACCGCATAAGTTCCCGTCAGAGTCGCTCCGACCACAACGCCGGTAACACGATTAATATCTTCCTGGCCGCTTGAGATTGCTCCGGCTCCGTTCGCAGAAAAGTTACCTGCGATAACAACCGTTCCATTCAAGTCGAATCCGCTAAAGAGGAAACTGTAGTTTCCGGTGATCAGGGAATTGCTGCTCGTGGAACCGGCCGTAATCGTTAAATGAAACAGCTGCGTCGCCTTCGCTGGGCCGCCAGGGCCGGCGGAAGAGTCCTGCACTTGGACCGTGAAAGTGGAAGTGCCTAAAAGAATCGGAATTCCCGAGATTAGTCCGGTCTGGGCATCCAGAGTCAGCCCAGCCGGAAGCTGGCCGTTTATAACACTCCACGTGAATGGCGGAGTTCCGCCGACGGCGTTTAGAGTCGTGCTGTAGGAAGTTGCCGTCATTCCTGAAGGCAGCGACGCAGTGGTTATGTGCAGCCCCCCTGGAGATTGAATCGAGATGGTGAGCGGGCCGGACGAAGCTGATTGCACCGGAACGGACGAGTCCTGCACAGTCGCGATCAGCGGAAATGAACCGACGGTAGTCGGAGTCCCCGAGATTTGTCCGGTGGAGGTATTCAAGGCCAATCCGGGAGGCAAACTGTTCGGGGTCACACTCCATGTGTATGGTGTTGCCCCGCCTTTCGCAGTAAGAGATATGTTGTACGGCTGGTTAACGGTCCCAGGAGGCAGGGAGGTCGTCGTGACGGACAGCGGCGTGGCCGGATTGATTATCACTGTGAAAAGCGTAGATGTGACAGAAAACGGAGGGGGCTGGCCAATTACGGGAATACCGCCGCGGTCCGTTGCTTTCACAAAAAATGGATACGTGCCTGAGGTCGTGGGCACACCAATCAGGTTTCCGTTCTGATTCAGGGTCAATCCAGGGGGGAGACAGGTGGGTTGGTTGTTCGGACAGACTACGCTGAATACCAACGGTGGGACGCCGCCCGTCACCACCACCTGCTGGCTGTACTGTCCGCCGTTCGATCCATTAACAAGGGTAGTGGTTGTAAACGTGGGAGGCAGAACGACGCTGATCATCGTGGTTACGGTAGCGCCGCTATTTCCATTAGCGACGGCTTCCAAACTGACCGTAAGGGCGACCGAGCTATTCGTGGGCGCAGTGTACGTCACCGAAGTCTTCGTGACGTTGGTTAACGTGCCGCAACCGGTACCTGCGCATCCCGAGCCAGTAAGCGTTTTCCAGGTGACGCCCTGATTACCCGTGTCGTTGCCCAGAATGGCGGTGAATTGTATTACTTGGCCTTGATCCACTGTCTGCGCCGTATTCGGCGTCACTTCCAGCGTGATGGCTGAGTTGCCACCTCCGCAAGCCGCGAGGAACCCTGCGCCGAGAAACGCCAACAGCGCAAACGCAAGCAATCGCAGCCGCTCCGCTCGAAAACCGCAAACCGTGAGGCCTGCACCAACTGCGCGCCGGCTTCCGGCATTTTCGAACATTTGGGCATACGCCTTCGAAATTGTCATATCACCTTGGATTTCTTTTTCAGATCTGCCCAAAGAGGTGGGACAGAACCCGTTGTCGAATCGCAAGCTAATAATGCGAAACAAATTGAATAACAAAACGGCCGCGATGTGTCAACGCACATCTCCTAATACACGCCTGCCGGTGTCGCCCGGTTCATCGTCCCAGACTCTCATCGCACGTGGCTAAGCATATGGGGATAAGAACGATAAGCTGCATCTGTAAGAAAGGTGGATGCGCCGGATGAGCAGGCCGTTGCCTACCTCGTGTTTCGATTTTAAGGGCGTCAATGAGTTATTCGCGCGGTCCAAGGATCTTCGGTGGCAAGCGGTGCAACGCGAGCCAAGTCGCGAGATCACCCGTGCAGACGTTTCCATGACAACTTTCGTGGACACGCACTGCATCTCAGTCAAGTACACTGATTATTCGCTCCAGCGACCACTGGCTCTGAATTTTCAATTTTCCCCCAACTTTAGTATAAAGATTGGTTTGGAAGCGCCCGGCAGTCTGCGTAAGGCGTTCGTGTTTGGAGGAGTGCTTTGATCGAAGTTCAGGATCTGACGAAGTCTTACGGCGCGGTTACGGCCGTTGATCACGTTTCATTTACCGTGAACAAAGGCGAAATTCTCGGTTTTCTCGGGCCCAACGGCGCTGGGAAGACGACGACGATGCGAATCTTGACGGGGTATATGCCCGCCACTCACGGGACCGCGCGCGTAGCAGGATTCGATGTGTTCCGTGACTCGATGGAAGTTCGCCGCAGGATCGGTTACTTGCCGGAAAACCCGCCTGTATACCCAGACATGACCGTCGAGACCTACCTCGATTTTGTCGCGCGCATCAAGAATGTTCCGGCGGAGCGGCGTCCTGCCCGCATCGATGACGCCCTAAGAAAAACCAATCTTGAAGACCGGCGTTCGGAACTCATCAAACGGCTGTCGCGCGGTTACAAACAGCGCGTGGGCATCGCACAGGCGCTCGTACATGACCCTGAAGTCATCATTCTCGACGAACCGACCGTTGGTTTGGACCCGAAGCAGATCATCGAGGTCCGCAACCTGATTAAAAGCTTGGCCGGAAATCACACCATTATTCTTTCCACGCACATTCTTCCGGAAGTCAGCATGACGTGCGACCGCGTGGTCATCATCAACAAAGGCAAAATCGCCGCGGTGGATACGCCGCAGAATTTGACTTCGCAGCTCAAAGGCGGCCAAAAAATTCGCATTGAAACGGACGCTCCGGAAAAACCGCTGCGCGATATGCTGGCCCAAATTCCCGGAGCGAGCCGCGTGGTGATCGAGCCGGCGCGTGCCGGAGGGCATCAGGCCGTTACCGTGGAAGCAGCGCAAGGGAACGACATTCGCAATCAAATCGCGGCGAAAATTGTGGAACATGGCTGGCCGCTTTACGAGCTTCACGGTGTGAGCCTGAGTCTCGAAGACATTTTCCTCGAACTCACCACGGACGACGCAGCCCACGCGCAGGCGTCCAGTTAGGGCAATCCGATAAAGGAGTGGAGAGCACAATGGGAAGTTTGTACGCAATTTATCGCAAGGAGATGGGACATTATTTTGTTTCGCCCATCGCTTATATTTTCATCGGGCTTTTCCTGGTTTTGACCGCGTTTTTCTTCAACGTGATTCTTGCAGAAGTGATCAAGCAAACGTTCCAGATGGAAATGCAGGGAATGCGTTTTGGTGGGCCATCCGATTTCGACGCTCCGGCAGCGGTGATGCGTAGCTTTTTTGGCCTGCTTTCTACTCTTGTTCTGTTTTTTACGCCGATTCTGACCATGGGCGTCTATGCCGAGGAACGCAAGCGCGGCACGATGGAACTGCTGATGACCTCGCCGGTCAGCGAGTTGGAGATCGTGCTGGGAAAGTATCTGGCTTCGCTGTCTCTGTTCGCGCTCATGCTGCTGCCCACCGCGAGCTACATGATTTTCATGGTCCTCCACAGCGACCCCAGGCCGCCGTGGAGCATGTTGGCCGCAGGGTACGCAGGGGTGCTGCTGCTTGGCGGATCGCTGTTGGCGCTCGGGTCATTTGTATCGTCTCTCACGGAAAACCAGCTGATTGCAGCGGTAGTAACGTTCGCGGCTTCCTTGTTTATTTGGGTGCTGGACATAGGACGCAACAGCGATAGCGGCGCAAGCGCCGTGCTTCAGTATCTTTCGGTGATCCGCCATTACGAGGATTTCGCGCGCGGGGTGATTGATACTTCCAGCCTGATTTATTATGGAAGCTTCATCGCTCTTTTCGTTTTCTTGACGGTGCGCTCCGTCGATTCAATGCGCTGGCGGCGAGCTTAGCCGCTATTTATCTCGCGCTCGTAAATTATGGAGGAACTTGCAGGATGAAATGGGATCGGGAAGAGTTGGCGAGATTTCTCGGCACTTCCGGCATAGCCATGCTGGTCGCCGGATTTTTGCGTTATTCGATTCAGGGCGAGCTTCTAACGTTCAGCAAGGTTGTATTGGCTGTCGGAGCTCTGCTGCTGCTCGCAGCGATTGTCATTGGATTTGGCGGCATTCTCCGTTTTTTCTCCAAGCGGTCTTCGCAGCAGGGGACGAACACCACGGTTCTGAGTGTGGCTGTGATCGCCATTTTGGTGATCGTGAATTTCGTCGGGTTTCGCCATCATAAGCGTTTCGATCTAACCACCGAAAAGCTGTACACGCTTTCCGATCAAACCAAGCAAATCGTAGGCAGTTTGCAGAAGGATGTCACTATCGTCCATTTCGACAAGTCCCCAAACGCCGCTCTCGACGATCAGATGGCTGAGTACACCAGCCTGAGCCGCCATCTGAAATTTCAGAATATTGACCCGCAACAGAAGCCTGAGATTGCCGAGCAATACGGAGCCACACGACCGGGCGACGTGATCCTCGCTTCAGGCTCGCGAAAAGAACACCTGGAATCCGGCGGCGTTCCGTCCGAAGAAGACATCACGGGCGCCATTATCAAAGTCACGCAAGACAAGGTTAAGACGGTTTGCTTCGTCACCGGGCACGGCGAAAAATCCTTAACTGATGACGGCGAAAACGGCTACAGCCACCTCGATGCGGGCCTGAAGAAGGAAAACTACGTTACCAAGACGATCAATCTCGTCTCTGAAAATGGAGTGGCTCCCGATTGCAGCGTCGTAGTGATTGCCGGTCCGACGCAGGGATTTTTCCCGCAGGAAGCGGAACTGCTCAACAAATATCTGGCCGGAACGGGAAAAGGCCTGATTCTTGTTGACCCTCAGACTGATCCGAAACTTGGAGAAATCTTCCAAGCTTGGAACACGAATGTCGGCGACAACGTGGTGATCGACGCGAGCGGGGTGGGTCGGCTGTTTGGCGCTGGTCCAGCAATCCCGCTTGTCACAGACTTCGGCAACAGCCCGATCACGAAGAATTTTGCAGGCTCGATGACATTTTTCCCTCTGGCTCGCACCGTCACCGTAGCCGACAAAGCGAAGACCGACCTCCAACCGGTCGAGTTTTTGAAGACTTCTCCTCGGAGTTTTACCGTTGCAAATTTGAAACAGGGACGGAACGAAGTCTCGTACGATCCGAAGACTTCAACGCTGGGTCCGCTTTCGCTCGGCGTGGCTGCTTCGCGCAAATCGGAAGGCGGCGAAGCTCGGGTGGTCGTGATTGGTAACTCGGCATTTGCCGCGAATCCATATGTGGGTCAGCAGAAGAACGGCGACCTCTTCTATAACACGATTAATTGGCTGGCCCAGGACGAAAACCTGATCTCCATTCGCCCTAAATCGCAAACGAACCGCCGCGTCACTCTGACGCAAGGTCAGGACAGCGCCCTTACTTGGCTCGACCTTATCATTCTTCCCGGCATCGTGATTTTTTCGGGAGTCTATATCTGGTGGAAGCGCCGATAATCCGCGCTCGCCGAAAATACATTACATGATCAAGAAGACGACCTTATTTTTGCTCCTGGGCGCCGTTATTTTGGGCGCCGCTGTGTATTACTTCGACTGGCGGCGCAGCCAAAAGGAAAGTGAGAAGCTGCCTGCGGACGCGGCCAAGCTCGCGTTTTCGATTCAGCCCCAGGATATAACCTCGCTCGCTATCAAGCATCCTGCGAATCCCGCTGAGCCCACGCTGCAGTTTGAGAAGCGCGATGAAGTTTGGAGAATAACTCAACCGCTCGAGGTACGGGCCGATCAGGCGTCCCTGGATGGGATAATCGACGGCCTATTCAGCGCGCGCATTGCGCAAACGGAACCAGGCGCACCTGACCGGCTGAAGGTCTATGGGCTTGACCCGCCTGCTGTTTCGGTCGAATTCCAACTGCGTAGCGGCGCGAAACACACTGTGGCATTGGGCAAGAAGGATTTCTCCGGTATTTCGGTTTACGCAATCGTGGACGGCGCCAAAGATGTTGCGCTCCTCCCGGAATCCCTTCTAATCAGTTCCGCCAAATCTCTTCAGGATTTGCGCGATCGTGGAGTGCTGCACATCGCCGGCGATAAAGTCGTATCCTTCGACCTCAAGAATGCCTCCGGGCAGCTTTCGGCGAAGAAAGAAAAAGATCAGTGGNNCTCTTACGTTTACCGCCGTGGATGACAAAGGGAAGAGCGCCACGCTGATTTTAGGCAAGAAACAAGGCGATCAATACTTCGCGCGAGATACTTCCGCGCCCATGATTTTCCTCATCAACGAGGACATCTACAAGAAACTGGCCGAAAATTACAACGACTTGCGCGACAAGAAACTCGTGCACTTCGACCCAGCTTCGATAAATCACGTTGAGATGCACAACGCCAACGGCACGATTATCTGCGCGCGCAAATCGGAATTTGAATGGACGATCGAAGAACCCGCAGAGCTGAAGGGAAAGCCCGCCGAAATTTCGAAACTATTTACGCCGTTGGAGCAGGCCAGCGCCGAGCAGATATTTGACCAGCCGGCGCCGAACATCCGCGCCATTCTGGCCAAACCCGAGTTTGAAACCATATTGACCGACAAATCCGGCAAAAAATTGACCGTCCAAATATCGAAAGAATCCAACGGCTTCGTGTACGCGAGAACCAGCGATAGTCCGGCAATCTACAAGCTCGACAAGCAGATTCTGAGCGATCTAAATTTCAAATCGAGTGATATGGCTCTCTCCGCCTCACCCAATTAGGGGCTACTTTAACAATCACACTGAAACTGCGGCTCCAGCCAGGAATACTTCCTCATGCGACCACGCCGCAATTAACAGCACCTTCCCCGTATTGGGGGAAACGTAGATGTAATAGATCTGTTCGCGACGTTTGACCTCATAAAAGCCAAGCCGTTTGGGGTCGGGGGTCACTCCCGCGCCGTTAGCCAGCAGGTCGCGCAGCTGCGCGATCATTTCCTGCGGGTGTTTCCGCAAGTCTTCGATTTCCAATTCGCGCTCTAAGCACATCTGCATGGTGCCTCCAGCCCATTAATCGTCTCTTACCCGGTATTACGTTAGGCCAAAGGCAAAAGTTCCAGCCCCGCCGAGATTTACCGCTTAACTGTGCCGATAAGGAGCAATCTGAGCACTAAAACGGTACCCAAAAGTATTTCGGCGTTAACTCTTAATTAGATACTTGCGCGCTGCCTGTAAACTTGCAATAGTCCGAGGCCCTGGGGAAAAACTCATCGTGAAAAAAAAGAGAGCAAAGAAGACGAACCGAATGCATCGTGATAGAAGGCGGAAACACCAGCACTGGCAGGTGACCGTGTTTTATCACGACGGAGAGAGGTTCGCCCGTGTGTACATTGACCGAGACCGCGCCCAGCGTTTTGCCCAACGCCAGAAAAAGTCTCCGATCGTCAAAGCCACGCGGATCCTTGAGGTAGATTAGGGAAAGTCGCGTTTTTTTCCGCGCAACCAACCTTCATTTGCTTGTCCGATCCTCGCCGCGCTCGAGGCCTTGTTCGAGTGTTGGCGCCGTGCTATAAATAATCGAGAATTGCGGAGTCCTCATCCGCGCGGGATTCGTATAGTGGTAGTACGCCACCTTGCCAAGGTGGAGGCGAGAGTTCGATTCTCTTATCCCGCTCCAAATATCCGCGTCAGCTGATCCTTTTCGTCGCAAGTTGATGCCGGATTCGTATATCCACTTTCCCGCTATGTTTCCTTAGCCTGCCAAGCTGCGTGGGTAATAGTTATTGTCGGCGACCGATTGGTTGGGTTATGCTGCCCCCGTAGCTTCCCGGGTTACGCCCGGGTCGGGATCCAGCCCGTCTGAAAAATCAACCCCAACACGAACATCCGAACTCTCTCGGATAGCGTAGTAACAAGAGGAGCAGTCGAAGTCCAAACTCAATAGGAGGAATTCGGGAAATGACAAAATCGAAGAAGGCTCTAGTTGCTGGCGCCGCTCTTGCAGGGCTTTTGGCAGGCACCGGTGCGACAATTCAAGCATCAAATCTTCTGTCCGGCGCGAGGCTGGCTGCTCAATCCGATCAGAAGCCGGCAGACACTAAGGTGAAGGAAAAGCATGCTTGCAAGGGTCAGAATTCCTGCAAGGGCAAGGGTGGATGTAAATCGAGCGACAACGGCTGCAAAGGCAAGAACTCTTGCAAGGGCAAGGGTGGTTGCGCAACAGACGGTTCAAAGATGCCGGAATAACGCTCTTCGGAGCGTTAGCAGCAAAGCGAAAGTTGTCCTGCCTGGGGCCGGACTTCGTTGTACCGGCCCTCGACACTTCTTCTGCATCTTCGGAGCCCCAAATGCCGGCAAATCGGTTTAACAGTTTTACTGACTATGGAATCGGGATTGGTTTGCGCGCTCCGCACTACCATCATATTCTCACCCGCAAACCCGTCGTCGATTGGTTTGAGATCATTTCTGAGAATTTCATGATCGATGGCGGACGTCCCCTGCACATCCTCGATCAAATCCTCGAACAATACAAAGTAGTGCAGCACGGCGTTTCCATGTATTTCGGTTCCGCCGAGCGCCCGAACAAGGAACATCTTCGCCGGCTGAAGACGCTGGTGCAGCGCACCAAGACTCCCTGGCTATCGGA
>PKWH01000193.1:0-7006 GCA_003131985.1 Acidobacteriota bacterium | reverse complement strand
GTGGTGGTGGAAAACGTGAGCAGCTACGCGGAATTCCACGTTTCAGAGATGACCGAGTGGGAATTCCTGAATGAGGTGGTCGAGCGCGCCGACTGCGGAATTCTCCTGGACGTGAACAACATTTACGTGTCTTCGCGAAATCACAGCTTCGACCCGTACACCTACGTCAACAGCGTCCCGGCAGANNTTTGACGAAGTGCATGACGAAGCTTTGAAAGCCAATCGATTCCTCGCGAGCGCCTCACTGGCCAAAGCCGTATGAAGCTGCTAAGCCTGCAACGCCGCATGGCTCGCGCGGTAATGACGCCCCTCACGCCTTCCGAACGCATGCGCTCGACCGCGCCCGACGGCCGCTCGATGCGTGCGGTAGCCTCTGCGATCATCAAGCCAAACGATCGGCTTACGTCATTCGAGCGCCTGGAAATTTATAACCGGCAATATTGGTTTCGCGTGCTGTCGGGTTTTGCCGAAGATTTTCCGGGACTGCGCGCCGTGCTCGGAGGTAATCGCTTCGACCGCATGGCAAAAGCTTATCTGACGGATTGCCCCTCGCAATCGTTCACGCTGCGCAACTTGGGTTCGCGCCTGGAAGGTTGGTTACGGAAAAATCCAGCCTGGACCGCGGGACGCGGAAATCTGGCTCTCGATATGGCTCGTCTCGAATGGGCCGATATTGAGGCCTTCGATGGCGGCGCCGAGCCTACGCTCAAGCCGGAAGACCTTGAGGCAGCAAATCCCGCGAAACTGCGTTTGCGGCTTCAACCGTATGTGCAGCTTCTCGACCTGCGTTATCCGGTTGACGATCTCTTGTTGGACGTTCGTAAAGAGGACGATGACACGGAGGTCGCCAGCAATGCTTTCAGCGAGCGCCACCATCAGAAACGAGTCTCAGCCGTGGCGAAATTAGAACCCAGCCCGATTTTCCTGGCCGTACATCGCATGGACGATTCTGTTTATTTTCGCCGGCTTCATTGCGACGAGTTCGCCATCCTGTGCGCTCTTCGCAGCGGCAAGCCGCTCAAGGCCGCGGTTGAAAGCGCCATGAGAGAGAGTTCGATTGTTCCCGACGAACGCGCAGCCAATGTGCAGCACTGGTTTCAAACCTGGGCCGCGCTCGGCTGGTTCTGCCGCAACGGAAGTAAACAAAATGCCAGAGCGGATCGTTCGAAAACGGGGCAGAGATCGAGTGCCCGAGCATGAGGACTGAACCGAACGCGATTCTGCGATTGTATGACGGCTTTGTAAGAGCTGTTTCCAGCCTTCAATCACCGTTTTTGCTGGTTATTCGTTTGTACTGGGGATGGCAAATCTCTCAAAACGGATGGGGTAAACTCCACAATCTGTCTCACGTCACGGAATTCTTCGCAAGTCTGGGGCTGCCGGCCCCCGCTTTTACGGCAACTTTCGTTGCAACATTTGAATTTGTTGGCGGAATTCTGCTAGCCATCGGCCTGCTATCCCGAATCGCGGCTCTTGGCATAGTAATTGATATGACCGTGGCGTATGTGGCGGCGGATAAAGCGGCGCTGCTGGGTTTCTTCTCGGATCCCGGGAAGTTCTACAACGCTGACCCGTTTATCTTTCTTTTCGTGGGTCTCATTATTCTGATTGTCGGGCCGGGCAAACTATCGCTCGACACGCTCCTCGATCGGACGATTCGAAAGAGAGAATATTCAGCAGCCGGGGATAGCGGCTCCTCCGGTACTTGACGGCCGCCAGATGAATTGGCGATCGCCCGACTCATGAAAGATGCGAACACGAGTTCCAAAATATTTCAGCGTGTAATTCTTCTATGCCTATTCGTGTTCTTCCTAGCTTCCGCGGGCGCCTTTCCGGCTGACGATATGACCTCAACAATACTCATCGGAAATTCGCGAATAGACGTCGTCATCGAGAAAGGCTCGCTTCAAGTCTCGAAGGAAGAATTGCTCAAATGGGTTCAGTGGGCCGCAGAATCTGTCAGCGCCTACTATGGCCGTTTTCCTCTCCCCCATCTTTTACTGCGCATCATTCCGACAGACGGAAAAGGCGTCCGAGGCGGCAAGACTTTCGGAGAAAAGGGCGGATTCATCAGCATTCACGTCGGCAGCGACACGATTTTCGAGGGCCTTGCCACCGACTGGATGCTGACTCACGAAATGGTCCATCTAGCATTCCCGTCTGTTGCAGACAACCACCATTGGATTGAAGAGGGAATCGCGACCTATGTGGAACCGATTGCCCGCGTCAGAGCGAAACATTTGGACGCGACGCAAATGTGGTTTGAGGTCGTAAGGGATCTCCATCAGGGCCTTCCCGCTGCGGGAGATAAAGGTCTCGACAACACACATACCTGGGGACGAACGTACTGGGGCGGCGCGTTGTTCTGTCTCCTCGCCGATATTGAGATCCACCAAAAAACGGCGAACCGAAAAGGTTTGGACGATGCTCTGCGCGGCATCCTCGCTGCCGGCGGCGATATCCGGCAGGACTGGCCGCTGGAAAAGGTTTTGGATGCCGGGGACCAGGCGACCGGCGTTGCGGTTTTGCGCCCGCTTTACGAAAAGATGAAAGATCAACCCTACGATGTCGATCTTCCCACGCTATGGAAACAACTGGGTATCGAACGAGACGGCGGGACAGTCCGCTTCGTGAATGATGCGCCGCTTTCGCAGACGCGTGTGGCGATCACCTACGGTTCGGCCGCTCCGGGATCCAGCGCTGCCTCAGCTATCAGCATAGTTGCGGGAGACACGGCCATGAATTTTCCGCGACGGTAAAAAGAGCCACGTCAACTAGAGCGTGCAGGGTTTTGAGGTTCTGCTTCAAGGGCGCGTCGCAAATAATCTTAACAAATCTATTTGGTCTTCATCACGTAAACGCCGTCCCAGCCGTCTTCCGGCGCTTCTTCCATGAATTCCACCGCGCGCTCCAGAAATGCCTGCGTCGGACCGTCATCCGGGTAACTTGTTAGAACTTCCGCGAATCGGTCCGACGCTTCCTGCCAGTCCTGATTCCGGTAAGCGGCCATTGCGTGATCGAACTGGGTCAGCAGTGTTTCATATTTAGATTTTTCTGCGATCACGTCCATCAACTCGTAGATGTTCACCGGCTGGTTCTTTCCCTTCACCTTGATTTTGTCGAGCTCGCGGCAGACAAACTGCGTCGACACCTGCCTGTAAGTCGCCTCGCTGATGACCAGCTTGGAGTGATACAGCTTGGTGATTCCTTCCAGGCGCGAAGCAAGGTTGACGTTGTCCCCCATCACCGTCCATGCCAGCCGCCTGTCTGATCCCATATTCCCCACGTTCACCGGGCCGGTATTCAGTCCGATTCCGACGGCGATCGGCGGACGTCCTTCGCGGCTCCATTTCACGTTGAGTTTTTCCAAACCGTGCACCATTTGCAGCGCGCAGGTGCAACTGCGGAAGGCATGATCGTGCTGCGGGTAAGGTGAACCCCAAAAGGCCATAATTGCGTCACCGATGTATTTGTCCAGCGTCCCCTGATTGGAAAAAATAATCTCGGTCATAGCTCCAAAATATTCGTTCAGCAATTTCACGAGTTCGTCCGGCGTCAATCCTTCCGAGAGGGTCGTGAAGCTGCGAATGTCGCTGAACATGATGGTGAGTTCTTTCATCTCACCGCCAGGCCGGATGTATTTCTCGGGATCCTTTTCGATGAGTTCGATAACGCCAGGCGACAAGTATTGAGAAAAAGTTTTGCGAATCAGGCGTTTTGCGCGCTCCTCGCGGATCATCCGAAAACTAGTAATGGTTGCGTAGTTCAATGCCAGAGTGCCGGCCGGGATCACGAAACTAATCCATCTTCCCTTATCGGCGAAACTGAAATAAACGAATACCGCGAACCCAGCGAGCGTTGCGAGCATTAATGCAGTGGAATACAGAGGCGTGATGCGGCTGAATAGAAATCCAAAAAGGAGCCCAAAAACCAGAATAAAACTTAAATCGACGATCTCTTCGTCAAATCCGCGTGTAAGAAATCCGCGGCCTTTCTCGTCGCTATGCAGCAGATTGTCGATAATATTCGCGTGCACCTCGACGCCCATGTAACCCGCATCCAGCCAGGGAGTGTTGCGCACGTCTCCTATGGCCATGGCTGTCGCGCCCACTAGAACGATCTTGTCCCGAAATGCATCGGGAGGAGTCGTCCCGCTGATCACGTCAGCCATCGAATAGTGTTGGTACGTGTTGTAGGGGCCGGTGTAATTGATCAGCGCAGTGCCGTTGCGCGATGGCCGCAACAGATGGCGCCCGAATTGGATTCGTTCCAATCCGTTTTCCGAGATGTAGGCTGCGATATCCTGATCGGGAATTTTTTCGTATTCGCGTATGACCTGCAGGGGAAGAGAAGGGAAGAAATCCAGATCCTGGTAACGAATCATCAATGTCCCGTGTCTCAAAGTGCCGTCAGCATCTTTATTGATGTTTAAGAAGCCGTAAGAAGCCGCGGATTCCGCAATTTTTGAAATATTTGCTTCCACACCCGCGGCAACTGTTCCACCGGCTCTGATCCACGCTTTTCCCATGTCCACGGCTTTTCCGTCTCTGGACTTAGCCGGAACAACCAGGGGGAACGCTTGGGCCCACACGATGTTGTAATACTCTTCCGCTGATTTAGCATTAGCGGCCTTGGCTCTGTCCGGGTCGAGGAATATATGGCCTAGGATTACGTTGCCGCCGCTTTTCAGCGACGCGGCGAAAGCGGCGTCCTGATCGCTGGAAATTTCCAGCTCTTTTACCTGCTTCAAAACATTTGCAGACATGGAAGCGCCCACATTGTTCTGCAACTCTTGCAGAGCCTGCACTGCCGAGTTGCTTTCCGGAGTCGGGAATGTTGCGTCAAAGGCGATAATGCGGGCGCCGTCGGCATTCAGGCGATTGACTAGAAGCGCGAAATTGCTTCGAGGAAGAGGGTAGGAACCGATCTTTTGCAGCGTGTTTTCGTCGATCCCTACGATCACGATACGGCTGTCAGGCGGACGCTTCCCGCGCAGCTCGAACCGCAAGTCCAAGGAGCTCTGCTCGATATTCTGAAGGAAAACGAACCCGGCGCGATTGTCAGCGCTGAGGCCGGAGAACACGAACAGCGTGAGTCCTATTAGAGTCACTAGCAGTGCTAGGCTCAAGTCGATTTGGCTACGTGAGAACTCTCTTAGCCATGCCGACCACTGCTGTGCCTTCAGTTTCATAAGCATTGCAACCGCGAAGCAGCCTTCGCGGAAGTTCTTCTGGGCCGACTGCGGCGGAGTTCATGCGTACTAAGCAAGCTTTCTATTTGACCGGCTTAAAGGGCGCATTCGTTCTCTGCGGCGGAGTGGTGTTACCGGTTCCTACGGCAAGACCCACACCAAGCCCCACTGCGATGGCAGACCCGATCAGAAGATTTCGCAGCACATGAGAATGAGCCTGATAAACGGGCGGCGTGTTCGCATTCGTATCCGTGGCCAACTGGCTGCTTTGTTGTACGGCCGGCGGAGTTGACACGGTTTGAAAGCCACCCGGAGGAACGTGGCTGACGATTTCCACCATTTGCCCCGCGGCCACCGTGATCGAATTTCCGCTGGCTTGCCCGGAGTTGTTCTGCGCCTGAGCGTTGGCCCTCGGTGTCACCGTTACTTTCCCTTCGTAACAAATAACGGTCGTTTTACCTCTTTCAAACCCAACGTAGAAATCTGTGCCAATCACGCCGATGACCGCGTTGGGCGTGGTCACTTCAAATTTCCCGCCCGGCTTGGCGATCTTCACTACCTGGCTTCGCACCTTGCCAAAATTCATTTCAAGCGAAGTCTGCTGCGATGCGCTGTCGTGCTGAACGATGCGAAGTTCGCTATCCGAACCCAAGCTCAGCATTGAGCCGTCGTCTAACCCGGCCCGAACGCGGCCCGAATGCGTAGTCTTCAGCAGGTCATTCCATTGCAGTTGATCTTGCACCTTTACAGGCTGAGCGTTGCGGCTAGCCGCGGGAATCAATGCGTTGATCTGGCCGGCATGCTGCGCCGCAGACTGCGGGCTGGCCTGCACCGGAAAGGAACAGAGCAGCAAGCAAAGTGGGCCCACAACGAGTGGTTTGAGTGATTTCATGTTATTTCCTATTTTGAGATGAGCTTCGTAAGTCCAATTTTGGCAGAGGTCTTGGCGAAGTCAACGTGTGAAGCAGGGCAGTGTCGCTAAAACGCTCACATCGGGTAAGAGCGTTAGGGTAAGCGTTCCCGCGGCGACTGGCTAACACGGCGGTCGCATGCTAGAGTTTCCCTTCCAACCTTATGCTCGCTTATCTTTGCGGTCCCATCGAATTCACCGAAGATGGCGGTAGGCTCTGGCGGCGCAAGCTGGCGCCTTTCCTTCGAGACCAATTGGGTCATCGTGTGTATGATCCGGCAGAAGACGAGATGAAGAATCTCACCGAAGAAGAAGCCGCTCACTTTCGCGAATGGAAAACTGCCGACCTCGAGCGCTTCCGCCGCACCGTGCGCAAGATCATAGCTTTTGATCTCGACCTTATAGAGAACAAGGCGGACTACCTAATCTGCTTTTGGCCTTCGGAAAATGCACACAGTGGCGGGACTTCCGCCGAGTTGACCGTGGCGCACCGTAAGGGCATACCCGTGTATCTCGTCACACCGGTTGCAGTAGAGCAGGTAAGCGGCTGGATGCTGGCGTGNNCGCTTCGCTCGCGAAAAACAAACACAACTCTGGAAATAGTGCTCTCTCCGTTCCACTTGCTCGCTCAGACTTGAAGAAGCTTCATAGTAGAGTTCGTCTCGCCTGTTTATGATGTCCCTGATAGAATCCGCGCCGCGTGGAAAAAATCATTATCGCCGTTGGCAGCACCCGCCGTCCGAAACTGGACGCGGTTTCAGAGGCTCTCGCCTTGTTCGGATCATTCCTGAGTAAAGACGCGCAATTTGAAATTAGAGGGGTCGAAGTTCCGAGCGGCGTCCGCCACACCCCGCTAACCCGCGAAGATCTAATGGCGGGAGCGCGCCAGCGCGCCGAAGCTCTCC
>PKWH01000355.1:1293-12895 GCA_003131985.1 Acidobacteriota bacterium | reverse complement strand
GAAAAAGACTGGAGCGAATTCCCGCCGAAGTATACTGTACCGCTCGTTGGAGTGTCCAGCGCAGCAAGCATGTGGAGCAGCGTACTCTTTCCCGTTCCTGAAGGCCCTACGATTGAAATTGTCTCGCCGCGCTCGATCGAAAAATCAAGTCCGTCAATCGGAGTGATTTCTTGCGTGCCGGAACGGAAGCTCTTTCGAAGGCCGTTGCAGCGTAGAAGTATTCCAGAAGTCCGGGAGTCCCCGAACCGCGAATCATCCAAGATAGCGACACTTGAATTCGTCTGCGTCTGCATGTTCTTCGCTATAACCTATCTCAATTTAGATGCCGAACCCCTAGTTCTGTATGTCCTTCCTTTGCATACTGCTAGCTCGAACCCGAATTGTACTCGACCGAGCCGATTCTAATGTATTTCTCATTTTTGCCGTACTGTTACCTCTAGCAGCCTCCGCTCCCCGTTTCGCCTTGCTTTCGATTCTAGCACGTCTCATGGATCGACAGACTTCAGGAGATCATTCGAAACGAAGAATTTGTACCGGCAGGATCTTTGCTGCGGAGCGCGCCGGAACAATTGTTGCCGCTACGCTGATGAACAGCGCCGCAGCAGCAATCCACACCGCATCTACCGCGTTCGCGTGGAACGGAACATACGGAATTGCATACACCTCAGGATTCAACGGGATCAATCGCCATTTGTCGGCGATCCACGCAAACGTATAGCCAAGAACCAGTCCAAGCGTTGTGCCAGCCGCGCTGACCACAATCCCTTGCAGGACAAAAATCTTGCGAACCTGCCCGCTGCGCGCTCCCATCGCCATCAGGACCGCAATATCGCGAGCCCGATCCGTCACCGTCATCGTAAGCACCACAAGAATGTTCAATCCGGCAACGAATGTGATCAGCCCAATGAAGAGTGCGGTAACAAGCTTTTCGAGACTCAGCGCGTGAAAGAGTGGACGATTCTCGTCCATCCAAGTAGTAACGGTAAATCCATTCCCGGCGCGACGCAGTAGCGTATCGGCAATCGCCGCCGCGTCGTCCATGTTTACCACTCGCACTTCGAGCAAGCTCACCACATCGCCAATTCCAGCAAGCCCCTGCGCCGACTCTAGCGTCACGAATCCCCAATTCGCGTCATAATCATAGAAGCCGGAGTCGAAAATCCCCGCTACGCGAAATCGTCGGGACCGCGGAAGCATTCCAAACGGAGTGAGGTTTCCCTGCGGACTGGTCAATGTGACGTAGTCCCCTGCGGAGATTTTCGTGTCCTCCGCGAGAATGCGCCCCACAAGTAGGGCCGGGATTCTGTCGCTATCGGCAGCGAAATCGCTCGATCCCGCCACGATGTGGCGCAACGCTTCGCTCGCTCGCCGCTCGAGTTCCGGATCGACTCCTTTGAGTACGATTCCGTGCGCGTGTGGCCCGGAAGACAGCAGGACGGTATCGTAAATTGCCGGCTCAATCGAGCGCACACCAGGCGTGCCGTCCAAGCGGCCGATCAACTGTCTGTAATCGCGGATTCCCTCGGTACCGATCGGCTTGAGGTTGACGTGCGCGGTAACGCTCAGCAATCTGTCGCGAATCGCCTCGCGGAAACCAGTATTCATCGAAAGCGCGATAACTAGCGTCGTCACGCCCGCCGCTACTCCCACCACTGCTAGTAGCGTGACGATCCGCAGTACCGCCGGCCGGTTCGGCGAGCGCAGATACCGCAAGGCCACCAGCCATTCAAATGTCATTTTGCTTCACCGCTCGTTCCAGCCGGGCCCGGCTCTTCAGGTTCGCCGCCTTCGGTTCGTAATAAGGGGAAAAGGACCACTTCGCGGATCGCGTGAGAATCGGTCAATAACATTACCAGGCGATCGATCCCCACGCCCTCTCCCGCAGTCGGCGGCAATCCATGCGAGAGCGCGCGAATGTAGTCTGTGTCCACTTCCTTGGGGGATTCCAAACCGCCCTTTTCCACCTGTGCGCGAAAACGCCGCTCCTGGTCCATGGGATCATTCAGCTCCGAAAAACCGTTTGCGATCTCCATTCCGGCGATGAAAAGCTCGAACCGCTCCGTCAGCGAAGGGTCATCCGGCTTTTGCTTCGAAAGCGGCGAAATATCAGTCGGAAAGTCGTAGATTAATGTCGGCTGTATGAGATGTTCCTCCGCGACAGCTTCGAAGAGCTCTCCGGTGTATTGGCCGTCAGACCACGGCAGCTCAACAGGCGCTGGCATCACACCAGCACCTTGTTTGTGCTGTTGGGTTGCCCAAGCGGTAAAATTCCTAAAGAATTTTTTCGGCATTCCTGCCTGTGCCAGATCCGAAGGGGTGGGAAACGGAACCAAATCCTTAGGCCAATATTTGCAAATGGCCTCACGCATAGAGAGACGCTCGAAGCGCCCAAAATCAATCTCGTTTTCCCCGTACTTCACCTTGTTGCTGCCGCAAACTCGTTCTGCCAGCCCGCGAAATAATTCTTCCGTCAAGTCCATCAGTTCCAGATAGTCGCTATAGGCCTGGTAAAACTCGAGCATGGTGAACTCAGGCTGGTGAACCGCATCGATTCCTTCGTTGCGAAAATTGCGGTTGATCTCGAAAACGCGATCGAGCCCGCCCACCACCAGCCGCTTCAGATATAGTTCCGGCGCGATGCGCAGGTATAACTCCATATCAAATGTGTTGTGCCGCGTCACGAAAGGACGAGCCGTTGCGCCACCCAGGATCGGGTGCATCATCGGCGTCTCCACCTCCAGGTAGCCTCGCGATTCGAAAAACTCCCGAATCTCGCGAATGATCCGGGCGCGGCGAAGGAAAATCTCGCGCGTGCGCTCGTTCACGATCAGATCGAGGTACCGCCGGCGGAAACGTTGCTCCACGTCCGCCAGCCCGTGCCACTTTTCAGGGAGCGGCAACAATGCTTTGCTCAACAATTCAAGCTTCTCAACCCACAGTGTCAACTCATTTGTCTTGGTACGAAAAAGGTGTCCCGAAATTCCCACGATGTCGCCGAGATCCATAAGCTGGAAGAGCTTGAATGCCTGCTCTCCCACCGCATCCAGTTTGACGTAAATTTGAAGCCGCGTACCGTCGCCCGTGATGTGCCCAAAAGCCGCTTTTCCATGCGGCCGAAGCGCGATAATTCGTCCCGCCACTCGAACATCCACAGGATTGCTTGCGAGCTCCTCCGCCGTGCGATTTCCGTATCCTTCAACGACTTGGCGAGCCGTATGCGACCAAGCGAACTTCCGCGGATAGGCAGCGTGCCCCATGGCCTCAATTTCGCTCAGCTTTTTTTTACGCTGCTGAAACTGGTCGAGCGGTTCAAATTCCAATGGGTCACATTCCTTTTCGTAAGCAGACTTTCGTCAATTACGCTCGTTCGAGCAGCCGCGCGCAGTATAGCGGTCGCCTTCCACGAGCGTCAAGAAAACGCCTCTTGCGGAAACCAGTGGTATAATCCCGCCCACTACTTGGGGGGAACGTGTTTGGCCAACATAGGCGGAAGGCGGCCGCCGCACGTCGGACTGTCTCTGAAGATTGGATCACAGCGCTGCCGCGCGAAAAGGGAAATTTTTACCAGTCAGTAGTTCGTGAGTGGGAATCGTCGTACGCCATGACCAGCGTGGCCCTCGACGGAGCTCTTTCGCTTCGCTCTCGCGGCGAACTCGTTTGCGCGCGCCAGCAAGTTTTCATCTCCGCTGACCTTTTGGTGCGCCTTGCAGCGACTCTGGTCGTAGCTTGCGGAGCCGTTTCAAATCGCGGACGTCACCTCGACAACCTTCCTTTAGTGAAACCATTGAACACGGAATTTTTTCGCGGTGAAACGGCGCAGAATGCCGCCCACTGGAACGGACTTCTGCACCATGTGCTGTTTGCCGAACGCTCGCGATTCTTCCAGAAGCTGCGCATTCTCTCGGATACCGTCGAGCGTGTCGTTCGCGAGTTCGACGAGACGGCGCAGGAGCTTTCGCAAGGCCTTGCTATCCATCCCGCCAATTGCTGGAAGGAGCTCGATTGCCTGCATTATGACTTCAACACCTGTTTATGCGAGTCCGAGATTATATTGAAGTCTTTCCTGCGAGCGCTTCCCACAGAGCAGCTCGTCGCTTTTGCCTCGGAGTTAGATTCGCTTCCCGGAGAAGACCGCGTGCGGCGCCGGCTCAGGGCGCGACCGCAGATGTCTCGTGCTACGGCTTAGCAGTCATTTCATTTGTCCCGTAACTGCTCGGTGGGTTTTTAGCAACTCCTAACTCGCCCCAGGGTTCCCAATAGGCTGGTCATCGCGGTTGTCGCAAGTCCGGACGATACTGGACGTTTGAGGGCAATCCGAAGAAAATAGCTAGGTACCGCAAGCGTTTGTTATACATAAACTGGAATTGTAGCCGCTCCTGATTGCCGCAATTTGTCCAGTGATCGAGATTTGTTGCGCAGCAAGAACCATAGGTGCAACTTCTAAGGCGACCGACGCATCGCAGCTAGGGATGCGTCCCGACGGGTAGCGTGGCCCGAACGAGACGAAATGACATGGACGAGATGCCGGAGGCGGAAGCCATCCGGCTCGCCCAGCAAGGCAATGCGGCGGCGTTTGAGCGCTTGTACCATTTGCACAATCGCCGGGTGTATTCGCTCTGTTTACGGATGGTAGGCAATACGGCCGGAGCCGAGGACTTAACGCAGGAAGCGTTCCTCCAGCTCTTCCGAAAAATTGCTACTTTCCGCGGCGAATCCGCCTTTTCCACTTGGCTGCATCGGCTGGCCGTAAATGTCGTTTTGATGAAATTGCGTAAGAAGTCCGGAACGGAAACCTCGTTAGATGAACTTACTGAACCAGACGAGGAATCCGGCGGCCCCCGGCGGGATTTCGGGGCGCCCGATCTCAGGCTTAGCGGCTCGATTGACCGCGTCCATTTACAGCGCGCCGTCGAGCAACTTCCTCCGGGCTACAAAGCGGTGTTCGTGCTGCACGACGTACAGGGTTACGAACATAACGAAATTGCGGAAATCATGGACTGCTCTATCGGAAATTCGAAATCGCAGTTGCACAAGGCCCGCATGCGGCTTCGCGAACTCCTTCACGAAGCCACGCGTGACAAGGCTCGCGAGGACCGTAAGGCTGCCAGTGCAGATTCTGGCGGCGAGGACTGAAAGAAATGGCACCGATGACTTGTAAAGCCTTCCTGAATTATCTGCCGCTCCGGATGGAGGGCACTCCTTCCCCGGACGCAGACGCGCATCTTCGCAATTGCCCAAGTTGCCGGAACGTCATCGATGATCTGAACGCCATCCACTCCGAAGCGCGAAGCTGGAGCGCCGAAGAAGCCGAACCGCCTGCGCGCATCTGGACCTTGTTGCAATTGCAACTCGAACAAGAAGGGTTAATTCGTGATGGCCGCACTGCTCAACCCGAGCTATCCCGCCCGCGGGGATTCAGCGGATGGTTTGCCGGCTTACCGCGCCCGGCTCTGGCCGGAGCTTACCTGGTATTGCTGATTGCCGTAGCTTTCGGCTTGAGCAGACCCGTCAATAAACGGGTCAACGAAGCGCGCTGGCTGGAGGGCACGCAGGATTCCACGTTGCCGCTGAGCGCGCAGCTTACTGCGGAGCAGGTTTCCTTCGCATCTTTCAACGATTCCAATCCCGTTGTCACTGCTTCCCTCAACAAGAATTTAGCAATTGTTGACAACTACATCGCTTTATGTGAAAAAAGTGTACAAGAAGAACCCCAGAACGAAGTGGCGCGGGATTATCTCTACGAAGCCTATCAGCAGAAGGCGGATCTGCTAGCGCAGATGACGGAACGCGGAGAAAACAACCGATGAGCGCCTCTCACTTTGTTCGTCAAGAATCACTGTGTAACAGAAGTTGGAAAGCGGCCGGCTTGCTGGTCCCTGGCCTTCTGATCTGCGGCATTGCGTCCGCCCTGCCGCAGCCTCGCCGCCAGGAACAGCATTTCAAGGTTCAAACTCACCCCGTCGTCACCCTTCACAATCCCAACGGCACCATCACCGTGAAGGCTTGGACCAAGTCGGAAGTGATGGTGATTTCAACCCGGGCGAGCGATGACGTCGAAGTGGATGCCGAACAAATGGGAAACCGCGTCGATGTTTCCACTCACGCGACTTCCGACAATGTCGCGCCCGACGATATGCGCGCCGACTATCAGATTAACGTCCCGGAAGACGCCGAGCTTCAGATCCACAACGACTCGGGAGAAGTAAACGTCGCCAACGTCCTCGGCGACATGAATGTCGAGACCGTCGCCGCCGCTGTTGACCTGGAAGACTCCGCCGGTTACGTAACCATCAAGACCGTGGGCGGCTCTTTTCAGTGTACTCGTTGCGCCGGAAAACTTGAAATTTCTTCCATCAGCGGAAATCTGCGCCTCACGGACATTCACAGCTACCATGTCCACGCGCAGACTTCCACCGGCAATATTCTTTTCTCCGGCGAGTTTCTACCCAACGGACTCTATCGCCTGAAGAATTACAGCGGCGTTATCGAAGTCCGATTTTCTCCGGCCGATTCTTTTGACCTGAGCGCCACTTCGCTGAAAGGCAAAGTAATCAACGAAGCCAGTCTCACGCCCAAGGCCCACCAGCAACATTTCTACAGCCGGTTCGGAAACAGTTTGTTCGGCACGTTCAATGCCGGGCGCGCCAAAGTCGAATTGACCTCCTTCGATGGTACAATCAACATTCTTAAACGTGATTGATTGCTCCATTCCGCAACTACATCAGCCCGCTATCGGTGTTCTGCTCCATGATNNCGGCTGCTTGCTCGTCAGGTCGGATGGCTGCATGTGGATCTCGATAAGCGCATCGTTGAAGCTACAGGCCAGACGATCCCGAGCATATTTGCGAGGCTTGGCGAGCCGGAATTCCGTCGTGCGGAACACGCTCAACTCGCGCGCATTTTGGGTGAAGCCGCCGAACAACAAAAACCTCGTATCATCTCGTTGGGCGGCGGAACTACGGCCCAACAACAGAATGTCGCCTTGCTGCGCCAGAACAGCGCAGCATTGGTCTGGCTGCATTGCCCTATTTCGGACCTTCTTAAGCGCGCCGCTCACATCACCGATCGTCCCCTGTTTCGCGATGAGGCCAGCTTTCGAAAACTCTACGATGAACGGCTGCCGTCTTACGAACTCGCTGACTACCGCGTCGAAACCAATACTGAGCCATTGCGCGTGGTGGAACAAATTCTCGCGTTGGGAATCTTCCCCAAGGTGACTGCATGATTCTGAAACCGAACTCTTCGCTTTCCAGGCAAGCCATATTTCTAATCCCAGTAGCGATAGTGGCCGCCATGCTCCTGGTTGCGACCGCTCCGTCCCATGCGAACCATCGCCTGGCGCCGAGCCCTGTATCTGCCGTATCCGACTCCGGTTTCGTAGCTGATAAAGGAAAATTCCGCATCATGGTCAACGGGCAGCAAGTCGGCAAGGAAGAATTCGAGATTGGCCCAAGCGGAAGCGACTGGGTGGCGCATGGCACATCCGAAATACAAGCCCCGAAAGGCTCGTCCCACGTGACTGGAACGCTCAATTTGAGGCCCGATGGCACGCCTGTGCGATATGAATGGTCCACGGACGGTCCGAAAAAAGCCTCTTCCGTGATTGTCTTCAACGGCGTCGTGGCTAATGTAGAGCTGCACGTCGAGGGCGCGCGCCCTTACACCCAACAATTCACTTTCAGTTCTCCTCGCATCGTTGTGCTCGATAATAACCTCTATCATCAGTACGCAATTCTTTTCCGACTCTACGATTGGGACAAAAAAGGTGTGCAATCCTTTTCGGTTCTCGTCCCCCAGGAAATAACGCCCGGGAGCATCACCGTGGAGTCGGTGGGCAAGCAGGACGTCGCAGGCGCAAGCCTGGAAGAATTACGCGTGAAAACGGAAGACAACGAAATTGATGCGTTCTTCGATGGCCCGAAACTGATGCGCCTTCTAGCACCAAGCGCGAACGCCGAAATAATCCGGGAATAGTATTTGGATTGCCCGCCTGCCCGCGATTACTACCGCCAAAAATCCATCGCAAAATTAAAAAGGCCCGGGAGCGTGCCCGGGCCTTCGGGTGGGATTACAGCTGCATACCGATTCAGAATCTACAGTTGCGCGCGACGCTGCATGTGGGTTGACTCCATAGGTTGCGGCTTCTCAATCGTCACCGAGACGTTCATCCCGGTGCCCTTGCGAAGGATCCCAAGGCTCACCGACTTTTCGTCGCTCTTGTCGCGCAACTGCTGGCGCAGGTCGCTGAGAGAACTGACCGGCTTGCTGTCTATCTTGGTGATCACGTCGCCCGCCTTAAGGCCCGCCTTGTCCGCTGCCGTGCCCGCGCGAACTTCGCGCACAAGGACCCCGCCGCTCTCCGGTGCGCCAAAATAAGCTCCCAGCTGCCCGGAAAGTTCTTCGGCGCTTATCCCCAACTGAGGCGCGCGTCCATCCATCCCGCCAAAAATCTCCGGCCCGTCAACGCGAAAATCAAAGTTCGGCGTTGACAAAGCGTATGCGCCGTCAAAATCCCGCATCTTTCCTCGCATTTTCTTTTCGAGCAGCGCGCTGCGATCGCCAAGCTCCACCGAAATATTTTGTGCCGCGCCATTTCGAGAAATCGCGAGCGGGATATTCCGGCCTGCGGGAGTCTCCCGTACCAGTCGGCGGAACTGCACCGTGCCTTCCACCGCTTGTCCGTCATACTTCGTAATAACGTCATGTTCCTTCAAACCCGCTTTCGCTCCCGGGCTATCCGGTTCCACGTCGAGTACCTCAACGCCGCGCACGTCCGAAAGTTTCAAATCCTTGGCCTTGTCCGCGGTCACTTCGCCGATTTCCACTCCCAGCCATCCGCCACCTTCATCAGAAATAGAGCTGAAAACTTTCGGCTCCTGGCCCCAAACCTCCGCCTTCTCCTGTGCCAGTGCCGAAAGCTCGTCAGCGTGAGACGCGAACTCTTGCGCGCGAGCCAGCCATTCCCTGCCTGCAAGCTCGGCCGAGTTACTCTGCTGCTTCCCGATTCCCGGTGCGCTCATCTCGACCTCCTTGCGGATTTTCTCTTGTAGGTTTGCAAGCTGCGCCTGCAATTCCTGTTCAGCAGTACGTGTGGCCTTGCTCAATTGTTCCGTCGAAGTTTTCGAATCGAGGCATGTGTCCGCCGATGCGGAAGGCGCCGGCGAAACAGGCGAACCGGCTGGATTCTTGTCTGGAGTTTGGGATTGGCCGTTGAGCGTTCCGGGCGTGCTACCCAACGCCAGTAGCAACACCCCCGCGAACGCGAGGTTTGAGCACGCGAAATTCTTCATGTGTTCCTCCCCACTTGAAAGTTACGCCCCTTCAGACACCTGCCCGCTGCAAGAACAGGTGAATGCCGCCATTTATTGTCCGAACCGAAATCTGGCCCCCTCCGGCCCCCAGCTTAGCTTGAAACGCTCGAGCACCCGAAGATCCGGCCGTCGAAGTTACCGGTAATTCCGAATATACGTCGCCATTCATGCTTAGGACTTTCAGATTCGCCCGCGCCGTGGAAGGTAATCCCAGCGCTACGGAGCCATTGACCGTCTCGAGATTCATGGGGCCGCCATCAGACAATTGCCGCAGCTCCAGGCGCACATTTCCATTCGTCGTTTTCTCGCTGAACCGCCCGGTGCTGTCGGTCACTTCCACATTCCCATTCACCGACCTCAGTTCACCGCTGCCTTCCACACCGCGCACAGTCACGCTGCCGTTGACCGTTTCCACGCTGCCCAACAGCACTCGATACGGCACGTGCACGTGATACTCGACGGCTACCTCAACCCCCTGGCCTTTCGGGTAACACGTATGCACCGCCACTTGTCCGGGTTTGCTGTCGACTTCAATTCTCACCAGATCCAGGTCGTGTTGATCGCTCTGCGCCGTTTTCACCGCGCTCACTTCCACTTCATCCCGCTCCCACCCGTCTACGTGAACCGAACCGTTCACATTTTCGAGCAGGAAACTCCCTCCCGGCGGCAGCGGGTACGTCTGCTTAAAAAGTTCGTCAGCCGCGGAACAACGGAGGGAAATAGAAAAAAGTCCGGCGAGTAAAAAAGTTACGGTCGTGGCGACCTTAATGAGCCGTCGCGAATGAAATTGGCACTGAAAATTCCGCATCGTCGTTTGCACAGTACGCCCCCTTCGAATCTACTTCCTTCCTCTGTGAACGTTCGGCCCTCTTGCGGCCGGGGATCGTCTCGCCCGCCCTGCGTGTATCACCGTGCTTCGCAGCTCAGGCTACGGCGAATTCTCACGTGATTGCGATTGTTCCAGCGACTGCAATTGCAATCGAATCTGCTCCTCCATCTGTGCCATTTGCTGCTTGTAAATCTGCATTTGCTTGCCGGCATCGCTCGCCACCACGCGAATATTGCCCGCCACTGTGCGCAAATGCAGAATCTCTCCTCCGCCGTTCAGCGGACCCTCGGCACGTACCGAATGCCCGCCGTTCGAGGCGGCGTCGTAACTCATTTTCAGTTGAAACGCAGGATCCACAATCACGCGATGCTCATCGCCTGACTGCACTTGGGCGTCAATCGTCACCGGCAATTGCCGCGGGATATACACCACGATATCGCCATCGTTCGATTGCAGCTGGCACTGGCTCGGCGATTTCACCGGCGCAACAAACCACGCCGTTATCAGCCCAGCTCCCGTCGAAGCTTTCACCGCGCTGTCCACCTGCGTCAGATAAATGCTGCCGCCTACAGTTTCCAGATCCGTTGGGCCGGACACGCGTACCACGCGAATCCCGCCTCCGCCCGTCTTTGCGCGCACCAGACCGGTCGTTTCGCCCACCTCGATTTGCCCGCCGGTTGTCTCCGCATTCAGCTCGCTTCCGGAGTGTTCCACCGTCACGTTTCCGCCGCCCGTGCTCAATTTGGCCAGGCCGTCAACAGAAGCCATGCGAATGTGCCCTCCGCTGGTATGCAGCGTCGCGCCGCCGGAGACTGCACCGGTTGTGATATGGCCGCCGCCTGTGTTCGCGAACAATCCTCCAGCGACGTTCTTCACCGTGATGTGTCCGCCGCCAGTCACCAGCCGTGCCTTGCCGCTAACACTTCCTGCTTTAATGTTGCCGCCGGAAGTCAAAACTGTCTCGGTTCCGTCAACGTCGTCGCTATCGATATTCCCGCCGCCCGTGGAAAGCTCCAAGCTGTAGCTCTTCGGAACGTTTACCGTCACGGTTACCCACAGCCGTCCGCTGGACTGGCGCGAAGTCTGTCCTCTGAAATAAATCCCTTCAGGAGTCTCGCGCGCAGTAATGGAAAAGCTTTTCAGCAGTTCTTTCGCGTCTTTCTGCGAAGCATCAGTCTCCAGATGAACCGTGTAATCCACTTTGCCCGAATTCTGCGTGTGAATCACGATGTTGCCGAGATCGAGCACGAGATGAATTCGCCGGCCGTCCTGGGTTGGGATTTCACCCCTTAAATCGGACTTGAGCCGCGGGCCGGAGCGAAACGTTTCCGGTTTCTGATTTCCCTTGCCACCCGCAGCCGCATTGGCAAACGCGGGGAGGCAGACAAAAATCATCAAAAGAAAAACGGACGCACGGGCGAGAGAACGAGCGGGGAGTGCACTGAGGTATTTTCCGATAGCG
>PKWH01000355.1:0-1276 GCA_003131985.1 Acidobacteriota bacterium | reverse complement strand
ACGGCAAGCAGGTGGTCGTCGGAGTCCACTTGCCCCTTCGCTGCCATCTCGCGCAACGCGTTGATTGCTTCCACACGTACCCCCGGATTGTGATCGTCAACGAGCGCATCGAGCAGCGTCTGTCGGATGATGTCCTGCGGCTCCGCGCCGTCCAGCGCTTCTAGCGCTTTCAGCCGCACCGCGGCGTTTTGGTCTGTGTGAACAGTCTGGCACAGCGCTGCGCGAACGTCCGCATCATTGTTGCGAGCGCGAAGCAGCTCGACCGCGTTCATACGCGCATCCGCGTCGAAACGCTGGCTGTTGTGCAGGAAGTAAAGCAGAACGCTTTTCACTTCGTCGTCATTTACAGTTCCCTGCACCGTGATCGGCTGCCGGGTATTAAGCTGCAGCTCTACTTGTGGCGGCTCATTGTTCCTTGAAGGAAACACATTCATCCCGGCAAAGTTGGCCGTATGAAGATCCAGCGTACTCAAAGAAGAACTCGCGGGATCATCGGGATTTGCGACTGCCGTAAGCGTGCTCGCCGAACTCGAAATCCCAGGCTGGCCGGCGCTGTTCGGAGCCGGAGAATGCCTCAAAAACCTGGGTCCAAGAATTCCTACCGAAAACCCGATCAAGAGAAGCAAAGCAGCGCTCCAAGCCGGCGCCGGTGAAATCCAACTCCCGGGCATCCATGTGCTGATTGCCCGCCGCAACCAACCGTGCTCCTCTTCCTGATCCAGAGCATCTTCAAGACTTGCTCGGCATCCGGCCAGTAACGCCGCGTCCGGCTCCGTGCGATTCGTGGAAAGTAGTGCGAGCAGCGCATTCTCTTGCGCCAGCGTTGCGTTGCAATTCGCGCAGTGCAAAAGATGTTCGTTCATTTCGGCGATTTCCGCCGCATCCAGTTCGCCTGCGGCAAAAAGCGTCCAGCGAGGTCCAAATCCCTCGCACGTCTCAGCCGATTTGTTTCCGTGCTGCTCCTGCTGCATTCTCTTCATCCTCGCGTATCAAACTTGTGAAGCTTACCGCATCCCGTCCAGGCTGGCGCGCAACTTTCGAGTTGCGCGGAAAAGCGAATTCTTCACCGTCTCTTCCGAAGTTCCCAGCATGTCCCCTATAGCTCGCAACTTCAGTCCTTGATAATGCTTCATCTCAAACACCATTCGCTCCCGCGGAGATAGCCTGTCCAGCGCCGTCGCAATATGTTCGCCCAACTCCTGCCCCAGCAAATGCCTTTCCGGATTCGCCGCTGCCCTCATCTCCGGCTGGCGGTCGAAAAAGTCTCGCGTTCCGC
>PKWH01000218.1:255-10547 GCA_003131985.1 Acidobacteriota bacterium | reverse complement strand
CGCGACGGGATGACCGAAGACATCATCACCGAACTTCTGAAAATCAAAGGACTCCAGGTGTTTCCCCGCGCCACAATTCTTCCGTATCGCGACAAGCCTGCCACCGCGAAACAGATTGGTCAGGACCTGAATGCCGGATACATCCTGGGAGGCACCTTGCGCCGGGCCGGGAACCGCCTGCGCATTAACGCTCAACTCGTGGACGCAACCACCGATTTCCCACTGTGGGCGGAACGATACGACCGGGAATTGAAGGATGTGTTTGACGTGCAGGAGGAAATCGCCCGCAGCATCGCTCAGGCGTTGCGCATCACGCTTTCTCCTCAAGAAGAAAAGACCATGGCGCGGAAGCCGACGGAGAATCTCCAGGCTTACGACTACCTGCTCCGTGGCCGCAGCTACGCGCGACGCGAGAATCTTGAGTTTGCCATGCAGATGTTCGAACACGCCATCCGGCTCGATCCGGATTTCTCGCTCGCCCATGCCGGGATCGCGCAAGTTTGCGGCATGCAATATGAGCTGCACGGCAAGGATCCCCGTTCGATCGAGAAAGGCACGCTCGCCGCGGATCGTGCGATTGCGCTGGAACCGCAACTCGCGGAAGCGCTTGCCGCCCGGGCTCGAATCTTCTACGCGCAGAACAAATACGACGATGCCGTCGAATGGGCTAAGCGAGCCGTCGATCGCAAGCCGGATTGCGAAGGCGCGTATAGCGTGCTGCTTCGAGCCTATTTCGCTTCGGGGCGATACCAGGAAGTCGCCGAGCTGTCGGATCGTGCCCTGGAAGCTGCCGGTGATGATTACAACGTCTATCCTCCGCTGGTGAATTGTTTCCAGGCGCTGGGAGACGCCGAAGCCTCACGAAAGATGAGGGAAAAGGCCGTGGTCGCCCTGCAACAACAGATCGAACTGGTGCCCGAGGACGTTCGAGCCCGCAGCTTGCTGGCGGTGCAATTTGGCGCGCTGAAGAGGGTCCGCGAAGCCGTCAGCGAATTGGAGAAAACTGTCGCCCTGCGCCCGAAGGACCCCAATACTCTTTACAACGCCGCATGCACCTACGGAATTGTCGAAATGAAAGAAGAGGCGCTGCTCATGTTCCGTCGCGCTGTCGAATCCGGCTTCAGCAACCCGGACTGGGCCGCTCGCGACAGTGACCTCGCCTGTATCCACGACGATCCTGAGTTCAAGCGCATCATCAGCCAAGATCTGCACCGCGGCTGATTCAAGCCCCACTCCGCAGTTAGACATGTTTCCGATCAGCATTGTCGGCCGCGGGATTCTTCCGTCCAGGAGTAACGTCAAGAGCTGCAGGGGGTCGGGAATTCTTGAGGGTTTTACTGCCTCCATAAACACCAACGCCCCGTCGGCATCGGTCACGACGGGGCGTCACACAGTCTGCCAACTACGAGATCGGCAGCCGTTCCACTCCGGCGGCGCTTCGGTTCGTGTTTGGGTTCAGGTACAACGTCGCGCCAAGCCCTTCGACATAAACCGCTTCCACCTTGCGTCCTTCACCCGACTTCCGGACCAGCAACGCGCTGTGACTCGCCGCTTGATTCACTCGGACTTCACGCACGCGCATGTTCACGTTCTCGCCGCGCCCGTGGATCGCCACCACTCGGCTCGATCCCTCCGATTTCACCGAAACCAAATACTCTCCCGCCTTCAGATTCTTGCCTGCGCAATTCACGCCATAAGGCAGCGAAATCTTGCCCTCAAAATTGGCCGCTTGTATCGCCACGACGGGCTGCGCAGCAGGCGTTGTGTCCACGAACGCGAACTCGTCAGGCATTGCGTCAGATTGCGCTCGCGCCGTCGCCGGCAGCAAGCACGCCAGTCCCAGAGCTGCTGTCAACATCGAAGCCTTCACCACAGTCGTCATTTTCATCGTCGTCTCCTTCTTTTCTTGAATTTTTGAGTTCGAATTTTTCATTTCGTTCCTCATTGCACGCGCAGTTTCATCCCAAACGATAAATGGTTCAATGCACGGAAGGTACTTTGTGGGTAAAGCGAGGGGGAATCCGTAACTCGCTGAAATTACAACACTTAAGAGCGTCTGCGCACGTTGCCTTGAGTTCCGGCCACTCCCGCGGTACACTCCGCTTCCCCGGCTTCTCTAATGCGCGACGAACTTCCGTCCGAGAGTAGGCTTTGCTTCGACGCCTACCAAGTTGATCTTCGTACGGGCGAGCTTCGCAAACACGGTACGAAGGTCCATCTCGCCGGCCGCCCCTTCCAGATTCTCGCCCTTCTTCTCGAACAGCCCGGCGAACTGCTTACTCGGAAGGAGTTGCAGAGCCGCCTCTGGCCTGCCGACACCTTCGTCGATTTCGAGCACGGCGTGAATGCAGCGATACAGACGCTCCGCCGCGCCCTCTGCGATTCGCACAAGCACCCGCGTTTCATCGAAACCCTTCCGCGCCGCGGCTACCGTTTCATCGCAGCAGTAGAAAGGACTCCGTCGGAAGCTGCTGCCAAGCTTCCTTCTCCTCCTGGCCCTAAGCAGCCAGGTGTTCCTGAGCCTCGCTCTGAATGGGTCGGACAGGTCGCAACGATCCACGACGAAGCAGGCCGCAACTATGTGCTGCTCCCGATCACTGAGAAAATTCTTGATGAAATGTGCTCTTGCGAGGCGGCCAGCGACGATCTCGGAATTTCTCTTCTCGTCGCCGACGAAAAGCTTCTCTTGGTCAGCTGCGGTACGAAAGTGAAAATCCTCGACGCAAGCAACGCAGCCCTCGGCTGTACTGTCCGAATCCTCGGGGGCCAGTTCGTCGGCGAACGAGCCTTCGCTCCCCGCGCCTATCTCTCCGAGCTTTCGTAACATGAAGCCGTGATCTTCGTACTTCGGCGCAGGAAACGCATAGCACTGGATGTGCAGTCGGGTTGGCTGATAACGAAAAACCGCGGTGGGCCGCAAGCATGTCTGACCAATTAACCGGTGCTTGTGCCCGGCGCTACAAAACCTTCTGCCGCCTGATCTACGGTGGGAAACATCTCGATCAGCGTGTCCAGCTTCGTCATTTTCAAACTGTATTGAATCATCGGTTGCGCCGTAGCTATCCGCAGTTTCCCGCCGGCCTTCTTCAACTTGGTCAAGCACCTTACGATCGTTCCAATTGCCGCGCTGTCGATATGCGTCACGCCCGCCATGTCAAAAATCACTCGCGTCTCGCGCGCCGCGATGATCTCATCCAGTTCTTTCTCCAACCGCGCGCATTCCGCTCCAGCGTGAATGCTGCCTTTCATTTCCAGCGCGGCCATTCCCGGCTCCAAAGTTCGTTTTGAAAAGTGAACGATCAAGACGCCACGCCCCCCGCTCCCTCATACGGAAAATTCTGGATCAGCTTCACGCAATCTCCCAGCGCCGCAGCCAACGAATCGCCCCAGCCGCATGGCACAAACGGAGCCGTCTTCTGGTTCACCGGCTTATCCGCCTCGGCATAAAACCGCGCGCGCTGCCCTGGCGGCGGCACCGCAAACTCCTTCACCGTAATCGCAAAAGTCACGTGCCCATCCGTCTGCTGCTTCGCAATCGTGAACTGATGCAGCCGCGTCAACATCTCCGCAGCATGTGCGTGTATATATTCCCAATCGCTCATTCACTATTCCTCAATTTCTTCGCTGTATTCTGCTGCGGATACTAGGACAGTGACCCACTCAAGTCAACGCCAACCAGGGAGAGTTGGGAACTTACAGCTGCCTGACTGCGTACAGTACCGCAGAGGCCCGAATGCAAAACTTGATTGGCAATCTTCGCTACGCCCTGCGGCAGTTCCGGCTGTCGCCCGTTTTTACTGCCACGGCCATCCTCACGCTGGCCCTGGGAATTGGTGGAACCACCGCGATGTTTACGTTGATCCACGCGGTGATGCTCCGCTCCTTGCCCGTCTCTGATCCTGGAAAACTCTACCGAATCGGCGAAGGCGACGATTGCTGCGTGGAAGGCGGTCCTCAGGACCTCTGGGGAATGTATTCGTTTCCTTTGTACCAGCGGCTGAAGGCCGAAACACCGGAGTTCGAGGAGGTCGCTGCTTTCCAGGCCGGCGGTGCGCGCTTGAGCGTGCGGCGTCAAGGCGTCGAATCCGCCGCCAGACCTTTGCGCTCAGAATACGTCACAGGGAATTATTTTCAGACGCTCGGAGTAGGCGCATTCGGCGGCCGCATGTTTACGCCCGATGACGATAGGCCCGCCGCTAAGCCTGTAGCCGTACTCAGCCACCGAGTGTGGCAAACCACCTATGGTGGCGATCCCTCTGTAGTAGGTTCAAGCTTCGTCGTGGAGGGCCATCCCTTTACCGTGATCGGCGTCGCTCCTCCTGGATTTTTCGGCGAAACTCTGCGCGGCGACCCGCCCGACATCTGGATCCCGCTACATCAGGAGCCCGTCATTAATGGTGACGGAGCACTCTTGAATCAGTCTATCTCCGCATGGTTGCGCGTGATCGGCCGCTTGCGCCCGGGAGCTTCCGTTGCCGGGATGTCTCCTCGTCTCACTGGAATCCTGCGTCAATGGATGCAAAACGATTCCGGCTACCCTGCCAACTGGATGCCCGACGTGATTCGAATGCTCCCCAAGCAGTTCATCAACGTCGTCCCCGCCGGTGCGGGTGTCGCGGAGATGAAGGAAAACTATGGGCGCAGCCTGCAGATTCTTCTAGCCGTTTGCGGCCTCGTGCTCCTGATCGTGTGCGCCAATGTCGCCAATCTGCTGCTTGCCCGCGCGGTCACCCGTCGCGGACAAACCGCCATACGCTTGGCCTTGGGTGCCACGCGACGCGAAATTATCATGCAAGCTCTCACTGAAAGCGTACTGCTCGCTGTCGCTGGCGGCATAGCTGGACTTCTCGTCGCAATCGCAGCCGCGCGCCTGTTGCTTGCGCTGGCCTTCCACAGCGCGCATTTCCTTCCCATCAGCGCCGCGCCATCGCTCATCGTATTGGCCTTCGCTTTCGGTTTAGCGCTCGTAACCGGAGTCATATTCGGCGCCGCTCCAGCATGGTTCGCGACTCTTACCAATCCTGCCGAAGCGTTGCGCGGCTCGGGCCGCAGCACAGGCGATCATTCCTCTTTTGCCCGCACCGGTTTGCTGATCGTGCAAGCCACTCTCTCGGTCGTTCTCGTCGCCGGTGCCACCATGCTTGCGCGAAGCCTGAACAAGCTCGAACACCAGGATTTCGGATATCAACTGCAAGGCCGTGTGCTGGTGGCCCTGCAGGATCCCCCCGCCACTTACACGCTGCCCCAGCTAGAGGCGCTGTATCGCCAGCTTGAAGAAAGGTTAAATCAATTCCCTGGAGTGACGGGTTCTGGTCTGGCGCTTTACAATCCCCTCACCAACAATTGGGGCGAGTTCGTTCTCGTATCAGGCCATCCTGCTCCCACCATGGGCGACGAATCGGAGGCGTCGTGGGATCGCGTCAGCGCCAACTATCTGCGGAATTTCGGCATCCCGATTTTGCGCGGCCGCGCCTTCACTTCAGCCGACAACGAAACCACCGCCCCGGTGGCCATCGTCAACGAAGCCTTCGTCAAACGTTTCTTCAAGTCGGGCGAAGACCCGCTTGAGCAACACTTCGGCCTCGACTTGCCTCAGAATGCCGCCACTTTCCGCATCATCGGCGTAGTGCGCGACGCGAAGTTTGCAGGCTACGACTTGGACAAGCCGGCGCACGCGATGTTCTACGTGCCCCTCGCTCAGAATGTCAATTACAAGGACAACGTAATGACCAGAGTCGAGCTGCGCTCTCACTTTGTCGGCGGAATTATGCTGGTGACCGACGTTCCCACTGGCGTCCTCGAACCCCAGATCACCAGAACGCTTGGCGACTTGGATCCCAACCTGACGATCATCAGCATCCGCACCATGCAGCAGGAAGTTGCTCTCTCATTCGATCAGGAGCGCGCCGTTGCCAGCCTCGCTAGCTTGTTCGGGCTCGTGGCTCTTGTGCTCGCTGCTATCGGACTCTACGGCGTCACCGCCTACACCGTCGCGCAGCGCACCAACGAAATCGGCATTCGCATGGCGCTCGGCGCTGACCGCTCGAACGTCCTTCAACTGATCCTTCGCGGCGCGTTCAAGCGCGTCTTGATTGGCCTGCTCTTGGGCCTGCCCCTCGCCATCGGCGCTGGCCGCTTGATCTCATCTCAGCTATACGGCGTTTCCTCCTGGGATCCGCTCGCGTTGGCCGTGGCTGCCGGCGCGCTCGCCGTCTGCTCCTTCTTCGCCGCCATAATTCCCGCCAACCGCGCAGCCTCCATTTCGCCCATGACTGCCCTGAGAATCGAGTAGCCCAGTATCGCCCCGCTCTTTGCGATTCTCAGCCGGAGATCGGAGATTTTCGTCCGGAATCTACGCGCGTGCCAATAACCTCTGGCCGCTTCACGCCGGTTAACGTAACCGCCGTCAGTATCAACAAAATGGGATCGATCGGATGCCGGTAACGCAGCGAAGCATGCGTCGCGTAATACACCAGCGGGACGACTACGACGAACACCGCAGCCGGAAATGCACCAGTACTTCGCGCCCGCCACAAGACAACAATTCCAATCGCGCCGCCAATCGCCGTCAGCAAATTCAACGCTAAGATCGCTCGAATCCAAGCCGAATCCGCATTCTCAAAATCCTCCACCGGACGAAATGACCCCACCCAAAAAGACATGAACCTCCATCTCGTNNCGCGTCACCCGCGCATTGACGTTCGGCGAGCGGTCGTCAAACACCTCGTTGTTGCCGATCCACAGCTCGAATGGAAAGTTTGACCGCAGCGGAATGAATCGGTGGAACTCCGCGTAGTTCCGCACAGTCCACGGAACGCAGCACAGAATCGCGATCCCCAGCGCGGTCGCTGGCCTCGCGAATCGCCCGCTGGCTCCGCTTCCGCGCACGTCGCGTCGCTCGCGGTAAACGGCCCAGCCCAACAAAAATGGCAGCGCCACGCCGAGCGCCGGATTCGTCAGCAAAGTAAAGCCCCACAGAAATCCGTACCCGCACCAATCGCGCATCCGACGCGATTCGGCCAGCGCCAACGTCGCCCAAAGAATCGTCGCCGCAAGCAGCGCCGTCAGCGACGTATCCCAAATCCACTGAAAGGGAATCACGATCGCGTTTGGGAACAACGCCCACAACCACGCCGCCACACTCGCCGCTCCGATTCCCGCGATTCGCCTGCCCGCAAAATAAATCGGCACGCAAGTCGCCGCCGAAAAAATTATGTTCAACGCCGCCGCAGCATAAAACGCGTGCAGCGTAAACACGCCGAACACGCAAAAAATCCCCGCCAGCATCAGCGGATACACCGGCGCAAGCCACGCCGTCGCCCCAGTGTCGCTCCGCATCGGAGAGCTGTATCCCTTGCCCATTGCCAGCGCCATCGCAATGTTCCCCGTCTCCTGCTCGAACGGCACCGCCGCTAGCGCCTCCACCGAAATTTCGCGTACCTGCACGTACGCATACCCAACGCGGCACACAATCGCCACCGCGACGATCAGCCACAATGACCCCGCCGCCGCGATAACCTTGTTTTTTTCCAATTTCACTCTCGCACTCGCGTCCCGCCGAACAGCTTGATCAGCAATCCGATGCCGGCCAACAAGCAAAGCGGCGCCGTAGCCAATCCCGGAAAATACCCGCCGCGCATCGCGCTCAACAGCAGATGTCCCGCGCCATTTCCGACCCCTCCGGCCAGCGCGAGGAAAAGAACCACCAGATAAGCCAGCGAAACTCGCCGGTACACGCCCAGCGCCGCCAGCACAAACATCGCCAGCCACACCATGTTGAACGCTACGAAACGCGCATCGCTCCACTCATATCCCATCAGTTTTGGAAACTCACGCTGGAACCCGGTCAGATATTCTTCCATGAAATGCGCGCACTGCACCGCAATCGCGATCAGATACATCGGAAGCACCGCAGTAGGCTCGTTTTTCCAGCGGCCCGCTATCCAGAACAGATAAGCGATGATCAACCCTACGCTGAGCAGAGTACTGGCACTTCCCATCCAGCGAACTTGCGCCGTCACCACCACCACGACAAGCACCGCCCCAATGATACGATCTCGAAACCTCACTGGTTCACCCCGCCAAGAATGGGCTCGTCAAATTCACTGCCCGGAATTATCCGCATTATGTGCCAAATTGAACAGACACCTCCGCGCAGCTGGTTCAAACTGGACTCCACTGTGATCCTGAATATGAGGATCCCGCACTCACTGGAGGCTACAATGTTTGGATACGGACTGGTTGGAACGTTATTGATTATCTGCTTGATCGTCTGGCTGGTACGCAGAGCTTAATTTCGCTCCGTCGCCCACGCTGCCCAGCAATCTTCCACCGTGCATATATGCGTGCCGCAGCTTTTCGGAAATTACCTGTTCGTGCTGCTACAAGTGCTCTCCGCGCGCTGTTCCTGTGCGGCTGGCACTTGTGGCTCTAGCTCGCCTCCCCACGTCTTTACTCTGGTGGCGCAGTCGTGCCTGAGTCCCTCGCTCTGAACGATTCAAGGTGACGCACCATCCAGCACGAGCTCGCGATATTGATTGCATCTTTCTCACACATAGGTGAAAATCGCGTCAAGCTTTTGTCGACGTTCCCGTAGAGGTGCCGTGGCAACCTGGTTTTTGACCTTCATACGTAGAACTAATGCCCCGGAGGCAGTTATGCCTCGTGTTCGCATTGTTTCCCGTCTGGTACTCACTCTATCCGTGTTTTTGGTCTGCGGTGTCCTGCCGGCGCAGCAAAGTTCCAAAGGAAACTCCGTCGCCACGCATGCTTCCAACACAACCTCGCCTTCCCTGAAAATTTGCCTGCGTCTTCCTGACGACTCTGCATTCAGCGGTTTGTCGAGTCTGCGCGTCGCAACCGCTGAAGGCTCCGGCGTTGCTGGAAAGCCGACCGGTTCCGAAGGTGAGACCATCTTTTCCGGCCTCACTCCCGGAAGCTATTCTGTCGAGGCAAATGCTCCTGGTTTCGTCTCCGTAAAGCAACTCGTCGAACTCAAGCTCGGACACGGCCTCCAGACCATGTTCTTGGTCATGAGACCTGATACTTCCGCGAATACCCCTTCTGCACCACCCTTCGCTGCTGCCAACGAAAACGCGGCTTTCCCCGTCCCGCCCGGCATCGATGAAGTCGTCCCCGCCGTTTCACCCGGCGTGTCATGTGATCTGCCCGTAGTTCTACACGGTGTAGGCGAGCGCATGACTCAACTCGTCAGCAACCTCGAAAAATTCAGTGCCACCGAGCACGTCACCCACTTCAGTGTGGATAAAGCAGGCGTGCTTCGCTCCCGCGAGACTCGATCTTTCGAGTACGTTGTCCTAGTCTCCCAGGATACTTTCCAGGGATTTCAGTTGGACGAGTATCGCAATGGAAACACCAATCCCGCTCAATTTCCTGCAGGAATCGCTACGACCGGATTACCGGTTATGGCCGCAATTTTTCACCCTCAGATGCAGCCCGACTTCAAGCTCTCATGCGAAGGCCTCGGTCAGTGGAACGGACATCCCGCCTGGCAGGTTCGTTTCGAACAGCGCCCGGATCGTCTAAATCGAATCCGCGCGTATAACATTGGAGGCAATTACTATTCCGTTGCCCTAAAAGGCCGCGCATGGATCGACGCTGGCACCTACCAGGTGTTGCGCTTGGAAACCGATTTGGTCCAGCCGGTTAAAGAGATGCAGCTGACTCGTGAGCGTCTTTCCATCGAGTATGGCGAGGTCCAATTTCACTCTCATAATCTGCAGCTCTGGCTGCCTAAATCCGCCGAGCTTTACTGGGAACGCCACGGCCACCGCTACTATCGCCGCCACGATTTCAGCAACTTCAAAATCTTCGCTGTGGATACAGATCAGAAATACCAACGCCCCAAGGAATCCTACAGTTTCACCAACACATCCGACCGCGATATCCCCGGCGTCCTCGTTGTTAATCCCGTTTCGAGTTCGCATCTTAGTCCGGTATCGATCGCGTTCACAGTCCCTGCCGGACGCAGCGTCTTTAAAACCATCGGCGCCGGCAAAGACGTAGGCATCCCCGGCGAACTCGTCGGCTCCGCCAAATATGTCTATAAGGGCCAAGTCGACTCCGTCAAAGTAGACGCCTATCTCGCCACAGAAAGCACCCTCGAAGTCGTCCCCGATCCCACTCCCTAATCCCCGCACGTAAGACGCGGCTCACCGTGTCGCATTTGCTTTCAAGAAATTTTCGATCGCGTCAAAATTCCTTCGGCCCAACCTGCTCGCACGAATCACCGCCGGGGACTCCGCAGAGATCCGGGAACTTTTTGGCTCTTT